>JBIPLY010000288.1:0-5454 GCA_044369385.1 Acetobacteraceae bacterium | reverse complement strand
ACCGACCCGGTGCTGTTTGCCCTGTCCTACGACTTCGTTGGTGATCTCGCGGAGACCGTTGCCCTGATCTGGCCCGCGGCCGCCACCAACGCCGCGCCGCCCAGCCTGCCGGAGGTGGTCGAGGCCCTGAGCCTGACGCCGAAAGCGCGCTTGCCCGATCTCGTCGCCGGCTGGCTCGATGCCTGCGACGCCGGCACGCGGCTGGCGCTGCTGAAGCTGATCACCGGCGGCCTGCGCGTCGGCGCCACCGGGCGGCTGGCGCGCGTGGCGCTGGCCGATTTTTCCGATGGCCGCGCGACCGCGGATGCCATCGAGGAAGTCTGGCACAGCCTCGCCCCGCCCTATGCCGAGCTGTTCGCCTGGCTGGAAGGCCGCGGGGAGAAACCCGATCCCGCCACTGCCCCGGTTTTTCGCCCGCCGATGCTCGCCCATCCGCTGGAGCCCGACGACGTCGCCGCCCTGACCCCCGCCACCCTGCGCGCCGAATGGAAATGGGATGGCGTGCGCGTTCAGCTCGTGGCCACGCCGGGCGGGCGCCGGCTTTACTCGCGCGGCGCTGAAGACATTTCTGCCACGTTCCCTGAGATCATCGCCGCGATGGACTTCGAAGGCGTGCTCGACGGCGAATTGCTGGTCATCCGCGACGGCGCCGTTGCCCCCTTCGCCGATCTTCAGCAGCGGCTGAACCGCAAGACCGTCGGCCCGAAGATGCTCGCCGACTACCCGGCGGCGGTCCGGCTCTATGACCTGCTGTTTGACGGCGCGGACGACCTCCGCCCGCTTGCCTTCGACACACGGCGCGCCCGCCTGGAAGCCTGGTTTGCCCGCACCCGACCAGCCCGCATGGACCTGTCCGAGCTGATCCCCTTCACCACCATCGACGAGCTCGCGGCCCTGCGCGAAGGCGCCCGCGCGGCCAGCATCGAGGGCCTGATGCTGAAGGACGGCACCTCCCCCTACCTGCCCGGCCGGCCGCGGGGAAAATGGTGGAAGTGGAAGCGCGCGCCGCTGACCATCGATGCCGTGCTGATGTACGCCCAGCGCGGCCACGGCAAGCGCAGCGGCAGCTATTCCGACTACACCTTCGGCCTCTGGCGCGATGACGGCGAGCTGGTGCCGGTGGGAAAAGCCTATTTCGGCTTCACCGACCGCGAGCTCGCCTTCCTCGACCAGTGGATACGCACCCACACCACCGCCCGCTTCGGCCCGGTGCGCGAGGTGGAACGCGGGTTGGTCTTGGAGATCGCCTTTGACGGCGCGCAGCGCTCATCCCGGCACAAATCGGGTGTGGCGCTGCGCTTCCCGCGCATCGCCCGGTTGCGTACCGACAAGCCGGCCAGTGAGGCCGATCGGCTCAGCACGTTGGAAGGGGTCATAGCGAAGTAAGAGTCTTCTTTTTGTGAACAAAAAGAAGCAAAAAAACTTTATCCGTTGGCATCCGGCTTCCCCGGGGAGCGCAGGTGCCAATGGATAAAAGTTTTTTGGTTCTTTTTTTCAAAAAAGAACCGCTTCCTTCCTCCCCCGATTGACCCCACCCCCCGCCCGTGGTGCGCTCCCCACAACCAACCTGGAGGAACCCCATGCCCATCATCGCCAACACCTCGCTCGACCGCCTGCGCGCGGGAAAGACTTCGATCGGCTTCGGCGTCGCGCATCTGCGCACCGTCGCCACCCCGATGCTGGCCAAGGCCGCCGGCTATGACTGGCTGTTCATCGACATGGAGCACGGCGCCTTCTCGGTGCACGAGGCGACCCAGCTCTGCATCGCCGCGCTGAACACCGGCATCTCGCCGATCGTGCGCGTCTGCACCGATGCGCTGGACGAGGGCACCCGCGCGCTGGACAACGGCGCCCAGGGCCTGGTCATCCCCCACATCGACACCCCAGCCCAGGCCAAGCGCGTCGCCGACGCCTTCCGCTATCCGCCGCAGGGCACCCGCTCCTGGGGCGGCGGCATCGCCCAGTTCGGCTATCTCCCCCCGCCCGTCGCGGAAGCGCAGGCGCAGATCAATGCCGAGACCCTGATCGTGGCGATGATCGAAACCGAGGAAGCGGTGGCCAACGCGGATGCCATCGCCGCCACCCCGGGCATCGACAGCCTGCTGATCGGCACATCGGACCTGTCCGCCGACATGGGCATCTCCGGCCAGGCCGGGCACGAAAAGGTCCAGGCCGCCTATCGCGCCGTGATCGATGCCTGCAAGAAGCACGGCAAGCACCCCGGCATGGGCGGCATCTACGACGAGGAGAACGCCCGGCGCTACATCTCCTGGGGCTGCAAGTTCATCCTCGGCGGCTCGGACGGCATGTTCATCAGCCAGGCCGCGACAGCGCGGGCCGCGTTCCTCAACAGTCTGGTGTGAAGCCGGGTGCTTTGAAGCAGCACGGGCCGGGGATCGTCTCCCCGGCCCGCCTAGCGCTTCGCTTGCGCCGTGATCAGCGCCGCCGCCGCGCCGCCGCCAGCGCGGCGAGCCCCAGGCCCAGCAGCGCCAGCGAGGCCGGCTCCGGCACTTCCTCCATCGCCCCGTCGCCGAAGCCGGCGATGCGGATCAGATCGAGCTGCTGCGTGTCCGCAACGATGGTGATCGCGTTGATGCTGCCGCCCGGCGCCACGCCGAAGTCGGACAGGTCGACCGGCGTCACAAAATATTCCGCCTGTCCGACAAAGAAGCCGCCATAGAACCAGTCCGGCGTCACCCCGGCGCTCACCGCGTCGCCGGGCACATAGCCGATGGTGGTGGCGCCGATCACCAGGTCGAACGGATCGGCCGAGTAACGCACCTGCACCACGCCCAGGTCGGCGCCCGGATTGTTCACGATCGCGGTGGAGTAGCCGATGGTGTACGATGTCGCGCCCGCGGTGCCGATATTGGCGATGCCGGTGTTGAAGTTCGCGCCGGTCAGATAGCCGGGATTTCCGGGATTGGCATTGACCGTGTTCAGCCAGTTGGCCGCGGAAAACGACCCGCCATCCGATTCGATCAGTGTGTTGCCGAACAGCGCGCTGTCGAAGGTGAAGCTGCCCAGCGTGATCGGCGCGGCCGTGGCGGTGCCCGGCACCGCAAGCCCGAGCAGTGCAGCGGCAATGGCAAGATGGCGGAGCGGGTTCATCGAACGTTCCTCGAAATTCCTGTCGCCATCAATCGGCGGAGGCCGGTCCTCTCCGGGCAAATTACGTGCCGCAACAGAGATCGCAACGAAATCAGAGTCTTGGTCGAGGGAAAACAATTCTGAATACGCAATTATGTAAGGGCTTCGTTACACCGAATCACTTCAGCAGCTGCTCGCTGTCCAGCGCCGCGATCGCCTCCACCACGATGTCCACGAAGCGCCGCGTACTGGTCACCACATTGGCTCGGCTCACCCCGCTGCCCAACACGATGTAGAGGTCCAGGTTCAGGTCGCCGATCCGGTCCGCCGGCACCGCCGCGCGCACCACGATGTAGCCGTCGTTGATCCGGTTCGCGAGGTCCAGCTTCTCCATCAGCGTCGCCCGCGGCGCAAAGGCGAAATGGGCCACCAGCCGGATCACGTCCTTGGACGGCAGCACATGCACGCTGGTATCGCCGATGCGCACCATCAGGTTGCCGGCGGCGTCGATGCTGGTTGCCAGCTTCGCCGCATCGAAGGCCGCCTTCAGCCCGTCGCGCGACAGGTTCGCCTCGGTCACCATCTCCACGGCCGGCGCCGGCCGCGGCGCGGGCTGGGCCGCCGGCCGCGCTGGCTGCGCCGGCGCCTGTGCCAGAGCCGGGGCGGCTAACAGGCCGAGAAGAACGGCCAAGGCGGCGATCGGTCCGGTCAACGCACTCTCCTGACTCACGGGCGCTTATTTCGGGGTCTTCCGCCGCGCCGGTCAATCGGTCAATGCCGCACCAGCGCCAGGCCCGCCACCCCGATCGCCAGGTAGATCGCGCCGCCCAGCAGCACCACCGCCGCCGGCCCGAACGCCGCCACCGCCGCCGGGGCGGCCGCCATCGCCGCCAGCGTGCCGAGCTGCACCGAGACCATCTGCGCCCGCACTGCCGGCGCGATATCCTCGCGCGCCAGCCGGGTCTGGCGCAGCGTGGCCACCACGATGTCCTGCATCGGCGCGCCCACCGCCGCCACCGCGGCACAGGCGGCGAGCGCCGGCACCTGCCAGTCTGCCGGCAACAGCATGGCGCCCGCCATCCCGGCCACCGCGGTGCCGAACAGCAGGATGCCGCCGAACACCCGCAGGCCCGGCCGCCGCGGCATGCCCAGGCTGCCGAACACCAGCGTGCCGCCCAGGTTGCCCACGCCATAGGCCGCGATCACGGTGCCGAACGCCGCCAGCCCGGCCGTGCCCAGCGTCCGATCCAGATGCAGCGGCAGCGCCAGGTAGAACGCGCCCATCCAGACCCCGTTCTGCAACCCCGCCGCACCCAGCATGAAGCGCAGCACCGGCACGTCGCGCACCGCGCGCACCCCGCGCATCGCCGTGGTCCACAGCGACAGGCCGGCCACCCCGGTCGGCGCCACCCGCCCGGTGCGCATGATCAGCAGCACCGCCACGGCCGCCAACAGGAAGGTCACCCCGTTCAGCGCCACGAAGCCCACTTCGGATATCACCCCGGCCGCCAGCGCCAGCAGCCCCGGCCCGACCAGCCGCGCCAGCCGCTCGGTGGTGTCCATCAGCGCGTTGGCCGCCGGCAGCAGCGCCCGGTCCCCGGCCAGCACCGGAAGTGCGGCCTGCATCGCCGGGCGGAACGCCGCCAGCCCGGCCCCCAGCGCCAGGATCACCGCGAACAGCGCCCAGCCCGGCGGCACTGCGTCACCGGCCCACACCGCGCACAGCCCGCCCAGGGCCACGGCCCGCAGCAGGTCGGCCGCCAGCATCACGCCCAGCGGGGCTGCCCGGTCCAGCGCCCGTGCCCCCAGCAGCAGCACCAGCAGCGTCGCCGCCGCCTGCGCCACCGCCAGGTATCCTGCCGCCTCGCCCAGTGCGCGCACCGCGACAAAGCCGAGCACCACGCGAAACAGCTCGTCGCCGATCGCCGAGCCGGCCATCCCGCCCCACAGCAAGCGGAGGCGGCGCTCCCGCAGCGGCCGCAGCAGCGGCAGGGTCATTTGGTGGGCGTCACGGGCGCTTCGGCCAGGCGCCCAACGGAATCCGCGGCGTCTCATAAAGGTCGGAGGTGCGGGCGTACCAGCCGGCCCCGTGCATCCGCCCGACCAGATCGAGCTTCGGCGTGTCGATGTAGCAGCGCGCCGCATCCATCACGCAGTCGTCGCGCACATGCATCGCCACCACCCGGCCCAGGATCAGCGCCCGCTCGCTGCCCAGCTCGAGGGTCATGTGGCGCTCGCACTCGAAGGCGACCGGGCTTTCGGCGATGCGCGGCGGCTTGATCCGCGTGCTGGGCAGCGTGGTCAGCTTGGCCTCGGCGATCTCGTCGACCTCGGGCGGGAAATCGATGGCGGTGATGTTCATCT
>JBIPLY010000287.1:0-5455 GCA_044369385.1 Acetobacteraceae bacterium | reverse complement strand
GCGCCACGGCCGATGAACGCCGCCGCCGCGCGGGAGGCCGCCGCGTTCTATGCCGCCTATCTCGACGCCTTTCGCCGCGGCGATCCCGCTGCCCTGGTGGACATGGCCACCGCCCCCATGGCCCGCATCGGGCCGTCCGGCCCCGAGCTGATCGCCCATGCGCCTGACCCCGTGGCACTGGCCGCGCGCACCGGCTGGGCCGATACGGTGGAGGTCGATGCCGTGGTCTTGGACGCCACCGAGGACCGCGCCCACCTGCACCTGAAGCGCGCGCTGCGGGTGCGCGCCGACGGCTCGCCGATCGAGGCGATCAGCGGCTGGTATGTGCTGCTCCGCGGCGCGGACGGGCGCTGGCGCATCGCGGCGGTCTCGGTGATCGCGCACCCCGTTTGAGCGGGCAGTGTGAGCGGCCAGTGTGAGCGGCCAGTGTGAGCGCCCGGTTTGAGCTGGCAGGGGTCAGTCGCCCCGGCGCAACGGCTGCGTCAGCATGCGGTCCAGGCGCAGGAGGGGCTCGTGCTCCATCACGCGCCCGCCGCCCGGCGCCTCAGATCGACCCGCCGCCCGTGGCGCCCTTGGCCTGCTCGGCCAGGATTTCGGCCAGCCGCTTGTTGGTGCCGTTCAGCTCCGGCAGCCGCGCCCCGGCGGCGACCTCTTTCAGGCGCGGGCCTTCGTCGGCCTGCATCTTGATGGCGCGCGGGGCGGCATCGGCGATCTGCTCGGGCTTCAGCACCAGGATGCCGTTCTCGTCGGCCAGCACCGCATCGCCGGGCATCACGGTGACGCCGCCGATGGAGACCGGCACGCAGAACTCGCCGTTGTTGAACGGGCGCTTGGTGGTCACCGCCGAGAGGCCACGGGCCCAGACCGGCACCTTGTAATCGCGGATTTCCTGGATGTCGGTGGCCACGCCATCGATGATGATGGCCACGCACCCGGCCTCGCGCGCCGCAAACGCGACGCCCCCGCCGACCGCGGCATGGCGGGTGTCGCCGAAGCGGTCCAGCAGCAGCACGTCGCCGGGGCGCAGCTGGCCCAGCGCGTAATGCACCATGGTGCTGTCATTGCCGGCGCAGCGCACGGTCACCGCCGTGCCGGCGATGCGCGGCACCTGCCACATGGCGCGGATCTGCGGGTCGACGAAGCCGAAATCGAGGAAATGGCCGATCGTGGCCGGCTCGGCGCGCAGCAGCAGGGCGATCAGCTCGGGATCGACCTGGGGGGGCAGGGGATTGACGACGAACATCGGGGGAACTCCTTGGGGACGCGGGGCGGCGGACAGGTGGTCAGGATTCACATGGAGACGGAGAGGCGAAGAGAGGAACAGGGATGAAGTCTTCTGACTGCTCTCCGCCTCTTCGTCTCCATGTGAAATTTTCTTGCTTCACTTCCCCACCGCCCGGCGCAGCCCGACGGCGCGGTCCAGCACCAGCACGATGGCCAGGGAAAACACCACCAGCAGGGTGGAGACGGCGGCCACCATCGGGTCCGTGCGGGACTCCACGTAGCGGAACAGCGCGACCGGCAGGGTGACCAGTTGCGGGCCGACCAGGAACAGGCTGATCACCACCTCGTCGAAGCTGACCAGGAAGACGATGGCGCAGGTGGCGATCAGGCCCGGCACCATCAGCGGCAGGGTGATGCGGCGGAAGACGGCGGCCGGCGGCGCGCCCAGGCTGGCGGCGGCCTCCTCCACCGAGGGCGGCAGGGTGGACAGGGCCGTGGACAGCACCCGCACGCCATAGGGCAGGGTGACCAGCATATGCGCCAGCATCAGCCCGGGCCAGGTGCCCAGCAGCCCGGCGCCGACGAAGATGATGAGCAGCGCGAGCGCCAGCACGATGGTCGGCAACAACAGGGGTGCGGTCAGCAGCGCCAGCAGCGCGTCGCGCCCGGCAAAGCGCCAGCGATCCAGGGCGAGTGCCGCCGGCATGGCGATCGCCAGCGTGGCCACGGTCACGATCACCGCCAGCACCAGCGAGTTGCGCGCCGCCTCGGCCAGCCCGCGCTCCTGCAGCATCGCCGCGTACCATTTCAGGCTGAAGCCGGACGGCGGCCAGGCCAGCACGCGGTCGGCCGAGAAGCTCATCGGGATCACCAGGATCACCGGCGCCAGCAGGAACACCAGCATCGCGGCCACCAGCAGGTGGAACAGCAGGCGCCCGATCATGCCCCCCCCCTCATGCAACCGCCCTCGCCAGCTTGCCGTAGAGCAGCAGCGCGAAGCCGAAGATCACCAGCACCACCAGCGACAGCGCGGCGGCCACCGGCCAGTTCAGCGTCACGATCGCCTGGTCGTAGATTTCGGTGGCCAGCAGAAACACCCGCCCGCCGCCCAGCAGCTTCGGCGTGATGAAGGACGACACCGCCAGCACGAAGGCCAGCAGGCAGCCCAGCATGATCCCCGGCAGCGTCAGCGGCAGCACCACGCGGCGGAACACGGTGAACGGGCGCGCGCCCAGGCTGGCGGCGGCCTCCTCCAGCGAGGCATTGAGCCGCCCGAAGCCGGCGATGAGGGCCAGGATCATGTAAGGCATCAGGATTTCGGTCAGGCCCACGACCACGCCGGTGGTGTTGAACACCATGCGCGGCGGCTTTGCCATGCCGACCCAGCGCAGGAAGGCCGCGACCATGCCGCCATCGCCCAGGATCACCATCCAGCCATAGGTGCGCACCACGGCGGAGACCAGCAGCGGCGAGATGCAGGCCACCACCAGCAGGTTCTTCCACCGGTCCGGCGCGCGATGGATGAACAGCGCGATCGGATAGGCGCAGACCAGCGTGAGCCCGGTGATCGACAGCGAGATCAGGATCGAATCGCGCACCAGCTCCGCATAGAAGATGTCCTCGAACAGCTTCACCCAGGTGCCCATGGTGAAGCCGCCCAGCAGCGCCCCGCCCTCGTTCGCCTCCCTGAACGACAGCAGCGCCAGGTTGCCCATCGGCACCAGGAACACCGCCATGTTCACCAGCAGCGCCGGCAGCAGCAGGGCGAGTGCGATGCGCGATGCGATCGGCATCAGGCGTCGCCCGCAAGCAAGGACTCACATGGAGACGAAGAGGCGAAGAGACGCTGAAGGCCGCCCTTCCCTTCGCCTCTTCGTCTCCATGTGAATGCCTGCTTTCCGCCGTGCCGCGCGTTCACGCGCCGCCCCCTGTTCATGCGTCAAACGCCATGGTGTCGGACACCCGCCAGGCCAGGCGCTGCCCCTCGCCGGGGCGCGGGATCGGCTGGCCGGGATGGGTGTGGCGCTCCACCGTCAGCACCGTGCCGGCGCAGTCCACCTCGCAGGACAGCACGTCGCCGACATAGGTGGCGCGCTTGACCACGCCGTCCGCGCTGTTCCAGTCCGGGCCGATGGCCTCCGTGGCGACATGCACGCGGTGCGGGCGGATCATCACCGTCACCTTCCCCGCCGGTCCCGGCTTGGCCGCGCGCAGCCGCAGGGCGCCGGCGGTGATGGTGCCGTCAGCCTCCCGCATGCCGTCCAGCCGGTTGATGCGGCCGACGAAATCGGCCACGAACGGGGTGGCCGGGGTCTCGTAGATCTCGAACGGGGTGCCGATCTGCTCCAGATGCCCGGCGCGCATCACCGCGATGCGGTCGCACATCGCCAGCGCCTCCACCTGGTCATGGGTGACGAAGATGGTGGTGATGCCCAGGCGCTGCTGGATGTCGCGGATTTCGCTGCGCATCTCGTCGCGCAGCTTGGCGTCCAGGTTGGACAGCGGCTCGTCGAGCAGCAGGATCGAGGGTTCGATGACCAGTGCCCTGGCCAGCGCCACGCGCTGCTGCTGCCCGCCGGACAGCTCGCGCGGGCGGCGATGGCCCAGCCCGGTCAGGTGGACCATGGCCAGCGCGCGCTCCACCTTCTCCTTGATCTCCGCCTTGGGCCGGCGGCGCATCTCCAGCCCGAAGGCGACGTTGCCGGTGACGTCCATGTGCGGGAACAGGGCGTAGTTCTGGAACACGATGCCCATGTCGCGCAGATGCGGCGGCAGCGCGGTGACATCGCGCCCGGCGACCCGGATATGCCCGGCCGTCGCGTCGGCCAGCCCCGCGATCATGCGCAGCGTGGTGGTCTTGCCGCAGCCGGACGGGCCGAGCAGGCCCAGCAGCTCGCCGCGCGCCACCTCCAGCGACAGGGTGGCCACGGCGGGCGGCCCGGCCCCGAACCGTTTTTCGAGCCGGTCCAGGACCAGGTGCGCGTTTGTCATGCGAAGCAGGGGGGCATGCTCAGCGGGCGGTCAGCACGCGGCGGCGCCACTGCTGGGTCACGCTTTCGCGGAACTTGGCCACTTCCAGCCAGTCCACCGGCAGCATCTGCGCCATGCGCGCGGGGCTGGCGGCGGTCTTGGCCAGGGCGGCCTCGCTGACCTTCGCCTTCAGGTTGGTCGGCGCATAGAACATGCGCTCGGTGAAGGCGGCCTGCGCTTCGGCGCCGAGCGCGTGGTTCATGAAGGCGCGCGCGGCCTCCGGCTGCTTGGCGCCCTTGACCAGGCCGAGCACGTTGATCTGGAACAGGCTGCCCTCGCTGGGCAGCACCACGCCCATCTTGCCCTCGGACTGCGCCGCATAGAGCTGGCCGCGGGCGTTCCAGCCCACGCCCAGCGCCGCGGTGCCGTTGGTGATCATGGTGTACGGGTCCGGCCGCGGCTCCCAGGTCAGGACGTTCGGGGCGAGCTTGGCCACCGCCTCGAAGCCCTTTTCCAGCGACTTGTAGTCCTCGCCGCCGAAGCTCTTGTTGGCCATCATCAGGAAGCCGAGGCCGACGATGTCCGGCACGCCGGGAATCGCGATCAGGTCCTTGTATTTCGGGTCCCAGAACGCCTGCCAGCTGGTGGGCGCGGGCGTCACCTTCTGCGGCGAATACAGCATCACCAGGTTGTCGAAGGTGACCGCCGGGGCGACCACGCCCGGGGTGAAGGCGCGCGGCGAGAGCTCGGCCAGGGCGGGGACGGAGGTGGCGTCGATCGCCTCGAACAGCCCCTCGTCGCTGGCGGCCTTGGCCACCGAGACGTCCATCATCACGCATTCGACCTGCGGATTGGCCTTCTGCGCGCGCAGCTGGCCCAGCGCCTGGGCCGAGTTGCCCATGCTGAAATAGGTCACCTTGATGCCGGGATTGGCGCGGCGGAACGGCTCGACGACGGCCGGCTCGTAATTGTCCTGGAAGATGCCGGCATAGGCGGCGACCGTGATGCTGGCCTGCTGGGCGCGGGCCACGTATGGCATGGCGAGCGGGGCGGCGGCGGAGGCGGCCAGGACATGGCGGCGGGTGATGAGCACGATGTGCCTCCTCTATATCTGTTGCGCCACGCCGGCGCGGCGCAGCATTTCGGTGAACAGGGCGTCAAGGCGCGCATCGTGATCGACCAGGCTTTCGCCGTCGCGGGCGATCTGCGCCGGGGTGGCGCCGGCGCGCGCCAGCATCTCCGGCGTCTTGGTGGCGACGTG
>JBIPLY010000286.1:0-5457 GCA_044369385.1 Acetobacteraceae bacterium | reverse complement strand
TGCCCAGCGCCTCGCCCTGATAGGTGAAGGCAAGCTCCGCCCCCTGCGCCGCGCAGGCCGCCGAGATCCCCCAGGCCAGCGACATGTTGTTCGCCACCCCCATGATCAGCCCCCGCTTGCCGGCAAGCAGCGTTCCGGTCGGTGGCGCGGCGGCGGCGTCGGTCTCGGGCATGGCGGAATCCCTGGCTTTACCCGCCTGTCGTCGCACAGGCCCCATGCCAGGAGCAAGGGGGCGCACTTGGCGAACCGCCGCGAAGGAGTCATCTACTGGGCCGACCGCAAGGAGCCCCGCCATGTCCCGCGCCCCGCACAGCACCCCCTACACCCAGTTCGCCGCCTGGCTGGCCGACGCCGAAGCCAGCGAACCGAACGACCCCAACGCGATGACGCTGGCCACCGCCACCGCGGACGGCCGCCCCTCGGCGCGCACCGTGCTGCTGAAGGGCTGGGACGAAGGCGGCTTCGTTTTCTACACCAACCTGCAAAGCCGCAAGGGCGCGGAGCTGCTGGCCAACCGCCAGGCCTGCCTGCTGTTCCACTGGAAGTCCCGCCGCCGCCAGATCCGCATCGAAGGCCCCGTGGTCGACGCCACCACCGCCGAGGCCGACGCGTACTACAACTCCCGCCCGCGCATCTCCCGCCTCGGCGCCCATGCGTCGGACCAGTCTCGCCCGCTGCCCGACCGCGCCGTGCTGGAATCCCGCCTGGCCGAGGTCGAGCGCCAGTTCCCCGGCGAGGACATCCCCCGCCCCGCGCACTGGTCCGGCTTCCGCATCATCCCCGAGGCGATCGAGTTCTGGCAGGACATGCCCTTCCGCCTGCACGACCGCACCGTCTTCACCCGCGACGGCGACGGCTGGAGCGTGGGCAAGCTGTTCCCCTGATCCCCCCCATGATCCCGCCGGGCCAGGCCGAAACCGCCGCTCTCCTGCGCGGCCTGGCCGGGCGCGATCCCGTTGAAACCCACATCTCCGCCGTGTTCATCGGCGCCGACACCGTCTGGAAACTGCGCAAGGCCGTCCGCCTCGCCTTCGTCGATTTTTCCACCCTGGCCGAACGCGAGCGCACCGCACGCCGGGAACTCGCCCTGAACGCCGCCAACGCGCCCGGGCTGTACCGTGACGTCGTCCCGGTCACCCGCGCGGCGGACGGCACGCTGGCGCTGGGCGGCCCCGGCGCGCCGATCGACTGGGTGGTGCGCATGGCCCGCATCCCCGCCACCGATTTCCTCGACGTGATCGCCGCCGAGCGCCGCCTGACCGCCCCCCTGCTCGACTCCCTGGCCGACGCCGTCGCCGCCCTGCACGCCGCCAATCCCCAGGCCGCCGTCGACCAGTCCGAAACCCTGCCCCGGGTCGCCCAGGGCAACGCCCGGGCCGCGCGCGACGCCGGCATCGACCCGGCCGCCATCGACACCTGGCTCGCCGCCATCACCGCCACCCTGGCCCGCACCGCGCCGGCCCTGCGCGCCCGCACCGCCGCCGGCTGCGTCCGCCGCTGCCATGGCGACCTGCATTTGGGCAATCTCTGCCTCTGGCGCGGCGCCCCCGTCGCCTTCGACGCGCTGGAGTTCGACGAAGCCCTGGCCACCACCGATATCGGCTACGACCTCGCCTTCCTGCTCATGGACCTGGACCACCGCGCCGGCCGCCCGGCCGCCAACCGGGTGCTGAACCGCTACCTCGCCCGCACCGGCGACTGGGGCCTGGTGCCGCTGCTGCCGGCCTGGCTGTCGATGCGCGCCATGGTCCGCGCCCATGTCCAGGCCGCGCGCGGCGCGCCGGACGCCGCGCACTACCTGGCCCAGGCGCTGGACTACCTGCACCCACCGCCGCCCCTGGTGCTGGCCATCGGCGGCCTGCCCGGCGCCGGCAAGTCCACCCTGGCCCGCGCGCTGGCCCCCGACCTCGGCGCCGCGCCCGGTGCCGTGATCCTGCGCAGCGACGAGATCCGCAAGCGCCGGGCCGGCATCGCCCCCGAAGCCCGCCTGCCCCAATCCGCCTACAGCGCCGCCGCCAGTGCGGCCGTCTTCGCCGAGATCGCCGCCGCCGCCGGCATGCTCGCCCAGGGCGGCCACGCCGCCATCGCGGACGCCACCTACATGGACCCCGCCCACCGCGCCGCGCTGCAAGCCGCCATTGCCCCGGCCCGCTTCCTCGGCACCTGGCTCGACGTGCCCTTGCCCGAACTGGAACGCCGCGTGGCCGCCCGCCGCGGCGATGCCTCCGACGCCGACCTCGCCGTGCTGCGCCAGGCCGCCCAGGCCGGGGCCGGCGCCGGCACCTGGCGCGCCATCGACGCCCGCGAAACCGACCCGGCCCTCGCCGCGATCCGCGAGATGCTTGCGGATCGCCCCTGAACATCCCACATATGAACCACTTGTAATGGAGGACGCGCCATGGCCATCCGCAAGCTGCTGCTGCCTCTGACCGGAACCGCCGCGGGCGAAGCCGCGCTGGCCACCGCCGTGCAGATCGCCCGCATCTGGAACGCGCACATCACCGCGCTGCACGTGCGCGTCGACAGCCGCGACGTCGCGCCGCTGGCCGGCGAGGGCCTGTCCGGCGCCATGATCGAAGAGATGATGTCGGCCACCGAGAAGGAGAGCAGCGAGCGCGCGCACGCCGTGCGCGCCATGTTCGACCGCTACGTCGCCGAACACCATGTCCCGGTCGGCGAAGCCCGCCCGAACGAAATGACCGCCAGCTTCGCCACCGTCGTCGGGCGCGAGGAAGACCTGGTCGCGCAACAGGCCCGCCTGGCCGACCTCACCGTGGTGCCGCACCCCGAGGCCGGCGAGGATGTCTCCTCCTCCGATGCGCTGCACGCGGTGCTGTTCGACAGTGCCCGCCCGGTGCTGATCGCCCCGCTGGTCGCCCCCGCCCAGATCGGCACCCGCATCGCCATCGCCTGGAACGGCACTGCGGAATCCGCCGCCTCCGTCCAGGCCGCCCTGCCCTGGATGCAGCGCGCGAGCGCGGTGCGGGTGCTGGCCGCCGACGAATACCACCGCCGCGGCCCCGGTGCGGCCGACCTGCTGGCCTACCTGGCGCTGCACGGTATCACCGCCGACACCGCCGTGTTCCGCCCGATCGACCGCGATGTCGGCGCCGGCATGCTGCGCGCGGCGCGCGATTTCGATGCCGACCTGCTCAGCATGGGCGCCTATTCGCATTCGCGCCTGCGCCAGCTCATTCTCGGCGGCGTCACCCGCCACGTGCTGGAAAACGCCGCCTTGCCGGTGATGATGACGCGCTGAGGCCTCACCGCGGCATGTTCGGCGTTGACGACCCTGCCATCGCCGCCGCCGTGCGCGCCTATGTGAAGCTGATGCGCGCCCAGCGCGGCGTGGTTGCCCGCGTCGAACCGGCGCTGGCCGCCTGCCGCCTCACCCTGACCCAGCTCGGCGTGCTGGAAGCGGTGCTGCATCTTGGCCCGCTCACCCATCGCGAGCTGGGCCAGAAGCTGCTGACCTCGCCGGCCAACCTGACCGACGTCGTCGACAAGCTCGCCGCCCGCAGCCTGGTCTGCCGCGTCCGCGCCACCGACGATCGCCGCCTGGTGCGCGTCGAGCTGACCGAGGCCGGCCGCGCCCTGATCCAGGCGGTCTTCCCGGCGCATGCCGCGGACATCGCCACTGCCATGTCCGCGCTGGACCCGGCCGAACTCGCCCAGCTCGACCATCTGCTGCGAAAACTCGGGCGTGCCACCGGCAGCCCTCTCCCCTTGGGGGAGACGGTTGGGTGAGGGGTCGCCGCGCGCAGCGGCCCCCCTTGAAAGCCCTGCCATTCGACCCTAATTCATCGTCGAACTGTTCGATATCGAACAACAAGGAGACAGCACGATGATCCAGGTCCAACCCTTCGCCCAGCTCGGCCGCTTCCAGAACGACTGGCTCGATGCCCGCTACCATTTCAGCTTCGGCGAGTACCGCGATCGCACCCGCATGGGCATCGGCGGGCTGCGGGTCTGGAACGACGACGCCATCGCGCCCGGCACCGGCTTCGATCCGCATCCCCACCGCGACATGGAGATCGTCACCTATGTCCGCGAGGGCGCCATCACCCACCGCGACTCCCTGGGAAACGAGGGCCGCACCGAGGCCGGCGACATCCAGGTGATGCACGCCGGCAGCGGCATCGTCCACGCCGAGTACAACAAGGAGTCGATCCCCACCCGCCTGTTCCAGATCTGGATCGTCCCGTCCAGGCGCGGCGTGGCGCCCGGCTGGGGCACCCGCAAGTTCCCCCGCGTCGGCGCGGATGGGTCCGAAGGCGGCCTGGTGGCCCTGGCCGATGGCCGCGCGGAAGCCGACGGCAGCGCCCTGCCGCTCCACGCCGACGCCGCCGTGCTCGCCGCCACCCTCGCCCCGGGCCAGAGCGTCACCCACCGCCTTGCCCCCGGCCGCATCGCCTATCTGGTGCCCTCCTCCGGCGCGGTCACCGCCAATGGCGTGGCCATCGCCACCCGCGACGGCGCCACCATCACCGACGAGCCCAGCCTGACCATCACCGCCACCGAAGCTGCCGAGATCGTGCTCGTCGACGCCCTCGCCTGACCGAATTTTCGGCACACCCGCTGCGGTGCAACAAATCCCCGCACCGCAGCGGGATGTTTGATTACTTTTTGCTCATATTCCGGCGCGGGCAGCCAAATTTCCGGCACTGGCGGCTGGCACGCTTCTTGATTGGGCATTCCCGCCACTCTCGGGAAAGTCCGCCTCATGCCCCGCTCCACACTGCTAGCCGGCGCCGCCCTGTTCGCCAGTCTGAGCCCCGCGCACGCCCAAGCCCCAACCCCCGCCGCCGCACCCGGTTCATGGGCCGACAGCATCTCGATCTCCGCCTACATCCAGGCCGGCATCACCGCCGCCCCCGGCCTCAACCGCGCTGCCCGCGGCCTGAACTTCGGCCACGCCTTCACGGACCGCGCCAACCAGGTGCTGATGAACCAGGTCGCCATCGCCGTCTCCCGCGACCTCGACAAGAACGCCAAGGGCTACGATTTCGGCTTCAAGCTCCAGGGCATGCTGGGCACCGACGCGCGCTACACGCGGGCCCTCGGCGTGCTGGAGCGCACCACCTCCGGCCAGTACCAGTTCGACCTGGTCGAGGCCAACGTCCAGATGCACGCCCCCTGGCTGACCGAAGGCGGCATCGACTTCAAGTTCGGCCTGTTCACCACCCCGCTCGGCGCGGAGACCATCGACCCCACCACCAACGCCTTCTACACCCACTCCTACATCTTCAATTTCGGCCTGCCGCTCAAACACACCGGCGCCTGGCCATCATCCGCGCCACCTCGATGCTCGACCTCTATCTCGGCATGACCACCGGCGTGAACACCACCTTCGGCAAATGGGGCGACAACAACAGCGCCGTCTCCGGCCTCGGCGGTTTCGGCCTGACCCTGATGGACAGCAAGCTCACCGTCCTGGCCCTGACCCATTTCGGCCCC
>JBIPLY010000285.1:0-5469 GCA_044369385.1 Acetobacteraceae bacterium | reverse complement strand
TGCCGTCTTGGCCGGTGGCCCATCAGCGGCGAATGTCCAAACAATACCGAAACCGGATTCCGCTGGGGAGTGCGAAGATGTAGCGTTTCACATGTTTTTTCAGGACAAGGTCGACAGCAGATGCCTCTCCCCAACGCCGGGGCTGTCCTCGGTATCGACGTGGGCTTCTCGCCCACCCAGCGTTCCAGCGCCGTGTGTCTGCTGTCGTGGACCGAGAACGAACTAGGGTGGTCCATCAAGCGCTTTCGGTACCGCGAGACGGAGTGGAAGGCGGCGCTGACGGATCTTGGAACACGCACCCCGCTCCTTGCTGCCGCATTCGATGGACCGCTTCGATCCGGTTTTGAGGTCATCGGTCGGTATCGGACCGCCGAGCGGGTTCTGACCCGAGGGCTTGGAGGGGTGATTGGCAAGCCTGGCCAGTCGTCCTCGCCCGTGGGCAAAAGCCTCAATGCCGCAGCCAACGCCCTTGCGTTCTTTGTCCGCGATGCCGCCGACTTGGCCGATGCCAGCCACCCGCACGCCATTGACGCCAAGGCGATCGTGGAGGCGTTCCCATCGAGTTTCCTCGGCGTGATGCTGGAGCACCCTTCGGACCTCTCTGTGACCCGCGGCGACCGATCCGATGTCTTCTTCCAGCATCTCGCCTCGGTGGGCGCCTTGCAGGAACTCTCTCAGCACCTGCTTCCGGGACGGCATGCGCGTCATTCCTGGACCGACGTGACCAACCACGACGACCGGGCCGCCCTGGTCTGTGCGCTCACGGCACTGGCCGTCGCACAGGGTGACTACACGGCGGTCGGGGATGACGATGGGTGGATCATCCTGCCGCCCCGGCAGTTCATTCGTTCGTGGGCGTGGAACACAATGGTGGCAAACAGCGGGGCCGATGGGCACGTCGCTGCCGTGAACAGCGGAGCGCTGGTCGTCACCTAGTTGACGGGCACAAGCCGGTAATGAGCGGCGAGGACACCGAGGGACACCACCAGCATTCCCTGGGCCTGGGCATGCCCGACAATGCGGCCGCCCCACCCGTGGCGACGCGCCCATTCGGTGATCGAGAACTCGAGCCCGACCACGTGCCAGACGCAGGATGCACCGGCGCTGTTGAAGCCTCCCAGCGCCTCCATGGCTTCGGCCACCCGGCGCCGACCGGTGTACTGCTGCTCGGTGAGGGAATCGCCGCCGCCACCTGGGATCCTGAGCATCGACATGCCTCGCAGCGGATCGAGGGCGGCGACGCGGAAGTGCCGGCGGAACATCGCCCCCGCGTCGTGCATCTCCTCGGTGATGGTGCCGTTGCCGAGCATGACGCCGAGCGTGTCGATGGCATAGCGATGTGCCCGCAGCACGCCGCTTTCCGGGTCCGGCTCGCGCACAGGGGCGCTGAACGCGCCATGCTGCATCCGCCACGCCGAGGGCTTGGACAGGTCCTCGAGTTGTACGGCAGTGCGGCGCTTGCGCTTGCTGGTCATGGTGCTGTTCCTTCCCGACGCCGTCCGCAGCGCCGTGTGGCTTCGTTGACAAGCGCCTGGCGTAGCCAGGTGTCGGCGATGTCGTTGATGGCCAGGGCTGCGACGCCATGGCGGTGCCAGGCAGCCGCGCGCATGGCCTCGAGATCGGCCGGGCTCGAAGAACTGCGTGTGCCGTGGTTGAGGCTGGACCGCGGCGGACGGGGCGCGCCGGGGACGTTCACGGCCGCCCCCTGGGATGCCGCACTTGAAGAGTAGTGAAGTGTGGGCGGGTGCAGGTGCCGCAGGGGGTTGATATAATTATATAATTTAAATATATACTACTATTCAACTCTTCAAACGGGGTCCTCCCACACGTGCCCTTTCCTCCGCGAGTTGCGCGCGCGTGAAGAGTTGAAAAGTAGTGGTTGGTAGCGTTTTCAGACACTTGCGCATGCCCTCTCTTCAATTTCGGCCAACTCTTCAAGGTCCGCCACTGCCGTCAGCCACCCGGTGGCCGGCCCTTTTGCGCCGGGCACCTCCACGAGCGCGATCTGCTGGCTCTCCAGCAGCAGGGTCACCGCCTCCTCGCGTTCATGGCGGGTGAGGAACTGGGTCTTTCGGGCGAAGTCGCTGCGGCTGATCCGCCCCGCGGCACGGATCACCTCGAGCACTTTCTTCACGCGGCTTTCTGCCGGGGTGTCGGCGACGCGCCGATCGGCTTCCCGCAGCATGGTGGCGATGCAGTGCTCCACCAGACGCGCTGCCCAGAGGACGTCGTGCGCTTCCGTGACGGGCCGCGCCGGATTGCGGCTGACGGCGGCCAGAAGAGCCAGTTTCGCGGTGTTCTCGGCCTGGCGCCCGAACAGCGCGGTCGCTGGAGTGCCGCGATGGGCGCGGAGTTTCTGCGTCGCCTCCCTTCGCACCACCGCCATCGCGGCCTCGGCTCCCGGCGTCAGGGGCACCGTGTAGGGCCTGATGGCGGCGTTCGCCTCCATGATGGCAGCGAGATTCCCGCCATAGTCATGATCGACCGCGCCCGCGGCGATGGATTGGAGTGCGGTGATCAGCTCGGTGGGAGGCTCCAACGCGGCCGGCGTCTCATTGCGCTCCGGGTAGTCGTCCTCCGTGAGGAACACCAGGAAGCGGGCAAGCGAGCCATCGGCCAGGGCCCCACCCTCCAGCGCCGTCCAGAACGGGCCGGGGACGGTGACGCCCCACAGGCAGGCGCAGGGCTGCTCGATGGTCACACGCGGACGTGCCTTCTGGTCGGCGTATTCGGTGCCGATGTAGGGCTCGGCAGCCGAGGTGTAGAGCTTGGTGAGCTCGGACCAGATCGCCGCCTTGTGGAAAGGTGCGCGCGGCGCCAGCACGAGCTTGAGGAATTGGCCGAACTCGTCCAGCTGGAACAGTCGGGCGGGGTGCAGTTGCAGCGACGACAGCAGTCCTGCCGATGAGGCGAGGTCCTCGCCGCCGAGATAACGCTCCAGGTGGGCGGCGAGCAGCACGCGCTTCGTGCAGCGACGGGCGTGATCCTTGCCGCCACCGCTGTCGGCGATACCCACGGCATAGAGGTTGCTGCGCAGATCCGTCGGCGTGCAGTAACGGCGCCCGGCCAGGGTGCCGACCAGGCAGAGAGCGGCGCCGAGGGCGAGGAAGGGCTGCGGGCTGACAGCCGTGGCCGTGGCGTAGTCCACGAACAGCTTCAGCGCGCCGTCCACTGTCAGCAACTCGGGTGGAACGCGGTAGGGGGCGGGCTTGTCTGGTTGCTGCGTGCCCTGCGCCAGCCGTTTCAGAAAGGCGGACGCCGGATGCGCTTCTTTTGCCCGCTCAGCGACCGCGGCGTTCAGGGTGATATCGGGCGGCGGCACCCAGCCGCGCTGGCGGGCAAGGTCGTAGATGCTGCCAGCACCGATGCTGTGCGGCCGCAGGGTGGCCCAGCGACGCTCGGGCGTGTCCCCACAGCCTGAGGCCCCGGATGTGCCGGACTGCCGCGACCAGTCGAGCCAGAGGTCCCGGCCGTCGTCGCCCACGGCGGCCTTGATGGCGTTGCCGATCTTTATCCACGAGTGGCCGTCCAGATCGTCGTTCGGGATCCAGGCCAGCGCCGCGGCGACGCCGTCGACGGTGCCGCGGGGGTCGGACGGACCACGCCATGCGGTTGGCGCGGTGGGGCCCGCGAGGGATTTGGGCTTCAGCTCTGGCGGGAGCGCAGCGTGGGCGGCATCAAGCCATGCCAGAACCTGCGCTTCGGTGACCGCAGGCAGCGCCGAGGCGATGACGTCGAGCGGATTCTCGTTAGGCCACGCATATGGCTGGCCGGTGCCAGGGTGCACGGCGTAGGCGACGAATTGCTGCCCACGCGCCAGCACTTCGAGAGGCGCCCGCTTGCGCCCGGCGAAAGGCGTCTCGGTGCGATAAAGCAGCAGCCGTTTCGGCGCCTGTCCGATGCGCAGGCAAGGCGTCGCGCCGAGATGCTCGGTCGCCAGATCGGTGAGCGCATGGGCTACGGTCGCGTCGGTAACATCGATGTCGAGCGCCACGGTGCCGCCAGTGGCAATGCCACTGCCGCAGTCGGGCCACGTTGACCAGATCTCCACCTCGTGCAGCGTGGTCGGCCGTTCGCCATGGCGGGACCAGCCGGGATACGGCGTCCACTGTCCCTGGCTGAACCGCCCCGGCACCTTACTGCCTGGCATGATCGGGATCACCGAATAGCCATTGTCGACCAGCTGCGCCCCGAACCGCGCCATGTAGGAGGCGTCGGTCATCCCGGCAGCCCCTGCACCTTGGTCGCCGCAGCGTTGACCGCGACCTGCTGGTCGATCAGCGCATCGACGTAGGCGCTGCAGATCGTTTCCACGAAGCTGACCCACTCCGCCGGCGTCCATCGCGCCATGTCGGTGCGGCCGAGGGCGTCGATGAACTCACCCGCGGCATTCCCAGCGCGGCGCATGGCGGCAATCTCGAACTCGTTGGGGTCAATCATCCGCCGCTCCTTCCAGATCTCGAGGCAGACCCGCGAACAGGTTGGAACGGTCCAGTGCATGCGAGGCGCCCGCTCCCGGCGGAACCAGTCCCAATGGCGGGCAGGCCGATCGCAGGTCCGGCATCTCATCCGATCGTCGCGCATCTTCACCGGCGGCCTTCATCTGCTTTCTGCGCGCGGCGTAGGCAGCGCGGCGCTTCGCATTGAACTCATCGCGATGGGTCTCGTACTTGGCGCGCTTTGCTATTCGTTGCCGCGCCCGCTCTTCCTCCCGATGAACCTCGCGATAGCGCCTCATCCTGGCTCTCGCGAGTTCTCTCACGCGATCGGCGTTCTGTTGGCGATACTCCTTCTCGCGTTGCCGGGCCGCGAGGATGTCCTTCTCCCGTGAAAGAACGCGTCTTGCGATCGCCGCTCCAGGATCCCGCGCAGCTCGTGCCCTGCCGTTGACCTTTGCTGCAGCCAGCCGCTTCTCGCGGTTCTTCAAATACTGCTTGCGCTGCCATTCCCGCACCTTGTCCGGGTTCTTCGCGCGATACCGCTGGTCGCGCTCTTTGGCTTTCCTCTTGCGCTCCTCTGCCTTCTCCTCATCCGTCATCGGTGGCGGGGTTTCCGGAGCCGGGGCGGGCGCGCGCCTCCATGGTGCGTTCATCACTCGAACCTCACTTTGATGATCTCGGTGTATTGGCCCGCTGGGCGGGTCTGGATGGCGATTGGCTGTCGAAGGTCGTCTTGGTGCCGCATCGCCTCCTGGACGGTGGCAGGTGCGGGCAGGTGCGGCGCACGATGTCGCCACCACGCCACGGCTTTTTCTCGTGGAAAGCCGGTGTGCTCGAAGCACACCCATTCACTGTGCCGCGCCAGGCCACTTTCGTAGGTGACGCGCAACGAGGCCGGCTTGCCGGGCTTCTCGTGGACGGCGTAGCTGACGTCGGTCACATCGCACCATGTGGCTTGGACTTGCGTTGACAGCAGCGCATTGGTTGCGGCGACGGCCGCCACCTTCACCTCGGGCGGTGGGAATTCATG
>JBIPLY010000284.1:0-5477 GCA_044369385.1 Acetobacteraceae bacterium | reverse complement strand
TCAGGCGGGACCGTGTCCGCGGGCGGGGGGGCCAGCGCCGCGGTCTGCGGCGTGACGGTGGCGGCACTGTCGGGGGGCGCGACGTCGGTGGGTATCGTCGGGGCGACGTCGGTGGGTATCGTCGGGGCGGCGTCGGTGGGTATCGTCGGGGCGACGTCGGTGGGTGCGACGAGCGCCACTTCGCTGGGTGCGACCAGCGCCGCTTCGGCCGGCTCGGCGGGCTGGCCGGTGTCGGGCTGGCCGGTGTCGGGCTGGCCGGTGTCGGGCTGGCCGGTGTCGGGCTGGCCGGTGTCGGGCTGGCCGGTTTCGGGGCTGGGCAGCGGCGCCGCGTGCTGAAACCCGGCCGCGCTGACGATCAGCTCCACGCCCATCGGCGACGGCGCCGCGTCGATCGCGCGCTGGCCCGCCGACAGCAGCAACAGCAGCAGCGCGGCATGCACCGCCAGCGAGACCAGCACCATGCCCGGGCGGGCCCAGCCACGGCCGCGCCACCCGGCGCCAGCCCGCGATGCGCCCGCCGTGGACAGGGCGGTCCAACCGCCAGGGGGAAGGGCGATCCCCGACATCGCGCGCCGCTACCAGCGTACCGTGGCGTTCAGCGCGAAGTAGCGGCCCGGCTGGGCGTAGAGATCACGCAGCGGGCTGGTGCGCGCCAGGCCGTTGACGTCCTGCGAGACGAAGTATTTCGTATCCGTGACGTTGAAGATGCCGCCGTTCAGGGTCAGGCCCGGCTTCACGTTATAATGAAACATCAGGTCGAAGGTGGTGTAGGCCGGCGACTTGAAGTAGCTGGCGTCGCTGACCCGGTCATGCCGCAGGGCGTTGACCATCACCGCATCGACGCCGAAGCCGGATTCGTGCTTCCAGGACACGCCGGTGGTCAGCTTCAGCGGGTCGACCGAATCGATCGGCTTGCCGGTTCGCGCATTCTCGCCGCGCGCCCAGGCGACAGCGCCCTTGAGCGACCATTGCGCATTGAGGCGGTAGTCGCCGCGCGCCTCGGCGCCCCAGATGCGCACGTCGGCGACGTTCACGTACTGGAACTGCTGCACCCCGCCGGGCAGGATGGCGACAACGCGGGTGTCGATGAAGTTGGAATAGTGGTTGTAGAAGGCGTTCACCTGCCAGGAGCCGCTGGCGTAGCGGCCGCGCAGGCCGAATTCCACCCCGTCGGAGGTCTCGCTCTTGAGGTCGGCGTTGGGCAGGATCTGATAGCCGAAGGCGGTGTTGGTGAAGGCGAAGTTGGTGCTGTCATAGGGCGGCGCGCGAAAGCCGCGGGCATATTGGCCATAGGCCGAGTAGGTTTCGTTGAAGCGGTACACGGCGCCGAGCTTGGGCGACAGCGCGACCTCGCTGAGCGGCTTGACCACCAGCGCCCCGGCGGAGCGGCGCGAGGCGGCGTCCGGGTGCGGCTTGAGGTCGTAGAAGTCCACGCGCAGGGCGGGGGTCAGCTCCAGCCGGCCGATGGTGAATTCGTCCTGCAGGTAGGCGCCGAACTGGGTGGTGGTGGTGTCGGGCAAGTTCTTGCTTGGATAGCTCTCGCCGGCCACGGTGGCGGTCGATGTGCCGGTGACCAGGTTGATCTCTCGCCGGTCGCGCGGGCGGGTGGTCTGGGTGACCTCCAGCGTGGTGCCATAGGTGAGGGCGTGATCGATGCCGAACAGGGAGACGCGCGACCGCGCCTGGATGTCGGCGACATAGAGGTTCTGGTCGAAGGCGAAATCCGACAGGCGGCGGCGATTGGCGACCGTGGGCGCGACCAGCCCGGAATAGGTGGCGCGACGCAGATCCGTCTGTTCGCGCCGTTCCAGCCGCGAGAAGGACAGGCGCGCGCGCACCGAATCGACGAACAGGAACGGCGCGTCGTGTTCCCAATCCAGCGTGAGCGCGCCGCGCTGGGTGGTGTCGCGGCCGTGAGATGACAGCACGTTGCTGCCCGGGGTGAAACCGGCAGGGGCGGTGTTGATTTCCTCGGTGCGCAGGGTGGTCGCGGTGCGGCGCTGGCTGTACTCGCCGGTCAGGCGGATGGTGTCGGTGTCGGTGGCGCGGATCACGCCGCGGGCGAGCAGGGTGTTGGCCTGATAGACCTGCGGGTTCGGGCGGATGCTGCCATTGGCCCTGGTCTCATGGCCGTCGCGGTGGGTGAACAGCAGCAGCAGGTCGGCCGGGCCGGTGCGCACCGCGGCGGTCGCGGTCTGGTAGACCGAATTGTCCGAGCCATTGTAGCCGAGCTTGCCGCTCACGTACAGATTGCGCCCGGTGCCGTCCAGGTAATCGCCGGGGTCCTTGAGGATGTAGTTGACCACCCCGCCCAGCGCGTCGGAGCCGTACAGCGCGCTGGCCGGGCCGCGCACGATCTCGACCCGGCGCACCGTGTCCAGGTCGACGAAGTTGCGGGTGTAGTTCCCCGCACCGACATTGGAGCTGGGGAAGTCCTGGATGCGCAGCCCGTCCTGAAGCACCAGCACGCGGTTGTCGCCGATGCCGCGGATCACGTAGCTGGTCTGGCCGCCGCGGGCGGGCTGGTTGCCGACGGTGACGCCAGGCTCGTAGCGCACGGCGTCGGACGGGCGGACGGCGCCCATGCGTTCGAGCTGGAGCTGATCGATCACCGAGACAGTGGCCGGGATCTGATCGAGCGGCTTGGCGCCGCGCGTGGCGGTCACCGCGACGGGGGGCAGGGTGGCCTCCGGGGCGATGGGCGGCGACGCCTGGGCGAGCGCCGGGGCGGGGCTGATGGCGAGGATGGTCAGAAGCAAAGCGGCGCGCGCCATGGGGCGGGTCTCCTGTCGGCGGGAGGACCTGGCTGACGGTGTCCGGCGGGCGGACTGGCTGGCTGGGGGGCGATGGGTCGTCGGCCTTGGGTAGATCAAGTGCGAGTGAGTTGCAATCGCGAACTTCACATCGCCGCCGTATTTGCGAATCACTCGCATTATCGATTGACCCGGCGCGCCAGGCTCGCAACACTGCGCTAAATTGCGAATAATTCGCATTCGTATATCATGACCTGGAGGTGCAGGATGCCCATGGACCCCCCCGCCCGCGCGGCATGGCGATCGCCGCCGGCAGCGCTCGCCTTTGCGCTGCTGCTTGCAGTGCCGCTCTGCGCGCAGGCGCAGCAACCCGAGCCGCCGCCGCCGGTGTCCGAGCCGATCGTGCGCATCCCGGCCGCCACCCTGCTGCCGCCGGTCAACGTCACCGGCCTGCGCGGCGAGCGCCGGTTGATGGATACCCCGGCCACCGTGGACGTCATCTCCGGCGCGGAGATCGACGACCGCATGTCGCGCAACGCCGAGGACGTGTTCCGCTACACGCCCGGCGTCTACGTCAACCGCCAGACTTCCGGCACCGATCCCTTCCGCAGCCTGGGCGGCATCACCATCCGCGGCGTGGGCGGCAACCGGGTCCTGACCCTGATCGACGGGTTCCGCACCATCGAACGCATTACCGACAACACCCGCGACGTGGTTGATCCCTGGAACATGAGCCGGGTCGAGGTGATGCGCGGACCCGGCTCGGTGCTGTACGGCTCCGACGCGCTTGGCGGCGTGGTGAACTACATCACCCGCAACCCTTCCGACTACATCAAGCCCGGCCGGACATGGGGCGGCGAGGTCTCGACCAGCTTCGACAGCCTCGACGCCAGCCTGGTGCATCGCGGCACGGCGGCGGGCAAGTCCGGCCCCTGGTCGGCCATGCTCTCCTATCAGCGGCGCGACGCGCATGAGCCGCAGCGCAGCCGTTCGCGCTCGCCCGACGGCATCTGGAACTGCACTCGCAACCCGCAGGCCACGCCGTGCAACCGGTTCGATCCGCTGGACATCGCCAGCAATGACGGCTTCGCCCGGCTGGTCTGGGACCCCAACCCGGATGCGCGCATCCGCCTGACCGGCGAGTGGATGGACCGCAGCACCGATGTCGACCAGCGCTTCGACCTTGGCCCGGCGACCGGCGGCATCACCAACCTGTCCTATGGCCGCAACCAGACGATCCGCCGCGGGCTGTTCATGGTCGACGGCCACTATCGCCCGAACCTGCGGTGGCTGGACGAAATCAAGGTCATGGCCGGCTACGCGCCGCAGACCATCATCCGCAGCGGCACACGGCTGCGCCAGCTCGCCAACACCCAGCGCCAGACGGTGGCCGATAACCTGACCTATTCCGAGAACGTGCTCCAGGGCGAGATCCAGCTCCGCTCCAGCTTCGAGGCGCTCGGCATCCGCCACGAACTGACCTACGGCATCGCCGGCAGCACCACGGCGACCGACTATGCCCGCCGCGACGTCACCACCAACCTCGCAACCGGCGCGGTCACCGTCACCCGCGCCGGCGGCTTCAACTTCGCCAATGCCGACACGCGGCGCATGGACGCCTTCATCCAGGACGAGATCACCCTGTTCGGCGGGCGGATGACCCTGGTGCCCGGACTGCGCTTTTCCAACACCGCCATCGCGCCGCGGCCCGACGCCGACTACCGGGTGGTCACCGGCAAGGCGCCGCGCGATCTCAACGCCTCCAACATCTCGGTCGGGCTGGGCGGCATCTTCCGGCTGGACGGCAATTTTTCGCTCTACGGCAACTACGGCGAGGGCTTCAAGATGCCGACCGCCGAGCAGCTTTTCACCTCGCTGCCCGGAACCACCTTCAACCTGATCCCCAACCCCAGCCTCAAGCCCGAGAAGGTGCGCAGCTTCGAGGGCGGCATCCGCGCCCAGTTCGACAGCGTCTATCTCAGCCTCGGGCTGTTCCGCGCCGACTACCAGAACTTCATCCAGAGCTTCGTCTCGATCCCCAACAGCATCGACATCACCTACCAGAACCTAAGCGCCGTGACGGTCCAGGGCATCGAGATGGCTGGCGCATGGAAGTTCCATCCGCGCTTCACCCTGCAGGCCTCGGCCTCGGCCCAGGACGGCAGCCAGCGCGCCACGCCCACCTCGCCGCGCACCTTCTTCGACGGCGCCCGGCCGCTGATGGGCACGATCGGCGTGACCTATGACGACCCCGAGCATCGCTTCCGCATCACCGGCACGGGCACATTCGCCAGCGCCCAGGACCGCGCCAGCACCACGACCCGCTATCTGCCGGGCGGCTACGCGGTGTTCGACCTGCTGGCCTCGTGGCGGCCGATCGAGCGGCTGGAAGTCATGGGCGGGATCTTCAACCTGACCAACCAGCGCTACATGCCGCTGCCGCCGGGCGGCACCACATACGACACCTCCGCCTTCGCCACCGCCGCGACCAAGAGCACCAATCCGATCGAGTTGCAGATCGCGCCGGGGATTTCGTTCCGGGTGGGCGCGAAGCTGACGTTCTGAGCCGTGAGGAAGGAAGGGCCGGGGCTTTGCCCCGGACCCCACCAGGGTCCGAGACCCTGGACCTCAACGTTCAAGCAGCTTCGGCAAAGGGGGTCAGCGGCCTCATACCAACCCGCCTTGATGTTGACCCATGAAGGATGGGTCAACGCGGGCCGGTAT
>JBIPLY010000283.1:0-5494 GCA_044369385.1 Acetobacteraceae bacterium | reverse complement strand
AGGACGAACATCAGCAGGGCCAGCGCCGGTCGCCATGCCCGGGTCATCGCGTCGGTCACCACCTGCCCGGGCTTCGGCCGGAAAGCGACGACCAGCAGCGCCACCAGGATGATCGCAACCATGGCATGGTTGGCCGGCAACGACGGCAACCCCGGATAAGGCTGAAAGGCCGGCGCCTCGCGCCACAGCCGGGTGGCCAGCAGCACGCCGGCCAGGATGAGATAGGGCAGGGCGGCGCGCCCGGCGCGCAGCCAGGCAGCGATGCTGCGGGGCGGATCGGCCAGCAACAGGCGCACCGCCAGCAACGGCCCGGTCGCCAGAACGCCGCACAACTCCCAGGGGGCGACATGGTGCCAGCCGATCAGCGAAACGCCGACTGCGCCGACCCAGCCAAGCTGGATGGCGCGCTGCACCAACGGCACGGCAATGCCGGCAATCGCGCACCAGTGCCAGAACAGCACGAGCAGCAACGGCAGCTCGGCGGCGACGATCCAGGCATTGCGCAGGCCCAGCTCCTGGCCCGGAACGCCCGAGATCGCGGCCCCCACCGCGGTTCCCGGCCCCAGCCCGCCCCAGGGGATCAGCGCCAGCGTCAGCAGCGACATCGCCGCAGCCGGCACGGCGGCAACCCCGGCGCGGCGCATCACGCCAAGGGCGAAGATCGCCCCGACGCAGAAGCCGGTGACCGTCTCGGCGAAGGGGCCGAGCAGGAACGCCGCGGTGAAGACGCGATCGGCGACGCTCCCGGGGGCGGCGGCCTCCCCCTCGCGGCCCATGACGGCGCCGTGGAACACCAGTCCGGCCGCGACGATCCCCACCGGCACCAGCGAAAGCCAGGTGCCCTGGGCCATGCTCGACAGGACGAAGCCGGGCAGCTCGCTCGCCGGGTGGGTGGCCAGGAATGCCAGCAGGCTCGCGGCGATCGCGGCCAGGCAGGCCACCACCGGCCCCCGGCGCGCCCAGCCGAGCAGCATGACCAGTAGCAGCAGCGGCGCCATCTGGATCAGCAGGATCATCGGCACTCCAGTCCCTCGGCCGCCGGGCCGACAACCCGGGCGTGCGGTTCGGCGATGTGGTGGTCGGTTGCCCTTGATCCCCTTGTTTCGGCTAGACTGCAAACGCTTTCGGCGCGCCGGCCGCAACCTGCTGGCCGCAACTCATTGGGGGATACGCAGATGCAGATTTCGCTCGCCGGCCGTACGGCTGTGATCACTGGCGGATCGAAGGGCCTGGGCCTGGCGATGGCGCAGCGCTTCCTGGAGTCCGGCGCGGACGGCGTGGCGATCCTGGCGCGCAGCCAGGGGCCGCTGGACGAGGCGAAGGCGAAGCTCGCCGCCCTCGGCCGCGGCCGCGTGGCCGCGATCGCCTGCGACGTGGCCGACGCGGCCGGGATCAAGGCTGGTTATGAGGCCGCCATGGCGCAGCTCGGCCGCATCGACATCGTGGTGAACAACGCCGGGCAGAGCCGCACCGGCCCGTTCGAGACCATCACCGATGAGATCTGGCAGGACGACCTGGACCTGAAGCTGTTCGCCGCCGTGCGCCTGACCCGCCTGGCCTGGCCGCAGATGAAGGAGCGGCGCTGGGGCCGGGTGATCAACGTGCTGAACACCGGGGCCAAGGCGCCCAAGGCCAACGGCGCCCCCACCCATGTCACCCGCGCCGCGGGCATGGCGCTGACCAAGGTGCTGGCCGGCGAGGGCGCCCCCCACGGCATCCTGGTCAACGCCCTGCTGGTCGGCCTGATCGTCACCGACCAGGTCGCCCGCGGCCATGCCGCCTTGGTGGCCAAGGGGCAGAACATCACGCTGGAGGAACACATCGCCCGCACCGGTGCGCCGATCCCGCTGGGCCGCATGGGGAAAGCCGAAGAATTCGCCAACATCGCCTGCTTCCTGGCCAGCGACGAGGGCGGCTACATCACCGGCACGGCGACCAACGTCGATGGCGGCGCCTCGCCGGTGGTCTGATCCCATGACCGACATCCTGATCGCCGCCGGCGAGGTGCCCTGCCTGCTGCATTTGCCCACCGCCAACCGCCACGGGCTGATCGCGGGGGCCACCGGCACCGGCAAGACCGTCACGCTCCAGGTGATGGCCGAGGCGTTCTCGGCCGCCGGGGTCCCGGTGTTCTGCGCCGACATCAAGGGCGACCTGTCCGGCCTGGCCACGCCCGGCAAGCCCAACCCGAAGATGGAGGCGCGGGCGGCGAAGCTGGGGGTGGCGGACTATTCCTACCGCGCCTCGCCGGCGGTGTTCTGGGACGTGTTCGGGGTTCAGGGCCACCCGATCCGCGCCACGGTGGCGGAGATGGGGCCGGTGCTGCTGGCGCGCATTCTCGACCTGACCGAGGCGCAGGAGGGGGTGCTGAACATCGCCTTTGCCCTGGCGGACGCCGAGGGGCTGCTGCTGCTGGATTTTCGTGACCTGCGCGCGATCCTGGCCCATGTCGGCGAGCGGGCGGCGGAGCTTTCCGGCGAATACGGCAATGTCAGCCGCGCCAGCGTCGGCACCATCCAGCGCAAGCTGCTGGTGCTGGACCAGCAGGACGGCGAAAAATTCTTCGGCGAGCCGGCGCTGGAGCTGGCCGACCTGATGCTGCTCTCGCCGGACGGGCGCGGGGCGATCAACGTGCTGGCCGCCGACAAGCTGATCCATGCGCCGCGGCTCTATGCCACGTTCCTGCTGTGGCTGCTGTCGGAGCTGTTCGAGGAGCTGCCGGAGGTCGGCGACCTGGACAAGCCGAAGCTGGTGTTCTTCTTCGACGAGGCCCACCTGCTGTTCCGCGACGCGCCGAGGGCCCTGATCGAAAAAGTGGAACAGGTCGTCCGCCTGATCCGATCGAAGGGTGTCGGCATCTATTTCGTCACCCAGAACCCGCTCGACCTGCCGCAGACCGTGCTGGCCCAGCTCGGCAACCGCGTCCAGCACGCGCTGCGCGCCTTCACCCCGGCCGACCAGAAGGCGGTGCGCGCGGCGGCCGACACGTTCCGCCCCAACCCGCGGCTGAACGTGGGCCAGGCGATCACCGAGCTGGAAGTGGGCGAGGCGCTGGTCTCCCTGCTGGACGCCAAGGGCATTCCCGGCATCGTGCAGCGCGCCAAGATCGTGCCGCCGCGCGGCCGCATCGGGCCGGTCACCGCCGAGGAGCGCGCCGCCCTGGTCGCCGGCTCGCCGCTGGCCGGGCGCTACGACACGCCGCTGGATCGCGAATCCGCGCACGAGATGCTGAACGGCCGCGCCCATGGCGTCGCCGAGATCGCGCCGCGCGCGGTGCAGGTCGAATCCGGCAACCCTTGGGGCAGCGCCGCCTCCCCCTGGGGCCAGGCCGCTCCGCCAGCGCCGCCGCCGCGCGCCGCCTATGACCCGCCGGCCCGCGCCAGGCGGGCGCCGGAGCCGCCGGCCGATCCGCTGATGGCGATGCTGATGGGCAACGGGCGGCGGGAAGGGGTGGCGGAAGCCTTCACCAAGTCGATCGCCCGGTCGCTGGGGGGGCAGGTCGGCAGGAGTGTCGTCAGAGGGCTGTTGGGGTCGATTCTCAAGCGGTAAGGATGCGGTTCTTTTTTGAAAAAAAGAACCAAAAAACTTTTCCCCATGGGCATCTGCGCTTCCCGGGAGAGCCGGGTGCCAGCGGATAAAGTTTTTTTGCTTCTTTTTGTTCACAAAAAGAAGATTCTTTCTTACCCGAGTTCCGGCACCCGCCGCAGCAACGCCTGGTGCAGTGCCTCCCGCCGGCTCCACAGGTCGCGGTACCAGCGTGCCCGCGCCCGGACCTGATACGCCAGCATCCGCCGGGCAGCGACATCGGCGCGGCCGCGGTCGGCGAGTGCCCGGGCGGCGGCAGGGTCGGCGACCAGGAGCATCAGGCGCTCGTACAGCCCCGCCGGGCTGTCGAAGATGAGGCCATTGGCGCCGTCGCGGATGCTGGCGGCATAGACGGTGGGGGAGGCCAGCGCGACAACGCGGCGGGAGGCGGCTTCGAGGTATTTCAGGTCGGATTTGCAGCGGTTGAACAGCGTGTCGCGCAGCGGCATGAACGAGATGTCGCAGCCGGCCAGGATGTTGAGATAGGTGGTGTAGTCGCACAGCGGGGTGAACTGCTTGTGCGGTGTTTCGAGCGCGTCGAAGAAGGCGCGGTCGGCGATGACGTGGAAGCGCAGGGCGGGGCCGGCGGCGGCGGCGGCGGCGTTCAGGGCGTCGATATGGCCGGGCCAGTCCTCTTCCCGGTTCAGCGCGGCGAACAGCAGGGTGAGGCCCGCATCCGCATCGTCGGCACCGGCGAAGTTGGCCGGGTCCGGCAGGTGGTGGACGGCGTTGGGGAAGACGGCGACCTCGGGGTTCTCGCGCGCGAAGACCTCGGCCAGGGCGGGGGTGGTGGTCTGGATGGCGTGGACGGCGCGAAAATTCCACACGTCGGAGCGGTGCAGCACCGGGATCTGGCTGGGGTGGTCGTCGAACTCGCAGACCACCAGCCAGCCGCGCGCGATCAGGGCGCGGACCTGGGCCAGGCCGTCCTCGCCGACCAGGGCGGGGCGGTGCAGCACGAAGATGCCGTCGCTGCCCTCCGGGTCCGGCAGGGCGTCGAAATGGTTGGTGATGCCGGTGAGCAGCGCGGGCTCGGCGGCCAGCGCCACCAGCGGCTCGACCACGCGCACCTGGCTGACGCCGCCGACCGGGGGGAGCATGGTGGAGAAGACTCGCAGCGGGGGGATCGGCTGGGACGACAGGCGCCAGGCGATATGGGTGTGCGGGCCGTCGCCAGGCGCCAGGCGAAGCTGCTCGGCGTCCAGCGCGTGCAGCCCGGCCGCGTCGACCAGGCCGTGCTGCGCGGCGATGTCGCCATGGGCCATGAACACCACCAGCACGCCGCCGGGGGCCAGGCCGGCGGCGAGCTCGGCCAGCAGCAGCGCGGGCTGGGCCGTGGCGTCGAGCATGCCGGGGGAGAGCAGGATGCAATCGGCCGGTGGCAGGGCGGGCAGGGGGCCGGGGTCGGGGGCGAGGCAATAGGCCTGGTCCAGCACGGCGGCGGCGCGCCAGGCCAGCGCGGGGTCTGCCTCGGTGCCGATCAGCCGGGTGGCGGGATTGCGCTGGCGGAAGCTGGCCAGGGCCGTGCCGTCGCCGCAGCCGAGCTGCACGACGACGGCCGCGGAGAACGGGATCTTGTCGATGACCGTTTCGGGCCGGGCCAGGGGTGCTGCGGCCAGCGATCCGTCGGCGGGAGGGGGCACGCGTGTCTCCGATGATGGCGGCGCAGCCTACCGCTTGCGCGCGGCGGGCGGTAGGGTAGGCCGGCCGTCCTTTCGGTCTTGTGAAGGTGCCCGATGCCGATCCGCCCCGCCGATGCCGCCGACCTGCCGGAGGTGGAGCGCATCGTGCGCGACTCCTACAGCAAATACATCGCCCGCATCGGCAAGCCGCCGGGGCCGATGCTGGACGACTATGCGGCGCTGGTGCGCGGGCATGCGGTGTAGGTGATCGGCGCGCCGGTGCGGGG
>JBIPLY010000282.1:0-5495 GCA_044369385.1 Acetobacteraceae bacterium | reverse complement strand
CCGGCGACAGCACGGTCGAGACCGATGAGGGCTTCACCGTCACCCTCTCCGCCCCCAGCGGCGGCGCCAGCCTGGGCACCGCGACCGCCGCCGGCACCATCGTCAACGACGACGCGGCCTTCTCGATCGCAGCACTGGACGCGGTGCGGGCGGAGGGCGCGGCCGGCAGCACCGGCTACAGCTTCACCATCACCCGCAGCGGCGATACCTCCGCCGCCGGGGCCTCGGTGGCCTGGAGCGTGGCCGGCAGCGGCGCCGCGCCCGCGGACGGCGCCGATTTCGCGGGTGGCGTGCTGCCGGGCGGCATCGCCAGCTTCGCGCCGGGCCAGGCCAGCATCGACATCGTCGTGCCCGTCCTGGGCGACAGCGCGGTCGAGCCGGATGAAGGGTTCAGCGTCACCCTGTCCAGCCCGGTCGGCGGCGCGCTGGGCACTGCGATCGCGGCCGGCACCATCCTGAACGACGACGCCGAACCCGGGGTGATCGCGCTGTCCCCGGCCAGCCTGTCCAAGGCCGAGGGCCATTCCGGCACCACCACGCTGAGCTTCACCGTGACCCGCGCGCTCGGCAGCAGCGGGGCCGGCAGCGCCGACTGGGCGGTGACCGGCGCCGGGGCCAACCCGGCCGATGCCGCCGATTTCGCCGGCTTCGTGCTGCCCTCCGGCACGGTCAGCTTCGCCGACGGGCAGACCAGCCAGACCATCAGCCTGGCCCTGGCCGGCGACACCGCGATCGAGGCCGACGAGGGCTTCACCGTCACCCTGTCCAACCCGACCGGCGTGCAGATCGGCGCCGCCACCGCCGCCGGCACCATCCTGAACGACGATGCCACCATCGCCATCGCGGCCCTGGACGCCGACCGGGCGGAAGGCGATGCCGGCAGCACCGGCTTCACCTTCACCATCGCCCGCAGCGGCGACACCTCGGCCGCCCACACCGTCGCCTATGCCGTCAGCGGGGCCAGCGGCGCCGATTTCGCCGGCGGCGTGCTGCCCGGCGGCACGATCAGCTTCGCGCCGGGCCAGAGCAGCCAGACGCTGACCCTCCCGGTTGCCGGCGACACCGCGGTCGAGGCCGACGAGGGCTTCACCGTCACCCTGTCGGCGCCCTCGCCCGGCGCCACCCTGGCCGGCGCCAGCGCCGCGGGCACGATCCGCAACGACGACGCCACCCTGTCCATCGCCGCCCTGGCCGCGACCCGCGCCGAGGGCCAGGCCGGCACCACCGGCTTCACCTTCACCGTCACCCGCAGCGGCGCGACGGCCGCCCCCGCCATGGTCGACTGGGCGGTGAGCGGCCCGGCGGTCTCGGGCGCGGATTTTGCCGGCGGCACCCTGCCCGCCGGCACGCTCAGCTTCGCGCCGGGCCAGACCAGCCAGGTCCTGACCATCGAGGTTGCCGGCGACACCGCGATCGAACCCGACGAAGGCTTCACCGTCACCCTGGCCAACCCCGCCGGCGCCACCCTGGCCGCCGCCAGCGCCGCGGGCGTGATCCTGAACGACGATGCCACCATCGCCATCGCCGCCAATGCCGCCAGCCTGGCCGAGGGCAATGGCGGCAGCACCGGCGTCAGCTTCACCCTGACCCGCGCCGGCAACACGGCGGGCGCGGCCACGGTGGCCTATGCGGTGACCGGCAGCGGCGCCAACCCGGCCGATGCCGCGGATTTCACCCCGGCCGCCCTGCCCGCCGGCACGATCAGCTTCGCCCCCGGCGAGACCAGCCGCACCCTGATCCTCCCGGTTGCCGGCGACAGCGCGGTCGAGGCCGATGAGGGCTTCACCGTCACCCTCTCGGCGCCGACCGGCGCGACGCTGGCCACGGCCACGGCCACAGCCACGATCCTGAACGACGACGTGCTGGTGCCCGCCACGCTGTCGCTGTCGCGCCTGTTCGCGGTGCGCTCCGAGGGGCAATCGGGCACCACCGACTTCACCTTCCTGGTCACCCGGACCGGGTCCGCCGCCTCCGAGGTCACCGCGCAGTGGACCGCGACCGGCGGCGGGGCCGGCGGCACGCTGGCCGCCACCGGGCCGGATTTCGCGGGCGGCGCGCTGCCGTCGGGCATCGTCACCCTCGCCGCCGGCCAGACAAGCGCGGTGATCACCGTGGCCGTCGCCGGCGACACCGCCAGCGAGGCCAATGACAGCTTCACCCTGACCCTGTCCGGCGCCAGCCCCGGCACCACCATCGCCACGGCCAGCGCCGTCGGCATCATCTACAACGACGACGCCGCCGGAACCGGCACCCTGTCGATCGCGCGCGCCAGCGCCAGCAAGCCTGAGGGCGCAGCCGGCGCCACCCCCTTCACCTTCACCGTCACCCGCAGCGGCCCGACCACCGGCACCGCCAGCGCCGACTGGTCGCTGACCCCGGGCGGCATCGGCGGCGTCGCGGCGATCGATGCCGCGGACCTGGTGGGCGGGGTGCTGCCCTCCGGCCGGGTCAGCTTTGCCGCGGGCGAGACCAGCAAGACCGTCACCGTCAACATCGCCGGCGACGGCCTGGTCGAGCCGGACGAGAGCTTCACCGTCACCCTCTCCGGCGCCCAGGCCGGCGTCGGCATCGCCACCGCCAGCGCCACCGGCCTGGTGCAGAACGACGACGTGCCCGGCACCGGCACGCTGGCCATCGCCCGCCTGCACGCCGCGCGCGCCGAGGGCCAGGCCGGGACCACCCCGTTCACCTTCCTGGTCAGCCGCAGCGGCGATCTCTCCGGCCCGGCGCGGGCCAGCTGGGCGGTGACCGGCGGGGCGATCAGCGGCACGGTGGCGGCCAATGCGGCGGATTTCGTCGGCGCCGCCCTGCCCGCCGGCACGGTGAGCTTCGCCGCCGGGCAGGCGAGCCAGACCATCACCGTCACCATCGCCGGCGACGCCGCGGTCGAGCTGAACGAGAGTTTCACCGTCACCCTGGCCGCCCCCGCCCCGGGCGTTGCCATCGCCACGGCCAGCGCCACCGGCCTGATCTTCAACGACGACACCGCCGGCACCGGCACGCTTTCGATCGCGCGGGCCAGCGCCCAGAAGAACGAGGGCCATGCCGGCACCACGCCGTTCACCTTCACCGTCACCCGCAGCGGCGATTCGAGCGGCACGGCCAGCGCCGATTGGGCGGTAACCGGCGGCGGGGCGGCGGCCACGGTGGCAGCCAGCGCGGCGGACTTCGCCGGGAGCGTGCTGCCCAACGGGCGGGTCAACTTCGCCGCCGGGCAGACCAGCCAGACCGTCACGGTGAACGTGGCCGGCGACAGCCTGATCGAGCTGAACGACAGCTTCACCGTCACCCTGGCCGCCCCGCAGGCCGGCGTCGCGCTGGGCACGGCCGCTGCCACCGGGGTGATCCTGAACGACGATTTCCCGCCCTCCGGCACGCTGTCGGTCGCCGGGCTGCATGCCGCGCGCGGCGAAGGCGCGGGCGGGGCGACCGGCTTCACCTTCGTCGTCACCCGCACCGGCAGCGCCGCCGGCCCGGCCAGCGCCGCCTGGTCGGTCGCCGGTGGCGGCATCGGCGGCACGGTCGGCACCAATGCGGCCGATTTCGTCGGCGGCGCGGTCCCCTCCGGCACCGTCAGCCTGGCCCCCGGCCAGACCAGTGCGGTGATCACCGTCGAGATCGCCGGCGACACCGCCACCGAGCTGAACGAGAGCTTCACCCTCACCCTGTCCGCCCCGGCCGTGGGCGTCAGCCTGGGCACCGCCAGCGCCGCCGGCCTGGTGTGGAACGACGACCCCGCCGGGACCGGCACGCTGGCGATCGCCGCGACCACCGCCCAGCGCGCCGAGGGCCATGACGGCAGCACCGCGCTGACCTTCACCGTCACCCGCAGCGGCGACCTCTCCGGCCCCGCCGGGGTGGACTGGGTCGCCAGCGGCGGCGGCGCTTCGGGCACGGTCGCGGCCAGCGGCGCCGATTTCGTCGGTGGCCAGCTTCCCGCCGGCCGGGCGCAGTTCGCCGCCGGGCAGGCCACGCAGGTCATCACGCTGAACGTCGCCGGCGACCAGGCCGCGGAGCTGAACGAGAGCGTCACCGTCACCCTGCTGGCCCCGCAGGCCGGCGTCGCCCTGGCCACCGCCAGCGCGGTCGGCGTCATCCTCAACGACGACCATGCCAGCACCGCGGCGAACCAGGCCCTGACCGGCACGGATGCCGCGGACCTGTTCCTGCTGGGCGGCGGGCTCGATACCGTCACCGGCCGCGGCGGCACCGACCTGTTCCTGTTCCAGCCCGCGGCGCTGGGTGCTGCCGCCGGCAACGCCACCACGCTGGCCGATTTCAGCGCGGCGGCCGGCGAGGTGCTGAACCTGGCCGCCATCGACGCCAACCCCGCCACCCCGGGCGACGACGCCTTCGTCTTCATCGGCACCGCCCCGTTCAGCGGCGCGCCGGGCGAGTTGCGCTGGGAGGACCAGGGCACGCAGCGGATGGTCCAGGGCACCACCAACGCCGATACCACCGCCGAGCTGACCATCTTCGTCAAGGCCGCCGGGCCGGTGGAGGCCGGGTGGTTCGTGCTGTAGCGCGCGCGCCCACCTTCATCGTTCTGTCATAGTCGCGTCACCATTCTGACGCCGATGCGCTGCCATATCCCGGCCCAACAGGTCGGGGGCTTGGCAATGCTGGTGCTGGATGGGGTGAGCAAGCAGTTCGGCGCCTTGCGCGCGGTGGACTCGGTCTCGCTCGAGATTCCGCGCGGCCAGTTCGTCGGCGTGATCGGGCGCTCCGGGGCGGGCAAGTCCACCCTGCTGCGCACCATCAACCGGCTCAACGACCCGAGCGCCGGGCGCATCCTGTCCAACGGCACCGACATCACCGCCCTGCGCGGCCCGGCCCTGCGGGACTGGCGCCAGCGCTGCGCCATGATCTTCCAGCAGTTCAACCTGGTCGGCCGGCTCGACGTGCTGACCAATGTGCTGATGGGCCGGCTGAACCAGCGCAACACGATGGCCACGATGCTGAAGCTGTTCAGCCGCGAGGACCGCATGATGGCGATCGCCGCACTGGAGCAGCTCGACATGGGCGACCACCTCGCCCAGCGCGCCGAGACGCTGTCCGGCGGCCAGCAGCAGCGCGTGGCGATCTGCCGCGCCCTGGTGCAGGAGCCCGACATCATCCTGGCCGACGAGCCGATCGCCTCGCTGGACCCGCGCAATACCGCGGTGGTGATGGATGCGCTGGCGCGCATCAACCGCGAATACGGCATCACCGTGCTGTGCAACCTGCACGACCTGGACATCGCCGCCGAGTATTGCGCCCGGCTGGTCGGCATGAAGGGCGGGCGGGTGGTGTTCGATGGCCCCCCCTGCGCGTTGACGCCGGCGATCGCCGAGCAGCTCTACGACCTGGACCCCGCCGCCGCGCCTGCAGCCCTGCCGGCGGGCCTCGGCGCCGTGTCCGACAGCCTCCAGGCGGCCGCCGCCTGATCCGGCGGCACCGCTCCCCCCCCCAAATCCCGGAGAATCCTGACGTGATGAACCGCCGCACCCTGCTGA
>JBIPLY010000281.1:0-5514 GCA_044369385.1 Acetobacteraceae bacterium | reverse complement strand
GTCGATGCGCCCCAGATCGGCCAGCACCCCCGCCCGCCCGGTGTGATGCGCCGCCACCGAAGGCGCCAGCGCAATCGCCCGCGCATATCCGTCCAGCGCCTCGCCATGCCGGTCCAACGCGCGCAGGCTGGCGGCGCGATGCCCCACCGTGTCGGCCGTCACGTCGCAGGCCAGCGCCCGGTCATAGGCCGCCAGCGCCGCCCCATGCCGCCGCAGATCGGCCAGCACCACCCCGTGCAGCGCCTGCGCCGCGGCATGACCGGGCCAGCGCGCGGCCGCGGCGGCGGCAGCGTCCAACGCCTCGGCAGGCCGCGACAGCGCCCGCAGCGCCGCCGCCCGGTTGATCGCCGGCAGCGCATCGTCCGGCGCCAGCGCCGCCGCCCGGCTGAAATCCGCCAGCGCCGCCGCCGCATCGCCGGATGCCAGCAAAGTGCTGCCGCGGTTCAGCCAGGCCGCCACATCGCCGGGCGCCAGGGCCAGGGCGGCGGAATAGCCGGCAATCGCCTCGCCGGCCCGCCCGGCCTCGCGCAACAGATTGGCCCGGTTGAACTGCGACGCCGCGTGATCGGGCGCCAGCCCCACCGCCCGGTCCAGCGCCAGCAGCGCCCCGGCCGGATCCGCGGCCCGCGCCCGCGCGGCCACGCTGCGCAACGCCGCCGCCAGATTGGCCCGCGCCGCGGCCTCGCCGGGCCGGGCGGCATGGGCCGCCTCCAGCAGCCCCACCCCCGCCTCCGGCTGCCCGGCCTGGCACTGCGCCACGCCCAACAGGTGCAGCGCGTCGAAATCCCCGGGATGCGCGGCCAGGATCGCGACATACTCGGCCATCGCGCCCGCCAGGTCGCCGGCCTGGTGGCGGGCCAGCGCCGCGCGCAGCCGGGCCGCCGCCGCACTCACGCCGCCTTCGGTCCGTCCAGCCCCACCCCCACCAGGTGCCCGAACCGCGCCTGCAACGCCGCCCGGTCGGCCGCCGGCAGCGGCGGCGCCAGGATCGAGGCGATGTTCTGGGCCAGATGCCCGACATCGCTGGTGCCGAACAGCACCACATCCACGCCGGGCTCGTGGCGCACGAAACGATAGGCGGCATCGGTCAGGCTGCTCGCCCCGGTGGCATGCAGCAGGAAGCCCAGCGGATCGCCGGCGACATCGGCGGGCACCAGTCCCGCATCGGCCAGCCCGCGCATCTCCGCGGCCAGCCGCTCCGGCTGGCTGAACACGTTGCGCACCACAAACATCAGCAGCGTGCCGACCCCCTGCGCCCGGGTGCGCGGAAACAGGCTGCCGCGCGCATTGGTGTGCATCATGTTGAACCCCAGCATCATGCTGGCCCAGACATCGTCGTCCAGCGCCCGGCGCAGCGTGTCGTGGTGGTGGTCGTTGGGCGCGGTCTCGGTCAGCCCGATATGCCGCAGCTTGCCCGCCGCCTGCGCGCGCAACAGCGCCGGCACGATCTCGCCCATCACATGGTCGTATTCGCGCGGCAGCACGGCGTGGAGCTGGAAGATGTCGACGCAATCCGTGCGCAGCCGCCGCAGCGACGCCTCCAGGCTCGCGACCACCTCCGCCCCCGACAGGCTGCGCGCCCCCTCGCGGGTCATCGACTTGGTGGCCAGCACCACCCCGGCGCGCCGACCGGCCAGCGCCTGGCCCACCACCGCCTCGGTGCCATAGGCCGCCGCGGTATCGATCAGCGTCACGCCATGGTCGAGTGCCGCATGCACCACCGCGATCGCCTCGGCCTCGCTGCGCCCGCGGCCCAGCCCAAGCCGGCTGAACCCGCCGCAGCCAAGGCCGGCGACGCTGACGGTAAGGCCGGTCCTGCCGAACTGGGTATACTGCATCCGCCGTCTCCCGGGTTGACCTGCTACCTGCCCCCTGGGTGCCCCAGCGGCGCGCGCTTGGCAACCCGCGCACCGCCTGGCCGCCGGCGCGCGCCGGCCGCAACACGGGGGTTTCGCGTGGCGGGACAACGGTTTAAACAGACGCTTGGTCGACGAGTGAGGACGGAATGGAATTGCGCGGTTTGCTGATCGGAGCAGCACTTGCGGTCAGCGCGGCGGGACCGGCCCTGGCCCAAGGTGCGGCCCAAGCGGCGGCCAAACCCGCGCCAGACAACGTGTCGGTCTGGACCCTCCAGGGCGAGAACGACAGCGTCGGCGCGATCGGCAAGCGGGCCAACAACGACAAATACTACAGCAACGGCATCCGCGTCGGCTGGACCTCTTCGCCCGCCCTGGTGCCGGAGACCATGAAGGGCCTGGCCCAGACCCTGTGGGGCGCCGGCGAGACCCGCATGTCCATCGACGTCACCCACCAGATCTACACCCCGTCCGCCACCCGCCTGCGCAACCCGCCGCTGGGCGACCGCCCCTATGCCGGCGTGCTGATGGGCCATCTCGGCCTGGTGCAGGACGGCAAGACGCAAACCGGGCTCGACACCCGCAGCACCATGGTGCTCGGCCTCGGCCTGGTCGGCCCCGCGGCCGGCGGCCAGGGCCTGCAGAACGGCTTCCACGAGATGATCGGCCAGCGCACGGTGCTCGGCTGGTCAACCCAGCTCAAGAACGAACCGCTGATCCAGATCACCAGCGAGCGCACCTGGCGCCTGCCCATCGCCAGCTTCGGCGGCCTGGAAACCGACGCCCTGCCCAGCCTGACCGCCGCGGTCGGCAACCTGCGGGTCTATCTGCAAACCGGCGCCATCCTGCGCATCGGCCAGGGCCTGCAGGCCGATTTCGGCCCCGCCGCCCCGCGCCCGGCGATCAGCGGCGGCGACTATTTCCGCAACCTGCGCCCGCTGGCCTGGTACATCTTCCTGGGCGCGGACGGCCGCGCCGTGGCGCGCGACCTGACGCTGGAGGGCAATACCTTCCAGTCCAGCCGCTCGGTCAAGAAACTGCCCTTCGTCGGCGAGATGCAGGGCGGCCTGGCGGTGATCTTCCACGGCGTGCGCCTGTCATACACCCATCGCGTCACCACGCAGGAATTCCGCCACCAGCGCGGCGGCCTGCAACAGGTCGGCTCGGTGGCGCTGTCGGTGCGCTTCTAGAACAACAGGGAGAACGATCATGGGCGCTCAAGCACGCATCGCGGAACTCGGGCTGATCCTGCCCCCGCCGAACAAGCCGATGGGCAATTACGTGCCGTTCCGCATCGGCGGCGGCGTGCTCTATCTCTCCGGCGTCGGCCCGCGCAAGCCGGACGGCGCGATGACCACCGGCAAGGTCGGCGCCGGCGTCTCGGTCGAACAGGCCTACGAGGCGGCGCGCGACTGCGGCCTGCAACTCCTGCGCAACATGGAAGTCGCGCTGGGCTCGCTGGACCGCGTCGACACCGTGCTGAAGGTGCTCGGCATGGTCAACGGCGCGCCCGATTTCGCCGACCACCCGAAGGTGATCAACGGCTGCACCGACCTCTTCGTCGAGGTCTTCGGCGAAAACGGCCGCCCGGCCCGCTCCGCCGTCGGCATGGGCAGCCTGCCCGGCGACATCTCGGTCGAGATCGAAGCGATCGTCCTGCTGCGCGGATGAGCGCGAGCGAGTCGCCCATTGTCGTCGCAGGCGCGGGCCATGCCGGCGCCGCCGCCGTGGCCGCCCTGCGCCAGTTCGGCTGGAAGGGCGGCATCACCCTGCTCGGCGACGAGCCGATCCTGCCCTACCACCGCCCGCCGCTGTCCAAGGCCTGGCTGAAGGGCGAGGCCACCGCCGAAAGCCTCGCCCTGCGCCCGGAGCGCTTCTACACGCAGCAGAGCATCGAGCTGCGCCTGGGCACCACGCTCGCCGCCATCGACCGCACCGCCCGCCGCGTCCTGCTGTCCGACGGCACCGCCCTGCCCTATTCCCGCCTGGTCCTGGCCCTCGGCGCCCGCCCCCGCCGCCTGCCCCTGCCCGGCTTCGCCGCCGAAGGGGTGCTGGAACTGCGCACCGCCGCGGACGCCGACCGGCTGAAGGCCGCCATCCGTCCCGGACAGCGCATCGCCATCGTCGGCGGCGGCTATATCGGCCTGGAAGCCGCCGCCTCCGCCCGCGCGCTGGGTGCGGCGGCCTTCGTGCTGGAGCGCGAACCCCGCCTGCTCGCTCGCGTCGCCTCCGAACCGCTCTCCGCCTTCTTCGCCGCCGCCCACGCCGCCCACGGCGTCACCATCCACACCGGCGCCCAGGTCACGGCGCTGGAGGAACACGCGGGCCACGTGACTGGCGTGCGTCTGGCCGACGGCACCGTGCTGCCCTGCGATGCCGCCCTGGTCGGCGTCGGCGCCGTGCCGAACCAGGAGATCGCCGAGGCCGCGGGCCTGGCCTGCGACGGCGGCGTGGTGGTCGACGCCCAGGCCCGCACCACGGACCCCGACATCTACGCCATCGGCGACATGACCCGCCGCCCGCTGGCGCTCTACGACCGCATGGTCCGCCTCGAAAGCGTCCCCAACGCCCTGGAACAGGCCCGCCAGGCCGCCGCCGCCATCACCGGCCGCCCCGCGCCAGCCCCCGAAGTGCCGTGGTTCTGGTCCGACCAGTACGACATCAAGCTGCAGATCGCCGGCATGCCCTTCGACGTCGCCCGCCTGGTGCTCCGCGGCGACCCCGCCCCGAATGGACAGACAGGCGGCGCCTTCGCCGTCTTCCACCTCGATGCCGAAGACCGCGTGCAATGCGTCGAGTCGGTGAACACGCCGGACGCCTTCATGGGCGGCCGCCTGCTGATCCAGAAGCGCAAGCCGGTGGACGGCGCCGCCCTCGCCGATCTAAACAGCAACATGAAAGACCTCGCGGCCTGAACGTGCCGCCGGCCGGAGGAACGAATGCCCAAGATCACCTTCATCGAGCACGACGGCACCGCCCACACCGTGGATGTGGCCGCGGGCCTGTCCGTCATGGAAGCCGCGGTGAACAACGCCGTGCCCGGCATCGACGCCGATTGCGGCGGCGCCTGCGCCTGCGCCACCTGCCATGTCTATGTCGACCCGGCCTGGGAGCACCTGACCGGCGAGAAGAACGAATCCGAAGCCAGCATGATCAGCTTCGCCAACGGCGTGGAGCCGAATTCCCGCCTGTCCTGCCAGATCACCGTCTCGGCCGCGTTGGACGGGCTTGTGGTGCGCATGCCCGCCGGCCAACACTGATCGCGATGCCCCGCTGACGTCCAAGCCCGCAAATCCAGGAGCCGCCGCAATGAACGACGCGCCCATCGACCTCATGGCCGCCGCCGCCGACATGGCGGCCGCCACCCCGCTCGACAAGTTCGACGTCAGCCAGCCCAGCCTGTACCAGGACGACACCTGGCGCCCCTGGTTCGCCCGCCTGCGCGCCGAGGCGCCGGTGCACTATTGCCCCGAAAGCCGATTCGGCGCCTTCTGGTCGGTCAGCCGATACAAGGACATCATGGCGGTGGACACCAACCACAAGGTGTTCTCGTCCGACAGCCAGCTCGGCGGCATCACCATCCGCGACGCGCCCATGAGCTTCCGCCGCCCCTCCTTCATCTCGATGGACCCGCCGCTGCACGACGACCAGCGCCGCG
>JBIPLY010000604.1:0-5516 GCA_044369385.1 Acetobacteraceae bacterium | reverse complement strand
TGGTCGGCGTACCGGCTGATGTCGGCCCCGATCACCGCGTAGTCGCCGTCGGCGAGCTCGATGATGTCAGGACAGCTACGGCCGCCCGCGCAGGCCTGCGGGGCGCTCCTCTCGATTCCCAAGCGTCGAATGAACATGCTGATCCAATGACTGAGGTCATCTATCGCGTCAACGATCAAAATGACTATGGTCATCTACATGAACCTAGCCGAGAGCACCTCCCGGACCTGCGACCGCGTCATGCAGTTGCTGCGGGCCGAACGCGAGTCCCGTGGCCTCAGCGGTTACGAGCTTGCCAAGCGCTGCGACCTGAGCCAGTCCACCATGAGCCTGCTCGACCGCGGCAAGCGGACCCCGACGCTGGACACGGTCCTGCGGATTGTCGCGGTGTTGGAGGTGGATTTGGGGAAGGTCGTGCGAAAGGCGGAGGCGGAACTGGATGCGGAGGCGAAGCCACCCGCTCCTGAAGGGAAGACGGTAAAAGCGAAGGCCCGCATGCGGCGGGCCTCGTAGGTATCGCCGGTATGTCGTCGCGAGCGCGCCATTGCCCCGCCAACGGTCCTCGCGGCAACAACGGGATCTCGCCTCGGACACCAAGTTGTCTCGGAAAAAACGTCCGGGAGATCGGACCCGGTGACGGAGGACCTCGGAGGGGCACTGACAAACGACTCATGCCGAAGGTTATGGCGAGCCAGCCGTCCGGTGTGCGCTAGAATCTGCGGCACCGGCAGAATCTCCGGCGACGCACCGGCTTCCCGGCGAGGGCGCTGGCGGGAAACACCAGCCCATGCGGGGAATCCTGGAGAACTTCGCTGCGGAATCCCGCCGCCAATGCCGCCTCACGTTCCTTCTGCATGGCGACAGCATTCCACTCGGCATGGTCGAAGGCGGCTCGGACCAATCGCCGGTTCCAGCGCAGCCGCCGCGCAGCTCGCGGCACGTGCCCAAGCTTCCGAACCAGGTCGGCTACCAACCACACGGGTTCCTTCTTCCCGGAAACGAACGTCATCCGCACTCCCTCCCACTCGCGAAACTCCAGCCACATCGGTGAATCCTCCGACTGCATTATGGCACGATCGAACGACGGTGTGCCCTAACCGAGTTGAATCCGCGGTTTGGGTTTGTCGGATCGATCCGGAGTCTCGGGCGGTAGAACGGGGATTCTGGAGGGGTTCCAAGGGGTTACTGGTTGGCACCTTCCGGAGAGCCCAAAAACCATGGTATTGTTAGGGGATGACTGCCGACCTTGCCCGCCCTCCGATCACCGAACAGCCTTGGTTTCGCGAACTCCTTCAACACCACGGATTCGAGCGGACGGCGCCGGGTTCATTCTCCAACGGCCGCGCCACCCTCCGGATCGAGGGCAACCATCTGATTGCGATTCCTGGCGATGGCAGCCGCCCGTGGAAAACCGACCTCGCGGGAGCGCCGGGGGAGGGAGTTCGCACTCTTCTGGGCACAATGCTCGCCGCCCCGTCATTCCGTTCGCGCGCCCGGATGGAACAGGACGAGTCGCGGACCGCGAAAGCGGTAGCGGCCCTCGGCACCATTGCCGAATCCATCGCGCAGCATCCGGACACCCACAGCGGACAGCACCTCCGCCGCTTTGTCTGGTCGATTTGGAACGGTCACCACGCTCTGAATCTCTGGCGCATGAAGGACGTCCTCGACAGCAACAACCGGGAAGCCGTGCGCGAAGTGTTCAATGCGTGGATGGACGGCTACGTCAGTGACGCGGCGATCCGCCAAGCCTTGTTTGCCTCGGGCGAGATGGACCGCTGGGACACCGTCCGCTTGCGTGCGCCGGAACAGCGGCGGGTTGCGGACGCCCTCGACGCCGTCACCGATCTGATCAACTCAACCCCGCCGGGTGCCCCGAGCCGCGAATTGACTCGGGCCAACGGCCTCCTCCGCCAAGTCTTGGATGTCCTCCAGGATGCGAAGAAGTGATTTTCCGCCACAACAACCAACGAACAACCTATGGGTCTCCGACCTTCTGAACTTATCGAGCAGGCAGCGCGTCATCTGCTGGCCGTGCTCCAAACCCAAGGCTCGATTCTCTACTCGTCGTTCTACGACGGCAGCGAGAAGGCCAACTCCCGCCTGTGCGAGGGCATCGGAATATCCGTCGAGGACGGTGAGTGGTACTCCGCGGAAGCATTGATCGACAACGCGGCCGCGCAATTGGAGCAACAGGGCATTGTCGAGCTGGAGTGGTTGGAGACCCGCCTTGTCGATGACGAACCGGATTACCGGATCGCCCTCACCGAAGCGGGCCGTTCGGCTCTGCAAGCTGGCACTCAGCTTTCATTTTGCGACTCCGAATAGGATCGAACTCAATGTTTTGGGATCAGTTCTCAGCGCCGCCACCAATCTCCTCATCGCTTCCCGCAAGCCGTTCGGCATCCGACATCGTCTGGCGGAGGCTTCGTGAAAGCACTCGGATGGACTGACGGACGACTGGCTTCTGATCGGCTACTTCGGGTAGCCAGACGAGAACCGTTTCACGGCTTAATCTGCTTAGGTCCTTGAATCGAAGCACCGCGAACCGGTCGCTCGGAAGATTTGCAGCGGCGACCGTGGGCAAAAATGCGGCGGCGTCACCGTGTTCGACGGCTGCAAGCAGGAGCGAGAGAGTCTCCGCCTGAATGACGCGGTTCAGTTGGATTCCCGCCTGAGCCGAAATCTCGCGGGCGGTTGTTGCGAGTTGCCCGTCTCCCATCAGCTCCGCAAACGGAATGGGTTTCCCCTCGTAAACTTCCTCACCGGTTCGGGAACGCAGAAGTTGTCGCGGAACCACAAAGACGAATTCAAAAGTCCCGATGGTATCGGTCGAGAAGTTCTCGGGAACGGCCGACTTCCGAACCAAGCCAACGTCGATTCGTCCCAGTTCGAGTTCCTGAATTACCTCTGCGCTGCGCAGACTCCGAACCCGGCAATGAATCGGAGGCGAAAGCCCCCTTAAGGCGCTCATCGAGGGAACGAACAGCCAGCGAAGCAAACCCTCCCCACCGCCGACGTTGAGCAACCCTGGCTTTTCCGCCTCCTGCGATGCCAATTCAGCGACCGCCCCAAAGAACATCCGGCTCATGCGCGCCAGCTGTTGCCCGAGAGGCGTCGGTCTCAGTGTCTTTCCGACCCTTTCAAAGAGCTTCCCTCCGACGGCTTCCTCAAGTTCCTTGATCTGACGGCTGAACTGGCTTTGGCGGCTGGAACTCGGACCCGCGGCAGCCGCAATGGACCCGGCATCGATCACGCCGCAAAGCGTGGCAATCCGGTCGAGCGAGAACCCGTTCTTCGCGACAACCTCTGGAAGCATACCTGACTAAGGAGTCAGGTTATCTACAAACACTCGCCTTCACAATCGGAATCGACCGTGGCAGTGTTCAGAAGTGCTCAGACTGGAGAACATCACGGTAGGTTCGGTGGTTGGCGGTATCCTCGCCAACCAAGCGGTCACCATCCGTCAGGTTCAACTCTACGGCGACGACGTTCTTTCCGTCACCTTCGTTGATTCCGAGGGACGGCCCGGCGAGGAACTTCTTTACCGTGACCGGGAACCGTCCCTGTCGCTGGTGCAGCAAAGCAGGCCGTTCTCCTTCACCGCAGACGGCGCAAGCTTCCGCTTGGTTTCCGAGGCCCAACGCCTCCGCTACGCGTTCTTGTTCGACCCGCACATCGCAGTGAACACGTCTGCGGTGGACCCACTGCCGCACCAGATCACCGCCGTCTACGAGACGATGCTCGGTCGTCAGCCTTTGCGCTTTCTCTTGGCGGACGACCCGGGAGCCGGAAAGACCATCATGGCGGGTCTGCTCATCAAGGAGTTGATGATTCGGGGCGATGAGGACGAATTGGACGAGAAGTTCAACCTGCCGTTCGAGATACTGACCAACGAAGGTCTGACGGCCGCCCGCACAGGAAACTGGTTTCAGGAACACAACCTGTGCATCGCGCGGTTGGACAAGCTCAGTCGGAACGAAGACATCCAAGCCAAGCTGGCGGCCGTGGATTGGGATCTCGTCATCGTGGACGAAGCCCACAAGATGTCGGCTACCTACTTCGGGTCGGAGGTCAAATACACGAAACGCTTCAAACTGGGGCAACTCCTCTCCGGACACACTCGGCAGTTCGTCCTCCTCACAGCCACGCCGCACAATGGTAAGGACGAGGACTTCCACCTGTTTCTCTCTTTGCTGGATGGGGACCGATTCGAGGGTAAACCGCGTGACGGCGCACACGTTTCCGACGTTTCCGATGTCATGCGGCGCATGGTGAAGGAGCAGTTGGTGACGATGGAGGGCAAGCCCCTGTTCCCGGAGCGCCGCGCCAACACGGTTGAGTATTCGTTGAGCAACGAAGAGCAGGAACTCTACAAGGCTGTCACCGAATATGTCCGCCGCGAATTCAACAACGCCGACAAGCTGAACAATGAGAAGCGCAAGGGAACCATTGGATTTGCGCTGACCCTGCTTCAACGGCGTTTGGCCTCTTCACCCGAGGCGATCTACCGCTCGCTCGACCGCCGCCTGAAGCGCCTCGAAGACCGTCTGCGCGAAGAGCGGCTGCTTCGCCGTGGAGTTGCCTCGGTGAACACGCGGCTCGCGGAAACGCAGGACCTGACCGACGAGGAAATCGAAGACCTCGAAGACACTCCGGAAACAGAGGCCGAGCAGACCGAAGAACAGATCGTGGACCAGTCCACGGCGTCGCAGACGCTGGCCGAACTCGAAGCGGAAATCGTCATCCTGCGGGATTTGGTCCAGCAAGCCTTGAAGCTTCGTCGTTCGGGCAACGATACCAAGTGGCAACGCCTGTCCGAGACGCTTGACCTGCCCGAGATGTTTGACGCCAACAAACTTCGCCGGAAACTGGTCATCTTCACCGAGCAGCGCGACACGCTGAACTATCTGACCGACAAGCTGGCTACTCGGTTCGGTAACCAGAACTCCATTGTCGCCATCCACGGCGGCACGCCGAGGGAACGCCGTCGTCAGGCCCAAGAATCGTTCGAGAACGATCCCGAGGTTCTGGTCCTAATGGCCACCGACGCGGCGGGTGAAGGCATCAACCTCCATAAGCGGGCGCACCTGATGGTGAACTACGACCTGCCGTGGAATCCGAACCGCATCGAGCAACGCTTCGGCCGCATTCACCGAATTGGCCAGAAGGAAGTCTGCCATCTCTGGAACCTCGTGGCTCACGAGACGCGCGAAGGGGAAGTCTGGCAACGCTTGCTCCAGAAGCTGGCCCGCCAACGGGATCAACTTGGCGGCGCTGTTTTCGACGTCTTGGGCCAAGTCTTCCGCGACCAACCCCTGAAGGATCTGCTGGTCCGCGCCATCCGCTACGGCGAACAGCCTGAAGTCCGCGCCCAGTTGGACCGGGTTATTGATGAACAGTTGGATGCAGAACGCCTTCGCGACCTAATCCACAATCGGTCGTTAGTGCAGGACACGCTGGACCCAAAGCGTGTTCAGGACATCCGGGAACAGATGGAACGGGCCGAAGCGCGC
>JBIPLY010000032.1:0-16716 GCA_044369385.1 Acetobacteraceae bacterium | reverse complement strand
TGCATCCACCCAGCGCGGATCGGTCCGGTCCGCCCCCGCCAGCACCATCAGCCCCAGCCGTGCATCCCGCACGCTGCGCGTCAGCGGCCCCTGCACCGCCATCAGCTGCGCCCCGATCGGCCGCCCGCCGCTGGTCGACGGATTGTTCGACGGAATCCGCCCCGGCGTCGGCCGCAACCCCACCACCCCGTTGCAATAGGCGGGATAGCGCACCGATCCGGCGATGTCGTTGCCCTGATGGATCGGCCCGAACCCCGCCGCCGTCGCCGACCCCGCGCCCCCCGACGACCCCCCCGCGGTATGCGCCGCATCGCGCGGGTTGATCGTGTTGCCATGCAGCGCGTTCTCGGAGAACAGCCGCATCGAGAAGGCCGGCGTATTCGTCCGCCCGACAATCACCGCCCCGGCCGCCCGCAAGTTCTTCACCAGCGGCGCATCGTCCGGCGCGATGTTGTCGCGGAACGCCTCCACCCCATTGTCGGTCGGATGGCCCTTCTGGTCGGTATTGACCTTGGTCGTCACCGGCACGCCATGCAGCGGCCCCAGCGCCGCGCCGCGCGCCTGCGCCGCATCCGCCGCCGCCGCGGCTTCCAGCGCCTCACCGTCCAGCCGCCGCACGATCGCGTTCAGCCGCGGATTGACCGCCTCGATCCGCGCCAGCACGGCCTGGGTCGCGGCCATCGCAGTCACCCGCCCGGTGCGGATCCGATGCGCCAGATCCACCGCATCCAGCTGCCAAAGCTCCGTCATCGCATCCCTCCCTCTTCGCGCCAGCGGATCGTGCGGCGATATCGACCGCTTGTCACCCCGGCGGGCATCAGAAAGCGAGTGGAGGGGCGCGGCATCGGCGACCTGTGCGCCCTGTTCCATTGAGTCGCCAACCGCCTGGGCCAAGCCGAGCATGTTCAAGCCGCGCGGCATGATCGCAATCGCGGCGGCGACAGCGTCATGACACATGGCGCAAGCCCCAGCCGATACCATCGGCCGGTTGCGTCCCCGGATGTAGTGTAGGTGCTGAGCGCAAGGATCCCGCCGGAGCGACCAGCCCCGAGTCTGGCTGAGGCGGGAGCGTTACCCACAATTCCGACACTCGGGGTCGGACTCGCCCTCCGCTGTGCCCGCCGGACGCTTGAGCCTCCGGGCGATGCGGAGAACGGCAGAAGCTTCTGATTTGGTGGGCGCACCAGGGCTCGAACCTGGGACCCGCTGATTAAGAGTCAGCTGCTCTACCAACTGAGCTATGCGCCCGCCTACCGCGATCATCCCGAGGCTGTCGCGGAGGCGGCCGTATAACAGTGGGGCGGAGGCCGCACAACCCCCCTGTGCGCCGCTTGCCGTGCCGTGGCCTTCCTGCCAGCCTGCGCCGCTGGAGGGTCTGCGATGCATCGAGCTTTTGCCGCCATGCTGCTGGTCGCCCTGGCCGGCTGCACCCTGGTGGATCAGCGTAGCTTCCGCCCGGCCGGTGCAGCACCGCAGGCCGCAGCGGCGCCGGTTGGGCTGCCGCTGGTCTCGGTGCGCATGGACGGCGCCGATTTCCGCCCGGCCCTGGCCGAGGCGGTGCAGGCTGCGCAGCAGCGCCAGCCCGATGCCGCGTTCGATGTGCTGGCCCTGGTGCCCAGCGCTGCCGCGCCGGCAGAGCAGGATCGGCGCGTGGCCACCGCGGCCCAGGATGCGCGCGCGGTGGCACAGGCGATGGGGGCGGCCGGCGTAGCGGGCGATCGCATCCGCCTGGGGCTGCGTGGCGATCCCGGCATCCCGGCGCGCGAGGTGCGGGTGTTCCTGCGCTGAGCCCGCGTTAGCCCCTTGTCCAAGAACGCAAATCCTCCAACCGGATGAACCCATCCGGCCGGATATTGCTCTATCGCGGCGCCATCACGCTGCGCCGCAGCCCGGTGGTGACCAGCGCCAGGCGCACCGGGTTGGCGCGATAGGCGTCCAGCCCCCTGCCCTGGCCCGCGGAGGGCGCCGCCAGCATCGCCACCTGGTCCGACCCGTTGCCCAGGCGCTGCCCGCCTCCGCCCGCAACCGCCATGGGGGGTGCCGGCCGCGGCTGGCTGCCCATCGCCGCCTGCACCCTGGCGCGATAGGCCTCGGCCCGCTCCGGCGTCTGCGAGTGATAGAACCCGGCCGCCTTCATCCAGTCCCCGCCGGCCGGTCCTTCCTTGAGCTGGCGCAGGAAGCGCGCGGCGTAGTCGGCGTTGGCGCCCGGGTCGAAGCCGTGTTCCAGCGAGGCGAAGGCCGTCGGGTGGTGCATCCGGTTGACCTGCATGCAGCCGATGTCGATCGAGCGCGCGCCCCCCGCCTCGGCCTGGCGCACGAAGGCCAGCGCCGCCTCGCGCGTGTCCAGCAGCGCCCCGCGACCCTCCACGTTCACCGCCCAGGGCCAGGGATCCCGCTGCCCGGTGAGCGGATCGGTGCGCCCGCTCTCCACCAAGCCGATCGCCATCAGCAATCCGGCGGGGATCGCATAGGCCCGCTCGGCGGCAGCGATTGCCGCACGGCAGGATATGCCGGGTGCCGGCGCTGCTGCGGCGGAGGGCGGTAAAGTCGTGCGGAATCCGCCACTTGCGGCTGGCTGGGCCGCGGCGGCGGGCGGGAGGAGCAGGCAGAAAAGGGCGAGGAGCAAGCGCATGGGCCTGCTCTTGCACGTGGCGCGCCAAAGGAAGGCAGAATCTTCTTTTTTGAAGAAAAAGAAGCAAAAAAACTTTCTACACATTCAGGCGCGGCGGTTCATCGGCCGCGCCTAAACGGATAAAAGTTTTTTGGTTCTTTTTTTCAAAAAAGAACTGCTTCCTTACTTCCGCCGCGCCGCCGCCACCGCCGCCAGCATCTCCGCGAGATCCACCGCCCCCGGCAGGATCCGCTCGCCCACCACGTAGGCCGGCGTCCCCTGGATATCCAACCGGCGCCCGATCGCCAGGTTGGCGGCGATCCGCCCCTGCACATCCGGCGCGGCCATGTCGCGCTGCAACCGGTCCCAGTCGAGCCCCGCCCGCCCGGCCGCCGCGCGCAGCCCCTCCATGTCACCCACCGGCGCGCCGGTCATCATCACGTGGTAGAACTTCAGGTAGCCGCCCTGCTTGTGCGACGCCACCAGCGCGCGCGCGCCCAGCGTGCTGGCCGGTCCCAGGATCGGGAAATCCTTGAACACCAGCTTCACCCCCGGGTCGCGCTTCAGCAGCTCGGCCATCACCGGCAGCATCCGCCGGCAATACGGGCAGCGCACGTCGAAGAACTCCACGATGGTCACGTCGCCATCGGGGTTGCCCATCACCGGATCGCCGGCCAGGCTGCGCGTCAGCTCGCCGATCGCCCCGCGCGCGACCGCGGTCTTGGCCAGCTCCTCCTCCTGCTGCAACGCAGTGATGGCATCGCGCAGCAGCGACGCATCGGTACGCAGCGCCTCGCGGATGATGGCGATGATCTCGGCACGCTGCTGGGTGGTGAAGCTGCCCAACGGCGGTAGCGCTGCCGAGGGCGGTTGAGCCAAAGCCGCCAGCGGGGCGAGCAACAGCAGCGCCAACAGGGCCAGGAGACGAAGCAGGCGCATGGTCAGAATCCCTCGCGGTTCTCTTTGCGGACGGCATTGGCGACATCGCCGGCGCGCAGGCGGGCGGGGCCGGGCGGAAGCTGCTTCTCGGCACGGCGCGCCAGCATGCGCGCGCGGGGAATGTCCCCCAGCGCCAGCGCCTCCTCGGCCAGCGCCAGGTCGGCCTGGCCCAGCTCGCCCAGCCGGCCCCAGGCGATGCCCAGGCTGCGCCAGGCCCAGGGGTCGTCGCGCTCGCGGGCCAGGGCGGATTGCAGATGGCCGATCGCCGGGCGCAGCTGGGCCGCATCGTTGGTCTCGATCATCGCGCGGGCCAGGGCGGCGCGGATCGTGGCCTGCTCCGGCGCCAGGCGGGCGGCCTCCCGATACGGCGCCAGTGCCGCGGCCCCGCGCCCGCCCTCGAACAGGATCTGCCCCTTCAGCTCGTGCAGCCAGGGGCTGCCGGGTGCTGCGCCGATCAGCCCGTCGACCAGCGCCACCGCCGCGTCGATATGGCCCAGCCGATACAGCGCGATGGCGCGGGCATAGCGCGCCTCGGGGCTGCGTTCGCCCTCGTTCACCCGGCGCAGGGTGACGGAGCTGGGCTCCAGGAAGCCGCGCAGCTTGGCCCGCACCATCAGGAAGGCCGCGTCCAACGCCGCCGGCAGCGCCCCGGAAGAGGCCGGGCTGCGCGCGATATGGGCGGCCACCGCCTCCACCCGGTCGCGCGTCAGCGGATGGGTGCGCAGATACGGGTCCTGCAGCTCGTCGACCAGCGCCTCCTGGTCCTGGATGCGGCGGAACAGCCCCAGCATGCCGCGCGCCGGCCAGCCGACGCGATCCAGCGCCAGCAGCGCCGATTGGTCGGCGGCGTTCTCCATGCCGCGGGTGAAGCTCATCAGCCCGCGCTGCGCCAGTTGCTGGCCGCCCAGCATCGCGCCCATCCCGGCATCGGCGCTGCGCCCGGCCACCCCCGCGGCCGCGCCGATCAGCATGGCGGCGATCGCCTTGATCATCGCCTCGCGCATCATCTCCGGCAGCTTGACGATGTGCCCGCCGCGGATGTGCCCGGCCTCGTGCGCCAGCACGCCGACCAGCTCCAGCGCCGATTCGGCCTTGGCGATGATGCCGGTGTTCATGAACAGGCGGTTGCCGGTGCTGACGAAGGCGTTTAGAGCGTCATCGCGGATCAGGATGATGCGGACCGCATTGGGTTCGATGCCCGAGGCGCGGAACAAGGGGTTGGCGAAATTGCGCAGCAGGGTCTCGGTCTCGGCGTCGCGGATCACGATCACGGTGGGGGACGCGCCCTGCGCGGTGGCCGAACCGGCGGCCGACAGCGCGATCGGCACGCCCAGGGTCGCGCCGAATGCTGCGCCCAGCACGGCGCGGCGAGAGCAGCAGGCAGGGGCGAAGACGCGCGGCATCGGCACGACCCTAGCATCCCGCGGCGTGGCCGTCCTGCTCGCAATGGGATTGCTGACCAGCGGCTGCGAACAGCTTGAAGCCGTCTCCGACCGGGTGATCCCCAGCAACCGCCCGGCCGAGGGCAATGCCGGCTTCGTGCGCGGCTTCCTCGGCACGGTGATCGCCGACGAGCCGAATGCCGCCCTGGCCGGGCGCGCGATCCTGGCTTCGGGCGGCACAGCGGCCGATGCGGCGGTGACGGTGGCAACCGTGATGGCGGTGACGCTGCCGTCGCGCGCCGGGCTGGGCGCCGGCGGGGCGTGCCTGGCCTTCGCGCCGGACTCGCCGCTGCTGGGCGCCGAGGCGATCAGCTTCCTGTCGCCCGCCGGCGGCGCGGGCGGCGACCGGCCGGCGGCGGTGCCGATGCTGGCGCGCGGGATGTTCGCGCTGCACGCCCGCTACGGCAAGCAGCCCTTCGAATCGCTGATCGTGCCGGCCGAGCAGCTCGCCCGCTTCGGCGCCCCGGTCAGCCGCGCCTTTGCCGCCGACCTCGCCATCGTGGCCGGGCCGCTGGGCGGCGATCCCGATACGGCGAGCATCTTCCTGCCCGCCGGGCGCGTGCCGCGCGAGGGCGATACGCTGCTGCAACCCGATCTCGCCGCCACCTTCGGCCAGCTGCGCATCGCCGGCGTCGGCGACCTGTACCAGGGCACCCTGGCGCGCCGGCTGGTGGAAAGCAGCGCGCGCGCCGGCGGCGGCATCGCGGCGCCGGCCCTGCGCGGCGCCTTGCCGGCCTATCGCCCGGCGCCGAAACTGGCGATCGGCGGCGGCGATTTCGCCGCCTTCCTGCCAACCGATGGCGGCGTGGCGGCCGGGGCGGCCTGGCGCGTGCTGGCGGCCAATCCGGCGGCGGGGGATGCCGCGGCGGCGCGGGCCATCGCGGCGGCCGCGGCCTGGCGCGCCGGCACCTGGGGCGGCGATGCCCAGGCGGCGCTCGACGCGCGCGAGGTGGCACAAGGCAGCCTGCCGGCGCTGCCCGCCTCCACCGGCTTCGTCACCATGGACCGCAACGGCAATGCCGTGGCCTGCGTGCTGACCATGAACAACCTGTTCGGCACCGGCCGGGTGGCGCCGCAGACCGGCATCCTGCTGGCCGCCTCGCCCGCCGCGATGCCCCCGCCGCTGCTCTCCGCGGCGATCGCCTATTCCACCCGCAGCCGCATGGCGTTCAAGGCGGCGGTGACCGGCACCGGCCAGGCGGGCGCGCCGATGGCCGTCGCCGTCGGCCTGCAACAGAGCCTGGCCGGCCGGCAGGCGCTGCCGAACCCGGTGCCGGAGCCGGGCCGGGCCAATGCCGCACTCTGTTCCGGCGGATTGCCCGGCGCGCCGGACCGCTGCACCTGGGCCGCCGATCCGCGCGGCCACGGGCTGGCGGCCGGGGCGTCGAACTGATGCCGCTGAAGGTCGGGCGCGGGGCCTTCGCGCCGCCCTTCATGGTGATGGACGTGATCACCGCGGCCAATGCGCGGCAGGCCGCCCTGCCGCCCGGGGCGCCGCACGTGATCCGCATGGAAGTGGGCCAGCCCGGCACCGGGGCCCCGGTCGGCGCGGTCGCCGCCGTGCAGCGCGCGCTGAGCGAAGCCCGGCCGATGGGCTACACCGAGGCCTTCGGCCTGCCCAGCCTGCGCGCGCGCATCTCTGGCCACGGCCGCGCCTGGTACGGCATCGACATCCCGGCCGCGCGCATCGCGGTCACGGTGGGCGCCTCGGGCGCGTTTCCGCTGGCCTTCCTCGCCGCCTTCAACCCCGGCGACCGGGTGGCGATGGCCACCCCGTTCTACCCGCCCTACGTCAACATCCTCACGGCACTCGGCATGGAGCCGGTGATGCTGGAGACCGGGCCCGAGACCCGCTTCCAGCCCACCGTGGCGCTGCTGGAGGCGATGGACCCGCGCCCGGACGGGCTGATCGTGGCCAGCCCCTGCAACCCCGCCGGGACCATGCTGGCGCCGGCCGAACTCGCCGCCATCGCGCGCTGGTGCCACGCGAACGGCGTGCGGCTGATCAGCGATGAAATCTACCACGGCCTGACCTACGGCCAGGAACAGGCCACCGCCGCCGCCTTCAGCGACAGCGCCATCGTGGTGAACTCATTCTCGAAATACTTCTCCATGACCGGCTGGCGCATCGGCTGGCTGGTGCTGCCCGACGACCTGGTGCGCCCGGTGGAATGTCTGGCGCAGAACATGTTCATCAGCGCGCCCCACATCGCCCAGATCGCCGCCGAGGCCGCCTTCGACTGCGCGCCGGAGCTGGACGCCAACATCGCCCGCTACCGCCGCTCCCGCGACCTGCTGCTGGCCCGCCTGCCCGCGGCCGGCTTCGCGCGCATCAGCCCGGCCGAAGGCGCGTTCTACCTCTATGCCGACATCGCCGACCGCACCAACGACAGCCAGGAATTCTGCGCCCGGATGCTGGCGGAGGTGGGCATCGCTGCCTCCCCGGGCGTGGATTTCGACCGCCGGCGCGGGCATCATTTCATGCGCTTCAGCTATTGCGGGCCGGAGGCCGACATGGCGGAGGCGGCGGAGCGGTTGCAGAAGTGGAAGTAAGAGTCTTCTTTTTGTGAACAAAAAGAAGCAAAAAAACTTTATCCACTGGCAACAGGCCTTCCCGGGGGAGCGCGGATGCCAACGGGGAAAAGTTTTTTGGTTCTTTTTTTCAAAAAAGAACTGCTTTCTTCAGGCCTTCGACGCCCGCAGCAGCACCAGCGCCACGAACGCCAGCACGCAGCACAGGCTGGTCAGCCACAGCGCCGACGTCACGCCCCCGAACTCCAGCACCAGCCCGAACAGGAACGGCGCCGTCGCCTGCAACAGCCTGGCCGGCGCCGAGATCAGCCCGGTGCGCGCGCCGTAGCCGACCGGCCCGAACACGGCCAGCGGCAGCGTGCCCTTGGCGATCGTCAGCACCCCGTTGCCCATGCCGTGCAGCACCACGAACACCGCCGCCGCCGGCCCGCCGAAGACCGCCAGCGCCAGCGCCCCGATCGGGTGGCAGACCGTGGCGATGCGCGCGGACACCAGCGGATGGAAGCGCCGCAGGAAGCCGAATTCCAGCAGCCGCGCGCCGACCTGCGCCGGGCCGATCAGCGCGCCGGCGGCGATCGCGACGGCCTGCGTCGTGCCGGCGGCCTGCAGCAGCACCGGCAGATGGGCGGCCATGGCGCCGGCGACGAACCAGGTGGTGGCGAAGACCACGGCCAGCAGCGGCATGGCGAAGCGCGGCGGCGGCGGGCCGGGCTCCTGGGCCGCGGCGGCGGCGATCTTCTCCGGCGGCGGCGCGGGCGGCAGCAGCAGGCGATTGAGCGGCAGGCCCAGCACGATATGCAGCCCGGCCCAGACCAGGCAGGCGCCGCGCCAGCCCACCGCTTCCTCCAGCAGGGCGGAGACCGGCCAGCCGACGGTGCTGGCGAAGCCGGCGATCAGGGTGATGCCGGTGATCGGCCCGCGCGCCGCCCGCCCATACAGCCCGGCCAGCGCAGCAAAGGCGGCGTCGTACAGCCCCATCGAGATCCCCACCCCCATCACCAGCCAGGCGGCGATCATCAGCACCGGCCCATGGGCGGCGGCCAGCAGCGACAAACCCAGCGCGAAGACCAGGTTGGACACCGTCAGCACCACCCGCCCGCCCTTGGCGTCGATCACCCGCCCGACCCAGGGGGCGATCAGCGCGGACAGCACCAGGGCGGCGGAGAAGGCGCCGAACACCCAGCTCGACGCCAGGCCGAGGTCGCGCGCCATCGGCACCGCCAGCACGGCGGGGATGTAGTACGAGGAGGCCCAGGCCAGGGTCTGCGACACGCCCAGCGCAATCACCACGCGAGTCGCGCCCGCCGGCGCCGATTGGGTCAAGGGTTCTCTCCGCTCTGCGATGCGTGATCAGACCGCGCCCGGCGATGCGGCGCAACGTCTGGCGCTGTCGCCGCCGATGTGGCCTGTTGGCGGCGCATGACGATGGATGTGCCATGACCGCCTCGCGCCTGCCCTTGTATGGCACCATCGCCGCCCTGGCGCTGACCCGGATCGCGTTCGGGTTCCAGTTGCAGACGGTCGCCTCGCTGGGGCCGGAGATGATGGCGGTGCTGCTGCTGGATTTCGCCGCCCTGGGCGCGCTGATCGGCACCTATCTGGCGCCGGGCGCGTTCGTGGCGCTGCCGAGCGGGTTCCTGGCGCGGCATTTCGGAGACCGGGCGGTGGCGCTGGGCAGCGCCTGGCTGATCGTGGCCGGCGGGGTGATCGCGGCGGTGGCGGTGCAGGACGGCCTGGGCGTTGCGGCGATCGGGCTGGGGCGCGTGCTGGCGGGGGTCGGGGCGGTCGGGTTGTCGGTGATGCAAAGCAAGATCGCCGCGGACCGGTTCGGGCCGACGCAGCTGCCCTCGGCGATGGCGGTGCTGCTGGGGGCGTTTCCGATCGGGATCGGGCTGGCGCAGCTGGTGCTGCCGCCGGTGTCGGCGGGGTATGGATTGGCGGCGGCGTTCTGGGCCGGGGCGGCGCTGGCGGGCGTGGCGGCGGTGGGGCTGACGCTGGCCTGGACCGAGCCGGCCGAGGCGGTGCCGCGCTCGATGGCCTGGCCCAGCCGGCGCGAGGTGGGGCTGGTGGCGATCGCGGGCGCCATCTGGATGGTCTACAACGCCGCCTGGTTCAACTTCATGGCCTGGATGCCCAGCCTGCTGGCGGTGCGGGGGCATGCGCCGTGGGTGGCCGATGCGGTGCTGACGCTGGGCACCTGGGCGAATTTTCCGGCGATGCTGCTGGGCGGGTGGCTGGCGGTGCGCTGGGGGCGCAGCTTCGTGTTCATCGCCGGCACCGTGATCTGCACGCTGAGCGTGGCCGGGCCGGCGGTGGTGGACGCGCCGCTGCTCTGGGGGGTGGTGTTCGGCACGGCGGCGGCCATGCCGGGCAGCCTGATCGTGGAGCTGGGCGCCCTGTCCTGCCGGCCGGAGAACCGGGCCGTGGGGATGGGCATCTTCTACATCACCTACAATATCGGCGGCGCGGTGATGCCCGCGATTTGCGGGGCGGCGGCGGACTGGGCGGGCGATCCCGGCGGCGCCCTGGTGGTGGCCGCGGCCGTCGCGCTGCTGGGGATTCCGCTGTGGTTCTGGCACGCCCGGCTGCGCGCGGCGGCGGTTTAGGTCCATCGGAGCTGACCGTTCGTTAACCGCCCGGTGCCAGCATGGCGCGATGCTCATTCTTGTTGCCCTGCTGCTCGCAACCCCGGCCCAGGCGCAGTCGCGCGGCTGCATCGAGCAGCCCCGTGGTCCGACGACGAGCCTTTCGGTCGTGGTGCCTATACCCGAGCAGGGGAGCCGGGCGCGCGCGGGGCTGACGCTGCCGGACCAGCCGCTGTATGGCAGCGACTGCATCGCGGTGATGCCGCCGGCGGCGGACGTGCTGCGCGGCGATCCGGCGCCGGGGGGCGGGTTGCTGCGCGGGGATGACGGGCGGGCGAACCTGCTGCGCGACCCGGTCGCACCGCCCGCCCCCGGCCGGCGCTGAGCTTTCTCGCCCGCAGCGGTCGGAGTGCGGCGGTCGCCGGCTACCCAGCCGCTTGAAGCTGGCGGCGGATGTCGGGGTTCAGCAGCGCGGCCAATTCGCCTTCGTGGTCGTACTGCGGCATCAGCCGATCCAGCAGCGCATCGCGGCGCGCGGCGGGGTGGAAATACAGCTCGATGTCGCCCGGGGGCAGCACCGCCAGCAGCCGGGCGACGCGGTCGGCGGTCATGGCGCCGCTCCAGCCCAGGCCGAAGACGGCGTCGGGCGCCTGCATGCCGGCGCGGCGGACCTGGTGGCGCAGCAGTCGGGACCAGGCGAACAGCGCGCGGTTGGCGGGGGCGCCGAGCCGGGCCATCACCGCGGGCGGCTCGGCGGGCACGCGCACGCGGCACAGGCCATGGGCGCGCCCGGCGTCGATCAGCAGCCGCGCGACGGTGGGATGCAGGTGCATGTGCTTGTGCGCGTCGGCATGGGCGAGGGGCAGGCCAGTGGCGGCGAAGGCGGCGAACTGGGCGGTGATTTCGGCTTCGAGCTGGCGGCGGACCTGCGGCAGGAAGAAATAGCGCAGGCCGAGGCGGAGCTGATCCGATGGGAACCAGCCATCGGCGCCGACCAGGGCGGGGATCGCGGCAGGCGGCAGGATGGCGGGGCCTTCGATGACGACGAGGTGCAGGCCGACCCGCAGCCCGGGCAGGCGGCGGGCGCGGGCGACGGCGTCGGCGGCGGCGGGGCCGGCGACCATCAGGCTAGCGGCGGTCAGCGCGCCGTCGCGATGGGCGCGCTCGATGCCCTCGTTCACCGCCTCGGACAGGCCGAAATCATCGGCGGTCAGGGTGAGGCGGCTCATCGCGCCGGGGCGTTCAGCACCGCGCCACGCCAGCGCACCCGGCGGCCGGCATGGGCGGCGACGACGAGGCCCAACGACAGCAGGTCCCGCAGCGGCAGCAGCGAGGTCGGCACCCTTGTGCCCGCCGCGGGGCCGAGCGCACGGTCGATGCCGCGGGCGGCCATGACCCGCGCGGCCCAAGCCACGGCCAGGGTGGCCAGCGCCCAGTCGTGCCCGGTGAGGGTGAGCGCCAGGATCGCCCAGGCGATGGGATACTGGATCGCGGAGAGGGCGAAGGCCGCAGGGACCAGGGCGCGGATCGTGCGGGCCCAGCGGAGTTCATGGCTCAGCAGCGCCGCGAAGCTTGGCTCGGCCACGGTGGTGGCCGGGATGGTGGCGGCCAGGGCGACCGTCTGGCCCCGGGCGCGGACAAGGCGGCCGAGTTCGTTGTCGTCGGCGAGGTGGTCAGACAGGGCCGGCAGGCCGCCGATGGCCGCCAGGGTGTCCGCGCGCAGGGCCATGGTGGCGCCGAAGCAGTCCTGCCGGCCCATGGCGCGGGCGAGCAGGGCGCCGGGGAGGAAGCTGTGGCTGATGGCGCTGCTGCCGAGGAGCTCCGGCAGGCCGATCCGCGCGGCCAGGCCGGTGTAGAGCGTGGTGACCAGGCCGGTGCCGGGCTGGGCCAGGGCGGCGGCAACGTGGCGGAGCCAGTCGGGCGCGGCGTGCATGTCGCTGTCGGCGATGACCACCACGCTGTCCGCGGCCGGGGCCGGGATGGCGGCCAGCATGTTGATCAGGTTGGCGACCTTGCCGTTCAGGCCGTGCGGCGTGGGGTCGATGACCAGGGTGATGGCGCGGTCGGGGAAACGCTGTTGCAGGCGATGGACCACCGGGATGGCGGCGTCGTCCGGGCGCTGGACGCCGAAGACCAGGCGCAGATCCGGGTAGTCCTGGGCGCAGGCGCTGGCCAGGGCGGCTTCGAGCCGGGGTTCGTCGCCGTGCAGGGGTTTGAGCAGCAGGATCGGCGGCAGGGTGTCCGGCGCGGGCGGCGGGGCGGTGCGGGCGAAGCGGCGGACGGCCCACCAGCCGGCGAGGCACTGGGCGATTCCGGCCATGGCGATGAGGCCGGCCAGGAGGGCCAGGGTGTGCAGGATCAGGCTCGGCACGATCAGGGCGGGGTTTGGGCCAGGTCAGCCGCGCGGCGGCGCAGGCTGTCGAGCAGCGGGGCGGGGTCGCCGCCGGCCAGGAGGGCGCGGAAATCCGAGCGCTGTGCCGCGACGCGGCTGATGGTGCCGTTCAGCAGGATGTCGACCGCCTGCCAGCCGGCCTGGGATTTGCGCATCACGTAGTCCAGGCGCGTGGGCTCGCCGCTGCGCGGGATGATGCGGGTGCTGACGATCTCATCGCTGCCGGAGGGGCGGGTCTGGGGGGCGATGTCGAAGGTCTCGCCGTTGTCGGTGTCGAAATTGCCGACCCAGGTGGCGACGGTGAAATCGGTGAAGGCGTCCAGCAGCTCGCGCCTGGCGGCATCCGGGAAGCCGGCGAAGCGGGGGCCGACGGAGGCGGCGAGGATGGCGGCGAGATCGAAGGCGCGGGCGACAACGGGGCGCAGGCGGGCGGCGCGGGTGGCGAAGGCGGTGGCGCGGCCGGCGGCCATGCCGGCGCGCAGGGCGGCGTTGAGGGCCGCGATCGGGGCGGCGGGGGTGTCCGATGCCGCGGGGGTTTGGGCGCGGGGGCGGGTGGCGGCCAGCGGCGCGAGCGGGAGCGACAGCAGCAGCGCGCGGCGGGCGAGGCGGCGGCGGGGCTTCTGGTGGGGCGGAGCGGGGTGGGGTGGCATGGCGCGTGTTTGACCCTGGATCGCGGTGGAGGCAAGGGCGCTGACAGCGGGCGTGATGGTGCAATCAAGCCGGGGGCGGGCGCGCGCGACGGTCAGGCGGCGGCGCGGTTCTGCAGACCGTAGAGCACGCTGTCCTCCGCGTCGGGATCGCTGTGCCGGTCGGCCGGGATCGCGCGCAGGAGGGAAAAGCCGCATTTCTCCAGGACGCGTCGGGAGGCCAGGTTGCGTTGCAGCGGGTCGGCGCGGATCTCGGCCAATCCGAGGGTGTTGAAGGCGTAGTCGACCACGGTTCGCGCGGCGTCGGTGCACAGGCCCCGGTTCCAGGCGGCGCGCCCGATGACGTAGCCCAGCTCGGCGGTCGCAGGCGCTGTCGCGGTGATCGTGAGGCCGATCGTCCCCACGCTGGCGCTGGTTCCGCGCGGCACGATCGCCCATCGGATGCTGGTCTGTTGGGCAAACCGGGTCCGATGGCCTTGGAGCCATGCGGTGCCCATTTCGATGGACTCCGGAATGGAGTCACCGGCCAGCACCGCGGACTCGGCATCGGATGCCCGCAGGAACCAGGCCGGCACGTCGGCCTCGACCAGGCCGCGCAGCTGGACCAGCTCCCCGGCAAGCACGGGCACGGCCGAAGGAAAACTGAATGGCCGAGACATCATCCGATCCTCCATGCGTGCCGGCGGGGCGACTTCGTCTTCGGACGCGGGGTCCAGGGGCGCCGCCCCTTGCGGGTCGAGGGGCGCCGCCCCTTGCGGGTCGAGGGGCGACGCCCCTGGCGGGTCGAGGGCAGCGCCCTCGCCTTGCTTCCTGGACGGTCGACCTCAGCTCTTCCGGGCGACCACGAAGCCGGCCAGCTCCCGCAACAGATGGGCGTCCGCGCCGAAACTTTCCAGATGGCCGGCGGCCTGGGCTGCCAGCAGCTCGGCCTGTGCCCGGGCGCGCTCGACGCCCCAGGCGGCGACCAGGGTGGCCTTGCCCTGGGCGAGGTCCTTGCCGGCGGTCTTGCCCATCGCCTCGGCGGTGGCGGTGACATCGAGCACGTCGTCGGCGATCTGGAAGGCGGCGCCGACATCGCGGCCATAGGCGGCCAGCAGATGGCGCTGATGTGCGGAGGCGCGGCCCATGATGGCGCCGGCTTCCGCGCTGAACTGGATCAGCCGGCCGGTCTTCAGCGCCTGCATCCGGGCGATCGCCTCGGGCGACCAGGCCTGCCCCCCCTGAGCTTGTCCGGTGCCCAGCATGTCGATCATCTGCCCGCCGCACATGCCGCGCGCGCCCACCGCATGGGCCAGCGCCTGGACCAGCTCCACGCGCGCCTCGGCATTGGAATGGGTGTCCGGCTCGGCCAGCACCTCGAAGGCGCGGGCCTGCAGGGCGTCGCCGGCCAGGATGGCGGTGGCTTCGTCGAAGGCCTTGTGGTTGCTGGGCTTGCCGCGGCGCATGTCGTCGTCGTCCATCGCCGGCAGGTCGTCATGGACCAGGGAATAGGCGTGCAGCATCTCCACGGCGGCCGCGGCCCGGGCGGCGCAGCGGCGGTCGACGCGGAACAGGCTGGCGGCCTCCATCACCATGAACGCGCGCATGCGCTTGCCGCCGCCCAGGGCCGAATAGCGCATCGCCTCGATCAGCCGTGCCTCGCCGCCCTCGACCACGGGCAGCAGATCCTCCAGCGCGGCTTCCACCTCGGCGGCGGTGTGGCGCAGGGCGGCATCCAGGGTCATGCCGCGGGTGGTGGTGGGCATCGCGGCTACTCCGGACGGCTGAGCGACAGGCTGCCGTCGGCGGCAACCACGATGGCCTGGACGCGGGCTTCGGCTTCGGCGAGCTTGGCCTCGCAATGGCGGCGCAGCAGGGCGCCGCGCTCATAGGCGCCGATCGCGTCCTCCAGCTTCTGCTGGCCACCCTCCAGGCCGCGGACGATGCGCTCCAGCTCGGCGAGCGCATCCTCGAAGGACAGGGCGGCGATGTCTTGCGGGGGCTTGGTCATGGCGGGGAACCAACTTCAAGGGGGGAGGAAGAATCTTCTTTTTGTGAACAAAAAGAAGCAAAAAAACTTTATTCGTTTGCAAGCGGCGAGGCAGGTGAGTCACGGCGGTCATGCTGGCGGTGGGTGAAAGTTTTTTTGCTTCTTTTTTTTCAAAAAAAGAAGACGCTTTCTTACCCGTCCATCAAAGCCCGCACATGCGCCGCCGCCGATTCCGCCAACGCATCCAGATCATACCCCCCCTCGAGCAGCGACACGAGCTTTCCGCCGCAATGGGTGCGCGCCACGTCCATCAGCCGGCCGGTGAGCCAGGCGAAGTCGGCGGCGTCCAGGCGAAGCTGGGCCAGGGGATCGGCGCGGTGGGCGTCGAAACCGGCGGAGACGATCAGCAGTTCGGGGGCGAAGCGGTCGAGCGCGGGGAGCAGGAGGATGTCCCAGGCCTCGCGGAAGGCGGTGCTGCCGGAGCCGGGCGGCAGCGGGGCGTTGACGATGTTGTCGACGCCGCGCTCCTCGGCCGATCCGGTGCCGGGGTAGCAGGGGAACTGGTGGGAGGAGGCGTAGAACAGGGTGGGGTCGGCCTGGAAGATGTCCTGGGTGCCGTTGCCGTGATGGACGTCGAAATCGACGACGGCGATGCGGGTCAGGCCCCAGCGCGCCTGCGCATGACGTGCTGCAATCGCGGCGTTGGCAAAGAGACAAAAACCCATCGGGCGGTCGCGCTCGGCGTGGTGGCCGGGGGGGCGGGCGGCGACGAAGACCTGCTTCGCCCAGCCTTCCATCACCGCGTCGACCGCCATCACCGCACCGCCGGCGGCGCGCAGGGCGGCTTCGCGGGAGCCGGCGGACATGAGGGTGTCGGCGTCGAGGCTGATGCGCTGGCCGGGTTCGGGGGCGATGTCCAGGATCGCCTGGACGTATTCCGGCGGGTGGACGCGCTCCAGCTGTTCGCGTGTGGCGAGCGGGGCCAGGTCGCGCAGCAGGGCGGAGAAATGGGGGTGTTCGAGGGCCTGGAGCACGCGGCGCAGGCGGTCCGGGCGTTCGGGGTGCCAGGGGCCGGTGTCGTGGTCGAGGCAGGCGGGGTGGGTGATCAGGGCGGTGGTCATGCGGGGCTTTCGGGCGGGTCTTCGCGCTTGCGGATGACGAAGCTGAGCACGCCGGCATCCTCGCTGGTGGCGAGCAGGGCGTGGCCGGTCTCGCGGCAGAAGGCCTGGAAATCGGCGGCGGCGGCGCGGTCGGTGGCCAGCACGCGCAGGCGGTCGCCGGCGGCCATGGCGCGCAGGGCGCGGTTGGCGCGCAGCACCGGCAGCGGGCAGGACAGGCCCTTCACGTCCAGGAGGGTTTCGCTCATGCGCGCAGTTTGCGCCGGCAGGCGGCGCTTGAGCAAGCGGCGGCGGGGGGGCACAGTCCGAGGATGAGCACCCCCTATGATTTCCGCATCGGCATCGACCTGGGCGGCACCAAGACCGAGATCGCGGCGCTGGCGCCGGATGGGCGGCTGCTGCACCGCCAGCGGGTGCCGACGCCGGAGGGGTATGACGCCTCGGTGCGCGGGATGGCCGCGATGGTGCGGCGGATCGAGCA
>JBIPLY010000571.1:0-51626 GCA_044369385.1 Acetobacteraceae bacterium | reverse complement strand
ATCCTCGTTCCTTAATTAAACTTGTGAGTAGTTCAACCCCGTAAATATCGGGAACAGGTTCTTGTCGTTCTTCGTAATCATAAACCAAAATAAATAAGACATTTAGATAATCTTTCTCGATCTGATTTAATTCACTTTGATCTAACAACTGATCGATTCTTTCTAGGGTTTTTCCTAAATCTTCTTCTGAATTTATCTGGCGAGGTGGGAAACTTGTTAGTAGTTCAATGTAGTTCATGGTTGGTTCGTAAAATTGGTGATGAAGTGATTGTATTATTTTTTTGTAGTGAAACCGCGATCGCTTTTGATTATTTTTTTAATAAAACCTTCTCGCTAACCTTGAGATTCCAGTCTTTATCAAAAATAGATCCTCCTTGGAAATGATCAAATGTAGGCATTTTTTCTTCGTCAACTTCGTTTAACCACCAGGGACAGAATGAAGCGACGTTATGAGCGATCGCTATATCAACTAAATTACACCAAATCGCATTAACTACTTTTTTGTCTAGCTCAGTGCTGTACCACACGGATGCTTCCGTAAAATGGACTGGACACAAATTCTTGTAAGTCTTTAGTATTCTTGGTAATTGGGTCAAAATAACAGGAGCATTTATTGTTTTTATATGAGTCTGAATCCCTAATTCAATTGGTAATCCCGCTTCTAAACCCATCTCAACAACAAGTTTAATTGATTCCAGCCAACGCCCTATCATCCAAGGTTTGAAGTCAGCAATAATTAATTTTGCTTTCGGGTTGATTTCATGTACTATTTTGCAATAAGAAATAACTTCTTCTGGATTGTAACCAGGATAATATGTGTACGGGAACTCACCTGTAAATTCATTCACGATCAACCATTCATTGATTTGGGGAAATTTTGAAACTCGTTTTCTAACCCATTCTTCAATGGTCTTACATTCTGATTGTATTGGAGGTTTTCTATGTTTGTTCCCATATAAGAAATGACTTCTTGATATTTTGCCTTCCGAAAAATTAAAGACAGAAGGACGACTCGTACCCCATAGATCCCAAAAATAGTCCGCTACCACACCATCAAACCTAGAAAAAATATCAGTGGGTATTGGAAGTGAGCTACCACAGGTAAATAGGCGCATATAATTAGTTGTGAGAATTTCTTTTGATTATCGCATACAACCTGAACTTTATGAATAACGACCGACTGACAACCTTGATTGGGGTAAAAACCGCATTGTTGACTTTCCTAATTAGTCAACATTACATCTCTCCTGAGTTGGGAGGGCTGTTGATTTCCTTGCTAATGGCTCTACAGGGGTATTTCACGAACAAGCGTCCCACGGAAAACCATCCAGAAGATACCTTGGAGTCCATCAATTCTAAAGATTTATTTTAAATAATTGTCAAGTTGTTTGATTTGTGTATAGAATCTAATAGATACGAAGAAACGAATATTTTAACCCGAAAACAGGGGGAGTTTATTTGCCGTAAAGGTAGATAAACTCCCCCTGTTTTCTTTGTCATTAAGGATCTATGAGCAAACCAAACACGGGATTCGGAACCAAGACGGACGAAACAACGGTAAGTTTAGTGGAGAATGCAACTCCCTTAGACCAGCTTAAATACGTCACAACGAGATTTGGGGATTATGAACCCAATGAAATGCCACAACTACCAATCGGTTTTTTGATTCCGGCGACTGATACCGATCCCGAAAGATTCGCCAATACCTTCACCGTTCGAGATGGTATTGATACAGGTTATTACGATAAGTTTTTAGGGCAACTTGAGGAACAAGCGGGTAATAACCCTAGTCCCGCTAAAATCATTGCCACAGTAAGTAATTTTTTGGCTAAGTCCATTGAAAAGATTGGGGGTGTTCCCCTGAAAACTTTGGCGCAACAACGCAGTTCTTCGGAAGCCAAGCTATTTGAAGATGCCTGGGTTGCTGATGTAACCACCATGATTTTAGGGGTTCGTAAAGCGGTATCTGGTATAGAAATTGCGATCGCAACCAAATGTCCCTGTGAGCGCCGAGAGGATCTTCGAGATAATCCAGAAGAAGGTCGTTCCCTGCATACCCTGGCAGATTTGGAGATTAAGTCATTTCAGAGAATTACTGGTTCCCCATTGATTGAGGTGATTTTACCCAAGGGGATTCAGGATTCAGGGGATTTAATTCGCTATATTTATATCGAACCCTTGAAGTTATATCAACTTGGTAAATTACTAGACCGGAAGGTTTCTGCTCCTGCGGATATTAAGTTGTTTTACGAAATGATTGCTAAGATTCCAGAAAGCTCTACTTATGGCACGATCAAGGGTAGACCTTTTTGCGAAGATCTATACGATAAAATGTCTCGGCAAGATCGGACTGCTTTGCAAGGTGCGATCGCTAAAATCCAACCAGGCCCACAAATGAGTGTTGGAGTAGACTGTTACCATTGCGGTACTAATTTCGATTTCCCTTTGCCTTGGTTGCGGGAACTTCGTTATTTGATCTACAATTCCAGTGAGCCTATTGTTGCTGACTAAGTTTTTCTACTACGGAAACCACCTCTATTTAATAAAAGGTGGTTTCAATTTTGTAAAGTTACCGAGTTTTATTAATATGGATTGTCTTGATGACTTGTATAATCGCGTTAGATTAGTGGTTGAAAAAGCCATAGTAGCCAGTAACAAAAATAACGGGGTCAGGTATGAGATATTAATAAGAAAGAATTATAAAAGTGACAAGATTATTGTCTCCTCCCAACAAGAACGTTCCTCTGTTTACTTTATTTCTTCTTCTAGTTTCCGTAAGGATGACCATAAACCATATTCAGAGGAACAAATCAAGATCAATATTGGCATCGCCAATGCCAGTGTTATAGAGGATTTAAGAGATCGAGTATTGGGTTATTGTGGGGGTGGGGTTGATTTCACTGTTTTTATTCAACAAGGGAAGTTATCTAGTGTTCAATTCCTGCACCACGAAAGTAGGTTGCCATTGTACGATAAATTTAAGCAAGAATGCCAAGCAGCTTTTCACTGAAATAAATGCTAGAATGGAAAATAAGTCGCTGATGGGACTTCTTTTGTCTAAATACAAGTAAAGCGAGTCGATATTTCTATTAACTCGCTTTTTGTTGTCTGAATATTGAGATGCGATCAAAACTAATTGAACACTTCAATTAAGACCGATTCGGGATACAGGTTGACATAACCAAATCGCGGATCATAAGTCTGTTCAATAACGATTTCTTTTTTGCGACATAATGACGCGGCTGCTTTTCCTTTTGTGGCTGCGGTGGCACAGGAAATTTCAAGATTGTTCTTGTTTGCAAACCCCAAGACCGTGTATTTATTTCCAGACGGCGACATATACCGCCCCTGTTCGCATTCGATGGCGGATATACGAACTTCGGCTTGATCTAACTGTTTCTGTTGTTGTAATGCCCGACGTTCTTGCTCTGCCATACGGGTAAATGCAACTGCCAACCCTTCTAATTCAGTTAATGCGTCCGGCTTTTGTTTAGCGATCTTCTCGCATTCAATAAAGTATTTTCGGATCTGCTTTCCTTTCTCAGTTCCGGCCATCATTCCTAGCGATTTCAGACAGTCAACAGTCAAATAAATAAACTCAGTTCGAGAAGCGGTTAAACCGTTACTGTGAGGGACATTCATCCATTTGGTTAAGTAGTCTTCATTTTCTTCAAAGTTGCGAGTTAGCTTTTTTTTAGCTGCCTGTTTATTGGAATATCCTAACCACTGCCAAGCATCATCAAAATTTACGGGATGCTCGTCTGTAGAATTTAAAAGCGTGATCGCAGTTTCGGTGCTAAAATCAATCATGTGGTTTCCTCTATTCAGGATCTACTGCCCTTGGGTGTTTGCTCACCGCGAAGGGCATTTACTATTTTATTGTAACAACTTATTTCTTATTTTTCGACCGTTAATCAGATATATTTTTACTGGGTTGACCGACAGAGGAAAGTTCTTATGCTTAAATTTTAATTAGCGATCGCATTTCCAACAAAGAAGTGCGATCGCTTTTTTATAACTTAAATTAATTAAATATAACGCTTGTAAATTCAGTTTGTTAATGATAAAATGGTCACGTTGAGTTTAAAAAATAAAAATGTCAAATTATTGCGTAACGAAACAAGTCCAGTGGCCGGACGGAGATATGGTTGTTGAAGTTTCTGTAGGAGATTTTAACTATTGTAACCCTGGTGCTATGGGTGATATTGAGGAGTTTGAGTTTGCAGTAGACGCTGCTCAACGAGCAATTGAACTGCAAAAAAAATGGCAAGAACACAATCCAGGTGAGGAGGTTTTTGTAGGACATGGATACACGGGAGGACATACAATGCCCTTTGACCCCGAAGAACCAGAAGAACTTCTGGATTGGGCGAAACAGCGCGATGATGCCCTGCCGTGTTGTGATCAGTGCGGTACAAAAATGCCCAATAAGGAATCCATATTTTGCTTGTCAGAATATGATGATGCCCAATTCTGTCAGGAATATTGCGCTGAACAATATCAGTTAGAAAATACTCCTTGTCTTCAATGTGATGAACTCGTTGGAGAGAAACCTTATTGGATGAACGAACATCTTTTTTGTTCAGAAAAATGTTCGGATAAATATGATGATCTTCACGAAGATGATGATGATGAAGATTAATTGATTTTAATTTAATTAGCGATCGCATTTCTAATAAATAAGTGCGATCGCTTTTTGTTGTACTAAATAAATTGAAGTACGATACTTACAAAAACTAATAATTAATGATAAAATGGTCAAGTTGAGTTTAGAAAACAAAAATGTCATATTGCGTAATAAAACAGCTTCGATGGCCTAATAAAGAATTAGTAGTAGAAGTTGTCACAAATGATGACTTCACGAATCCCGGCCCAATAGGCTATATTGAGAAATTTGAGTTTGCTACTGATGCTGCTCAACGAGCAATTGAACTCCAACAAGAATGGCAACAAGAACATCCAGGTGAGGAAGTTTTTATAGGGCATGGATACAGAATGGGGCGATGGCTTCACTTTGAATCCGAAGAACATGAAGAACTTCTAGCTTGGGCAAAAGGACGAGATGACTCCCTGCATTGCTGTGACCAGTGCGGGACAAAGATTTCTGATGAAAAATCCACGATTCGTCGATTGGGTGAAAATACTATTTTCTGTCAAGAATATTGTGCTGAACAATATGAACTAGAAAATACTCCCTGTACTCAATGTTATGAGCCTGTGGGAGAGAAGCCTTATTGGATGAATGGATGGGTTTTTTGTTCGGAAAAATGTTCGGACGAGCATGATGATCTTCACGAAGATGATTAATTGATTCTAATTTTAAAAAGCGATCGCATTTCTAATAAATAAGTGCGATCGCTTTTTTATATCAATGTTTCGATTTAGCTTTAGATGATGCCTTGTCCATTTCCTCCTTCTGTTTCTTGTAAGTATCCGATAGCTTATTTACCCACCAATCTCGGTTAACCGGAGTTAAGTCAAACACATCTTGTACTGATTTGAATGGTGCAGATTCTCCCATTGATAAGAAGAAGGCAATTTCGTTCAAGTAATTGGAAACAGATTTAAAATCTTTAGTTCTGGGGGGAGATAGGAGGGAGAGGTAAAATTGTTCATAATATCCCCCAAAGGGTAAATCATAATCCCAGTTCAACATACAAGCCGGACATTCCATCTCAATCTTACGCTCAGGCCCGAAGTGGCAGTGGGCGATTTTTTGTTTCAGGACATGGATATCTTCTCGACATAGTAAATTATATTTTTCTTCAGTAAGGTTGCTACAGGCGATAAGTCTGGCAATATCGACAGGTAAATCATCCCTGATAGAAATCGGCATCCGGTCAAAAATTAACGGTTTGAGAATTACGGTATCTATTTCAGGAATAGGTCTAACCAAAGGAATCCTAATTTCCGGTGGTGTTTTGCCCTCGTAACTTCTAATTAACAAACTCCCTAAATCATGGGGTTCCTCCTCCCCTCGAATTTTATATTGTTCAGGACAGGGGCAAGTTCCCGAAATACTAATCTCGTTCCCGTAGGCTTTGAATCGAATATTGATAACCAAGGAAATAATATCGGCAACATACATCCCCTGAACAATCCGTTGGGGACTACTGTGGAGGAGTTCGGATAACTCCATCATGGTATATCCCCCAATTGATTCAATAATTGTCGGCAGGAATCGGGTGTACAGGCGATTGAATCGAAAGTCATCGTCCTTCAACTCATCCTCTAAATCCCCAAATTTAATCTCATGGTTCCCCGTGAATTTACTAAAGGAAAAGTCGCGCACCCTTTCCCCTGATGGTAAGTAAATCCCAATCGGTAAAACAGCGCCTACTTCCCCTAATTCCGCATCTGAATATTTCAGCATCTATGATTGGTTTTGGATATGCAAATCAATTTTGTCCTGAAGATCCTTTAATCTCCCCCTCAATATTGTAATTTTCTGGGATTCATTTCCCTGAGCTTGGGTGCTAACTCCCTTGAACAGTCCTAATTTTTCTCTCCATTCTTTGTTTAGGGATGCGATCGCTAATTGTAAATCCCCGACTTTGTTTAAACTCATGGGATCTATTCGGGTAAATGCGGGAATTTTGGAGACTACTTGAGGTGCTTCATCTAATATTTTAGGGATTTCATTGGCTGCTTCTTTTTGAGTTAATTTATTGGATTCGTGTTCAATTTTACTCATTTTTTCTAAGAGTATTTTTTTTTCGTGTTCCCATACACCAATTTTTTCGCTCATGAATTTTGCGTTAGAAAGAAAGATATTATTACCCTCGTTTTTTATGGATTTAATTGCCTCATCGAATAACTCTATAGCTTCTTCGTGCTTGCCTATCGCAACCAAAGAAGATGCTTTCTTTCCTATAAAAAAGGAATACGGTCTTATTTCAATAGCTTTGTTGTAAGATTCTATGGCTTCTTCGTGTTTACTTAGCTTGGCTAAATACGTTCCTCTATTGTACCAGTCATGAGCTAGTGTGGGTCTAATTCTAAGAGCTTCGTCAAATGATTTTACTGCTTCTTCGTATTTACCTAGTCTAGCCAAAGATTCTGCTTTTTCTCTAAAAGGATCATCGTCATTTGGATTGATTTTTGATGCCTTGTCTAAAAACTTTACCGCTTCTTCGTCTTTGCCTATTCTGGCTAAAGACCATCCTTTTTCATACAAACCATCGAAGTTTTTGGGATCGATTCTTAATTTATCTTCAGCCTCTTTAATTCGGCTTAAATGATAACCTAGTGATGTATTTGAATTTAGTTTTTTATTAAAAGCAATCTTGTTACTAATACCCGTAACCAGCCCACCCGCCAAAATACCTGCAACCATACTGGCTCCAATTCTTAACGCCGGATTATTTATTTCTAACTTATCCATACCCTTCTGTATCGCAAAATCCGCAGCTTCACCAATAGCAACAGAACTTAAAATCGTTCCCCAATTTAAACCCTGAGCCATAAACAGGGGAATAGCCACCTCAAACCCCAGAGCAATTGCCAAGCTAATCCCAATCGGAATTGCAGCACTCGCAGCTTTACCAATAATTTCATCACGCTTACTGAAATCTTCAGGACTTTCCAGTGCTTCCTTGTAAGCCGCATATTGAGCAAACCGGAATTCCATTTTCTCGTTGAAACTAGCATCCTTGGGTGGTTGGGCTAAATTGGCATTCCGAATTGCCTGTGCCATCGGGCTTTTATCATCCCCATATTGGTCAGCAAATTCCTTGGTAGCTGTCGCAATCCACTCATCAATCTTTTCGGTCAACTTGGGATTTAGATTGGCTTGAGTTGCCAGATTACTAATTAATTTCGCCATCGGTAATCCCGTCGCAATCCCGGCACGTTTTCTAAATTCGGGATCTTTTGCTAGGGATTGAATCATGTCACCCGTCAAGTCAAACCCTTGCTTCAAGATAGCGGTAGTGTCCACAACAGATTGAGCAACAGACGCTCCTTTCTTAGCAAACTTCCCACCCCCGTCCCGTATCACGGTATCAGCATTCTTTAGCCAATCTGCCTTATATTCCTTGGTGGCTTCTGCTTGTAGCAAGCTCTGGACAATCAGACTTCGAGATTGAAATTCCAGTATTAAACACAATAGTTCGGTATTGTTTTGCATAGATTTTACATAAAAAATCAGAGGTAGAAATTTCTGCCTCTGGTTCGAGTTGATCCTATTCTACCCAACGCTGATGTATTTTGTTCTTTTTGCGATCCATGAAAAAGTATTCCGTGAGTACGGAGTGTTTTGTTGGGGATGCGATCGCACTCCCAATAACAAATTCCACGCTAAAATAAACCTATTGAGTTTTCAAATACCATGATTCTGAAATTATTTCAAACCACGCAAAGAGAAACCAAAAGCGAATTTGTAATTGAAACGGATTCACTAATTGGTTATTTTTACGATTCGGGTTACAGGCAGTTGATACTATACACAAACCATCAAGTATTGAAGTTTCATGACACTGATTCGTCTCATCCTAATTGGGAAGAATTTGTTGATGCTATCAAACAGGAATTTGAAAAGCGAGGTAAAAAACCCGAAGATTCAGTTCTTTAGTTCGTTAGGAAGCGATCGCGTTTTATAAATATCTGCGATCGCTTCCTAATAACAAAATTCCGTGTTAAAATAATCTTGTTGAGTTTTCAATTACCATTGAATACAGAATTTTAATTGAACTTGAGATTTTAAATGAATCACGAAAGTTTTTCGAGAAAAACTTCAATGATTTGATTATATTACATTGTGATTACGGTTTATGTAATCAACTTGAGTTGTTGGATGAATAAATACAAACAACTGCTACAATAACAGAGCAACCCTAAAACGGGGCAAGTCTAACGACTTGTCCCGTTTTGTTTTGGACAATTGACTCCCAATGGAAGAAACAGATCGCTACGGCCTATTCGCGCAATACGACTTTGAGTTGACGGGTGCATCCTTGAAAAATATGGCATCCGTGCGATCGCAATTGTCTGGATTAGAGAAGGGAATTGCCAGGGTTGCCGATGCCGTTAATAAATCGGATTTTGGCCGTGGGTTAGAATCTGCATCTCGTCGCGCTCAAAAATCTACCTCCAAAGCGGGTACAGAAATTGATGAGTTAGCTCAGTCCTTGAAACTTGCTGAGAAAAGGCTGAAACCTCTAAAAAGAGAGTTTAGAGCCTTACGAGCCGAAATTCGGAATGTTGATTTTGGGGGGGTAGAAGATAAGGGTAAGTTCCGACAAGCTGCACGGGAAGTCAAGAATTATGTCGCTACACTTAAAACTTTAGAATCCCAAATTGAGGGGAATACCGCAGCCGAACGGGAATTTGCTGCAACACTAAAAGCGCAACAACGTATCTCTAGTTCCAAACTTGAGATGCAGATGCAACAACGAACTGCTGCCCTGTCTGCTCAAAGGATTGGGGAGTTTTCTGCACTCAGAGATATTGGTAGAAATGCCCTGATTCCGATTAATCAGGAAATAGATAAAGGGGTTAATCTATTCTCCGCCTTTGATGACTCAATGGCTTCCGTTGGAGCAGTGTCGGGAGCAACGGGAAAAGACCTGGAGAAGTTGCGCCAAACAGCTAAAAATTTAGGAGCTTCAACTCGCTACACTTCTTTCCAAGCTGCGGAAGCTGAAAAATATTTAGCAACAGCCGGGTTCAAAACGGCTCAAATTTTAGGGACAGTTTCTAATGCCCTGGAATTAGCTTCTGCTGGGGAATTGGACTTGGCTCGGTCTGCCGATATTTCCTCAAACATCCTGTCCGGTTTTCGACTCAAAGCGGAACAGTTGTCTTCCGTTGTTGATACCCTTGCCCTAACTTCCGCCTCAGCCAATACGAACATCGAACAATTGGGTATAGCTATGACCTACGCTGCACCCCCCGCATCTTTGTTCGGAGCTTCGATTGAGGAAACCTCAGCTTTTATTGGGGTCATGTCCAACGCTGGTATTCAGGCAGATAAAGCGGGTACGGCTGCTAGGAGTGCATTTTTACGTTTAGCTTCCCCAGTTAAACAAGGGAAAGTTGCTTTAGATTCATTAGGGATTTCAACAATTGATAGTTCTGGCAACCTCAGAAACTTTGTTGATTTGATGTCTGAAATTTCTGATAAATTAGCCCTCGATCCTGAAACCCTGAAAAAAATTCAGATGGCAGGGGGAGATTTAGAGTTAATCGAAAATGCTATTCCTGATAGTAAAAAAATTGAAGCCCTCAAGGGAATTTTTGGAACTACCGGAATTTCTGGGGCAACCGCAGCTTTAACTCAAATGGCTGAATTTAAACGTTTAAGTTTGGCTAACTTAGCTTCCAGTTCTAACACTGACCAGATAACCCAATATTTCAGTCAGATGGGAGTCAAGGTTGCCGAGGGTCAGGATATTTTCACTGCGATTGGTGAACAAGCCCCAGATTACCAAACCGCAGCTTCCTTAATTACCCAAGCTAATTCTCAATTAATGCAGTCCAACCTGCAAACCCTGTCCTCCCTCCAACGCAATAAACTTTACGAATATTTCAAGGTTTCTAAGGACAAAGATCTATTCACTGAAATTACCCGCTCAACCCAAGACTCTCAAGAATCTGTTTCCCGACTCAACACCGCTATGAGTTATTTAGGAGTTGAGATGAAGGTCGAGACTCGCGCTGCCCGTCAAATGGCAAAAACGATGGAGGATAACTTAGCGGGGTCATTTAGAGCATTAGCGTCCGCCGCAGAAGCCGTTTATATTAACTTAATCGAACCACTCTCCCCAATTCTTCGACTTGTTATTAATGGCATAACTAAGGTTTTGTTAGTTGTTGCTAATGCCCCTTACCCAATCCGTCTCTTAATTGGATCTGTTATTGGGTTGACCGCAGCAATGGCGGCAACTGCTGTAGCTGTAGGAACCGTTGGATTTTTCTTGTTCTCGTTTTCTCAAGCCGCTGCAACGGCCGCGATCGCATCTCAAACCCTTGCATCTGGATTAATACCCTTAACTGGCTTTTTTCAATCCTCGATGCTGGGATTTATTGGTACTAACCCCCTGGAGACTTTCTTTCAATACAACACTGAGTTAGCTAGTGATTTTTCGTTGGCGTGGAAAAGAACCAGTCAAAAAACCGTTGGGGGATTGGGGGGGATTTATAAAGCCGTTGTCACTGTCACCAAAGCCACCTTCCTGTTGTCACGGGCATTTTTGTTTTCACCCATAACGTTATGGGTAGGATCGTTTTTACTGTTAAACGCCTTCATTGAGCAAGCAATTCCAGGGTTCAATTTACTCGGTTCCGCCCTGAGTCTTGTTACCGCACCCCTGGGATTTATTTGGGGATTAATCAAGGGTATTGGCCAATCCTTGATGGAAGTATTGGGGATTGTCGGGGGCGGAACTATTGGTGTTTTAGCTGCTCCGATTCATACCTTCACTAACGCCCTGAATAACGCCCTGGAAACTTTTAAATCATTTTCAGATCGAGGGGAAGAACTGGGATTGTATTTGGGACGGTCGATTGTTGCCCCGATTGAAAACGCTGCAATTTTGATTGATACAATTTGGCAACAAGTTTTGGGAGGGATTCAACTTGTTTCTATGCTTGCGGTGATGTGGATACAGGGGGCATGGCAAGGATTTGTTGATCGCTTCAAACAAATTCTGCAACCTGTCGTTACTATCGCCCTGACTATTGCCCAACAATTAATTAATGCCTTAAACCACAACCCTACAGAACGGATTCCCGAAGCATGGCACAAAGCCGTAACCTTAATTAAAGGATACCTGTCGGACTTATTAAAATTTGCTCAAGATATCGGGAATAGAATTGCTGAAACTGGAATTGCGATCGCAACTTATTTCCAAAACCTAATTCAATCCATCGCTAATACCGTTGGTGTTATTGGCACAGTCTTTAGAATTGTTGGCAAAGGAATATCCCTACTCTTTAAAGCATTTGTTTTTATTGAAACCAAGGCAATTCAAGGGATTTTCTTGTTAGGGGAAGCAACAATTTGGCTATATAAAACCCTGTTTACCGTTGGACTTCAAGCCATCGACATCCTCAAGAAGACTTATGATCAAGCCTTTGAGACAATTCAAATTTTTAGCTCCGCCTTTGGATATGGAGAATTTTCACCCGATGACCGTGCGATCGCACGTCAAACCTTAATTCTCGGAACCCTAAATAGCATTGGTGCTGCCTTTGGGTTAGTAGCTCAGGGCGGAAGAAAGGTAGTTGATGTGTTCTATAGTATCAATAGCTTAGTGACTCAATCCATTGAGAAGTTTGATTTATTAACCCTGGCTTTGATGACCGCAGCATCTCTCCCTATGACTTTGATTGGGATGTTAGATGAAGCTGCTCATTTAATTATTCCAGAGTTAGCGTTACTGACTCAACCGGGATTATTCAAAGCCCTAGTCTATGCTATGCCTGGAATTATTGCCACCGCTACGGCAACTGGGATAACTCAAGGATTCCAAAAAGGGTTTACAAATGCGATCGCTAAACTTCCAGATCAATTAATTGGAACCGTTGACTGGGTACACAGCTTAATCCCTCAAGATTTGCGTGATGAAATTAATTTCGCTTTGTCTGACGTATTTAATCGTCCGGTTGATACCAGCGCAGTGTACACCCAAACTCGCGGTTTCCTAGATAATCAATTTAGATCGTTTACCGACTACCTACAGCAAGTTGGTCAAACCATCAAAGAATCAAGTATTGCATTTCGGGAGTTTCTCAAGCCGTTCCTAGAATATGACATTCTAGGGGTTGCAGTTATCCCAGCCCTGACTACAATTATTCCCGCGTTTCAAGCCTTCTGGGAAGTTTTAAAAGCTCCTTCTGTTGCTGGGATTCTGAAATACCTAACTTTTACTGTTCTTCCGGCTTTAGGTCAAACTATTTTAGCGATCGCAGAATACCTTAATAACATTCGCTTAATCGTAATGCTTCCTTTTGTAAGCGTTGCTGTGCGGATGATTCAAATTTTAACCGAGAAAATTCAATCCTTAATTCCTCAAATCTCCAATCTAAGGAAAACTTTACTGGCATTATCTAAAACTTTAGGGGTATTAGCTGTTCAAGGAATTGCTTCATTTTTACGGACAATTCCTTATGTGGGAACTTTCTTGGCTAACAACTTCCTGTTAATTGTAGATGTCATTGCTACCAGCTTCCCAATTTATATCAACCTGTTGAAACGCTTTATTTCCGTTGATATGTTGAAAGCGTTAATTCCTGCCTACGCCAAGGTTGTTAAGGGAATAGCCACAGGGATTATCTATATGTTTGAGCAGGGATTTAAACCCCTAGCTCAACTATTATTCAAAGCCCTGAATCCTTTTGGGACGTTTAAGTTATTGGGTTTATATTTTAAAACTCAAGGCTTTAAAGGATTAATTAAGACCCCACAGTTATTAGATGTCTTCGGAGTTCTTAACTTTATTAACCCGTTTGATGTCCTGTTCTCAGTTTCTAAGAATGTAAATGCGTTCGTTAAACTATTCACGAATAGTGCAGAATTTTCTTATGACATGGTTTTGAAAAAGCAGACGATGTTATTCCAGTCGCTTAAAACTAATAGCCCTGCATTTTATAAATATATGCGAATGGGAGCATTGATTCCCTTAGAAGAATTATTAGAACAATCTCCTGCCCTGGTTAAATTCTTTGTTCAATTGACCAGGGGATTGATGATGATTTCCCCAATCGTGCAAATTGTTGGGCGAATAGCTTTAGCATTTACGGTTTGGTATCAAATCCTTAAACCCGTGAATGAGGAGATGTTGAGCGCGATCGCTGCTACAGAAGTTATGGGGTATAAGCTGAAATTACTGGCTGATACCATTCGAGTATTGCGGTTTTTGGTGGTAGATGGTTCAGATGCGTTTATCTGGTTTGCTTTCTTTGTTCCCAAGGCGATTAATGCTGTTGTCGTTGCCTTCAGAGTTTTAGGGGATACTGCCTATTACGTCCTGCACGATGTCATTAGTTTAGGGATTTTAGGATTTAATGCTTTAAAAATTACCGTTATTAATCCTCTCGTAGTTGCCTTAATTGGTGCAACTGTCGCTTTAAGGGCTTTCTTAACTGTTGTCCAATACGCCTTGATATTTATTCGCCTAAAAACCCAACAATACGGTGATGCTATTCACAAAGGGTTTGGGGCTGTGATGCAGCAAATAGCTAGTGATGTTTGGGGTGTAATTAGTTTTCTTGGTATCCAACTTAGTAACGCCTTTGTTCTGATAACTTCTGCTGTTCACAGGACTTGGAAATCTTTGACTGGTTTGGTAGGTGCGATCGCGCATGAAATTTATTTAATTCTCGTTGACCCCGTTGGGGAATTTAATCGACTGTTGATATTGTTGGTGGGAGAAGTTAATAACCAAATTGAAAGAACAGGAACCCTATTAGACCGACTCCCATTCAAATCTTTAATTGTATTAGTCCAGAAGTATTGGCGGGAATTGATGTTTGCAGGAGGGATTGCTTTGCAATTTGTCAAAGCCCTAAATCCTGCGGTGCGGATTAGTTTGTTGTTAATAGATTTAGCTTTAGCGTTAGTCAATGAATATGAGACTGGATTTAAGCGATTAGATGCAATTATTCAGGCATTAAGTCATCCTATTGCATTGTTAGATTCCATGATTAAGGGACTGGTTAGCTTCCTGCAAGGAGGTTTCATCCCCTTAGATGCTGCGGATTGGATTTCCAAATTTATTGCTGGCTTTATCAAGATGATTCCCGTTGTCATGGGAGGATTCTTTGTTGTAGCTCTCTTGATTAAGCGAGATGTGGGGGGAGCCTTCCAATTGGTTTCCGACAAGGTATTGTTATTTATTGGTCGGATTATCCAAGCGGTTGATGCAGTAAAATCCCTTGGCTATTCTATTAGTCGTATTTACAAAGGGGATTTAGTTCAAATGAACCTTTTAAATACTATTCACGGTGTCCGTTCTAAAGATAATTTCGGCCCAATTCAAAACCCGTTTGCCTATTCTCAAGATCCCGTTCAACAACAATACGCCGTAGGGATTGGTGATCAACGCAAACAGAAAGCACAAGCCCTGTTGAGCTACCAGAAAGAACTGGACTACATGGCTAGACAGGAACAGAAAAGAGCAGAACGAGAATTAATTCGGAGAGCTAAAACGAGCCATCCTGACTTAATGAATCCAGAGCATAGTTTTTACATGGATTCCCCTGATCAACCTGGGGTTAAAGTTAGAATGTCTGGCGCACAGGTTGAGAAGCGTCGAAATCGGTTTGGAATTGAGGGATATCAAGTAACCCAATTGGGTCGTAGCGTTATGGGCGCTGCAAACCAAGGATATAATGCTTTTCGATATGGGGAAAGTTATGAAGCAGAGGAAGCTCGGAAACAAGCTGCGAAAAAATCAGGACTAGCTAGTGTTTACCAACAATATCACGGTCATGATCTAAAACCCGATCACTTAGCTAGGTTATCAGCAACAACCAACGATGAAGAAAATATATTTACTCGCAACAGTCTAGCCCCACTTCTTAGATCATTCCAAGATTTCTTTGAAAATATTCATGTTAAAGATTTTAAGGTCAATGATTTCTATGTTGGGCGTTTAATAGACACTAAATTAAAGAGTGGAATGATGACTCCTAAATCCTTGGATTACCAAGTGGAATCATTTTTGAATCCGCCCGTAGGAATGGCAAGTTTGTCATCAAATCATCAGGAAGTTTTAAAAAAATATGTGCCAACAGCATCTATACCTACACCGTGGGAACATTCCGAGATGGGTGTGAAAGGACTGTACGGCTTGGATGCGTCTAGGTTTGAAGTTGAACGTGAGAGAATGATAAGGGAGTATAAAGAAAGATTAATCAAGTCCCTTGATGATCCAAAATATAGTAGGACACACTTTTTTGGTACAGATATGGGTTCGGGCATTGGTACTAGCAATATTGGAGGAGGATCTGTAAATCAATTTTCGTCAGTGTCAAATGAATTAACACGCGAATTAAATCAAATTATTAGTAATGCGTTTGGCAAAATAAATAGCGGTACAGATAAAGAAACAGCAACTCGTTTAATAAAAGAGTTTCAATTAGAATTTCAACAATATCAAGCTAAAATGATGGCAAATAATTTGCCTTCTACTCATCGAGATCAGTTCTTGGATTTCACTGAAGCAAATTCTAGGGCGATTACGATGGGAGATAACTTTTCTGGGGGTAAAATAGCCACTGGATTTGATGTTATCACTCAAGGGATTACTAACGTTCGTTTGTCTGCTAACAGAGCTTCCGGTGAATTAACGGATGAATTGGGCGCAACACGAAAATCATTAATGAGTTTAATAGTGGAATCAACTGGGATTCCTAAAATGCTTGAATCTTTAAACATTAATAATTTATTAGGTCGCCAAGTTCGGAGTACCGAAAGAAAAGTCAATCGCAACAATCGACAAGCCGAGAAGTTCAAAAGACTTGCCCTTTATCACCGAGAAACTGGTCTGAGAGCATTCCTGGCGAACAAAGGACATACGGACAGTAATCCTGATACTGCGTTAACTAATTACGGGACGGCGAATAATGTTGGGGAAGATACGATTTCTGTTTTAAAAAATTGGAGGCAAACAGGTAAATTCCAGAGGGAATTAAGTAGTAAAGAACAGGGGCATATTACTGATTTTTCTACAACTATAAGAACACAACTGGAACGCTATAACGAGACACAACACTTAGATAATAAAGTCAATGATTTGAACAGCCTTGCTAGGATGATGAACCGACTTGCTTTGGATAAGACAAAACCGGATTTCAACTCTGGCCATGTTCAGGATTTAGTGAAATTTTTAGAACACGGCGTTATGGCTGATGACGCTAAAGGGAATGGTATTATCCAAAAAAGGCTGAATGAAATTTTATTGAGTATAAATAGTGCATTAGGTACTGGTGGTAGTGATGCGTGGACTTCTACGATGTTGGAAGAAATTAAAGGTAATATTGGTAGGAATAAAGAACCCAAGGACAAAGATAATCTACTTAAAATTATTCGACAAGTTATGTTGAGTGACAAAAAGTTTGATCCAGATAAGTTTTTTGTAAGAGCAGATAAAGATGCGATCGCAAAAGAAATGGGATTCCGCTACGAAAGTCAATTGCGAAAAATAGGTGAGACTAAACTTGCTAATCCCATTCAACAACTCAAGCAGTCCGTCAGGGATTATATCTTCCAGTTTGAGGAAAATATGCTTACCTTCCATCTGGAAAATATAGATACTTTGGGCAGGGCTAAGGAATTTTTACTGAGAAGATTGAAACTAGAGAAGCTCCCATTTGGGAATATTGCCGGGCGTTTAGATTCTATTATCAATGCTTACTCATCTTTCGCTGACAAAATTAAAGATCAATATTTAAGATTAAAAGGCACGGGCAAAGAAAACTTAGGCAAGATGAGTACATTCTTCAATGAAAGGATTAACTTTAAATCTTCAATTGATAGAGCTATATCTAAATTCAAGACAGCTAAATCAGGCAATATTGAAGGTTTCTTGGAGATGGTTAGTGAACGACAAAAAACAAAAGTAACTCGCCGTTTGCTACAGGCTAATTTCTATGGACAAATGTTAACGTCTGGTGTGGATCAAGCGGATGCACGGAAAGCTATGTTGGCTCTATATAAAAGACAGGGTGATAGCAAAACCTTGAGACAGGAGATGAAGGGATTTGATCTTGAGGATACTACCATCGCATCCATCGAAAAAGTTTTATCTCAAATCACAAACTTAAAGCAAGATGAGATTTCTAGGCATCTTATGGACAAACAAGGATTGAGCTTAAAAGGGATGATGCCGATTCAATTCTATATTGCTCAAGAAATTCCTGGGATTTTAAAAGGGTTGTTTAAGGATGTCCGTGCTATTACTGGTGCAGCAATTAAGGTTTCTAAAATAGATAAAATCATTGGCAAAATCTTTACCGATGTTGCTGCTGGTTTGCAACAGACAATTGCACCCAAGATGAGTTCCTTTGTGTTCCGTCAAGCTCGTATTCTTTCGGGTTTATCCCTCTCTGTCTCTAATATTATCCGACGCACCTTTGGGGAGAATGTTATCGAAAAGTGGTTTGTTGGTTTATCCAAGACTTTATTTGATAGTTCCATAAAACTTAGGGCAGATATCAAAATATTAGGAAAAGACTCTAAATCTTATACCGCTAAATTATTAGATGCAGGTCAATTCTTATTTAAAACTTTATCAAATGGAATCATATCTGCTGCTAAAGCCCTAGCAAATCCTAAGTCTATTTGGATATCTATTCAAGGATTCTTTGGTAAGGTTAAAAACTTCTTCGGTAAATTATTCCCTAAACGCCCTGGAACGTTAGCGGAAGTTGATCAACAAATTGCTCGAAATCAAATGATCAAGACAAGATCTGAACGTTTGATGGGAAGCAAGAATCTTGGTGAAACCCAAAAAGCTAAAGCCAATAAACTATATCAATCTAGTAATCGGGAGTTGGATCGTTTACAAGCAGAACGATTTGCACTTACCAGCACTCCCGAAGCAATTGCAGAGAAAGTGATGGGTTTATCGCATAAAATTACACAGAAACAAAGTACGGCTCTTAGAAGAAAATCGCAAATTGAAGCCGTAGAAAAACCTTTGTCTGGGTTGGTAGATCCTGAATACAAAAAATCCGCTCAAGCCTATGAACAATTGCAAGAAAAACACAGGAGGATTAGGGAGCAATTTAAAGCCGAAAATAAACAGTTAATTGAGGGTGATATAGGTGGTGATCACCGTGCAATCCCCGCAACACTTGACGCAAAGAGAAAACAAAACAAAGAAATCAAGGGAATGGATTCCTCTATCGAAAAGTTAGTAAAGGATCTCAATAAATTGAGAGCAAAAGGTTTGAATAATAAAGCACCAGAATATACAGAAATTCTGTCTAAAATCAAGGATTTAGGTATTAAGAGAAAGAAAGCGTCTTACGGTAAAATGAGTCCTGAAGAAATAATAGAATACGACAATATTTATGATGAGATGGAGGTTCGTATTAAGAAGTTGGGACAGTTAAGTAAACAGATTCAAAAATTAGAGAAGCAAAACCCTAATCTTAAACAGCATCGGAAAAAGAGTTATGCAAATACAGTTGGTGAGATTGAATCTCAAAGATCGACACTAAAATCTAATTACGAAAATACTTTAGCAGAAATAGAAAAACTAAAAGAACAGAAGAAATTAATATCTGGCAGAACTTCTCCATTCTTGGTGTTTATGACGGATTTAGCTGTGCTTACACAGAAAGTTGGTCGTAATATTGTCGATCTTGCTACCAATCAAAAATCTAAGAAAATTGATCTGTTTAAACAAACAGCTAAAGATTTCATGAAGTTTAAGGAAAAAGTCACTCCTTTAGTTAATGAACTGTTTGCTGAATTGATGCAGAAGGGAGCTAATGCAACGGCTCGATTATCTCAATACTTTGAAAATGTTGCTCGTAGAAGCGCGATCGCATGGAGACGCTCACAACGAGAAGTTGAAGGTAAAACCTGGCCAGGTTGGTTAAAAGCTGCTTATCGAGTCGGGAAAACCTTGGTGATGACCTTGAATCATGGGACAACTGACGTTATTTCTGAGGCTTGGGGACGAACCCGAATCGCGGCTACCGAGAATATGCAGCAAATGGTTGAATCCGCCCATGAAGCAGGGACAGGTATTCAACGAGGGTTAGGTCAATCCCTGGAAAAAACAGAGGGATTTTTCTCAAGATTAAAAGCCGGATTAATGGATTGGGCTTTCCCTGTTCGTAAAATTAATCGTCAAATCGAAGCATTAAAACCCGCCCATCAAGCTGCGAAAGAAAGTTATGAATCCCAGAAGGTTTATACCTTCAAAGATGAACGGAAAAAACAACAGAAATTTGGGAAATTCAATTCCCTGAATTTACAAATTGAGCAATTAGAAGCCCAAAAAGAAGCTCAACAGATGATGAACCGATTAGGTCGGTTTATGGGCGGTTTATTCCCCGGTCGTCAATTTAAAACCCCACAACAATATCCGAAATTAGCTCGAATTGCCTTAAAACGTTTTCATCGTCGCTTCAACAACTTCTTCGGAGGTTTATTTAAAGCAAAAAGCAGACAGTTCAAACTTCCTGCGATGAACTTTAGTAGTCCTCGCATTAATGTCGGTCAGTCAATGGAAGATGCTTCTCGGAGAGTAGTCTTAGCGTGGAAACGTGCGGGTCGAGAAATTCGAGGCAAGGAATGGCCGACATTAATTAAAGCTGCTTCTCGCGTTGGGAAAACTTTAGTTAACTTCCTAAATCACGGCGCTGCTGATGTTACGACCGATGCCTGGGGTCGTACCCAACGCACCACTGCCCACTCAATGCACCAAATGGCAGAAACCGCCCATCAAACAGGGGGACAAATTCAAAGTACATTTGAACGGGCAATTAATAAAACTATTCATCTGTTTGGATTGTTAGGTAAAAGCGTTGGTAACGTTGGTAGAGCAGGGATGGCAATTGGGGGTGTGGTTTCTGCCACTGGGTTTGCTGCCCAATCAGTGTTCTATTCCCTTAGTAATATTGGCTTAATTGACGAAGAAACCAGTCAGTCTCTCTACAAAGTCACGGAATTAATTAGTATTTTTGGGGCTGTCACTGGACTTGGAACACCACTAATAATGGCATTCACCTCCTCGGTATCGGCACTTGGTACTGTTGCCGCAACGGTGGGGACAGCAGTAATGGGATTGGGACGTGCGATATCCCTTGCTGTGGGATTAGGCGCATCTCCCTTCGCTCCCTTGGTATTAGGAATCGGAGCCGTGAGTTTAGCAGTATTTGGACTGTACAAAGCCTTTAATGCTAACTTCATGGGGATTCGAGATATTATCCAAAACACCCTAGTTGTCCCTATCGAATTTATCCAATCTGCCTGGGAAGGATTTGTTGCTAAATTCGGCGGGATTCTAACCCCCATCGTCAAACCCGCATTAGATATCGCTCAACACTTAATCAATGCCCTCAACCACAATCCTACAGAACGGATTCCCGAAGCATGGGAAGGGGCAAAAGAGAAAATCCAAGGTAGTTTAACCGGATTAGTTGACACCGGGTACAGGGCTGGAAATCAATTAAATCAAGCTCTTGACCCAGCAAAAGCAGGAGAACGCAAACATTTAGCTGCTGTTGTCAAGGAAAAATTAACAGGGATTAAATTTGAAGATCAAGGTTATTTAGATAGATTTAAACAATGGTTTTCTTCTTTACAAGAAAGCATTACGTCCGTATTTAGCCAAAATTTAATAACCAACAATAAGCTAGATATCCAGACCGAATTAATGCAAAAGCAGTTGAAAATTCAGGAATTTCAACAAGCTCAAAATTTGTGGAAGACTTTAAGTAACCGCGATCGCAACACTAAAATCCAAGGCTTTTTAGAAAGCAAAGATTGGTTCCAATCTATTAAAGGTACTGTCAACAAAACACCGTTAAAAAGCCTTGGAGGAACATTCGCAGGGAAGCAATTAACTAAAGTAGGTGGTTTCCTGGCAATGACCATGGGACTAAGCGGAGGGCCTTTATTATCACTCTCCTTGGGAATTGGGGCAGTAACTACAGCTTTAGCACTCTTGTATTCAGTCTTTGCTGATGATTTTGGAGGGATTAGAACAAAGTTAGAAAAGGTGATCGGCAAGATTACACAATTATTTGTGATGTCTGTGCAAGCAATTAAGTCCGCATGGGTTGGATTTGTCAGTTGGTTCTTTGATATGCCCTTGGTACAAGCTGCGTTGGTTATCGCTCAAGGGTTGATTAATGCCTTGAATCACAATCCAACAGAACGAATCCCCGAAGCATGGGAAGGGGCTATTACTCGGATCAAAGAGATGTTCGGATGGTTAATTGCTCCTGCACAAGCGATCGCATCTAACTTAACTAATTTATTCAGTCCCGTAACACAATGGTTCTCTGGTTTGTTTAAACCGAAACAATCTCAATCTACACCCATTCAGAAACATCAATTAATCAATAAAGAAAGTCGATCAATCTCATCTAACTCAATTTGGGAATTGTTGGTAGCAAAAATTGGATTGCTAATTATCAAGATTACCGAAATTGTTAAATCTTTAAATACTTATAATCAGAAATTTACTCAATTTAACCAGAGATTAGACGAAAAATTAAATGCTTTAATTCAGAACTTACCTGAAAGGATGCAAGGGAAAAGAAAATCCAACTCAGACATCTATACGGCAATTGGATTCGCAGTTGCACTGAAAACCAGTGGATTCATGTCGGCAATGCTTGGGTTGTTCAATATCACCAAGGAAATATATGGCTTACTTGCCAAAGGAACTATTCAACAGGGAATTAGAAATTATGTTGGCAGCGAGAAATTCACCAACTTCAGAGATAAAGCAAAATCAGTTTCCAGTAAAATCAAACCGTTCCAACCCCTCCTCCCGATTACCTCATTCTTGGTTCCCCAGGTTGCACCTATAACGGGTTTATTGTCTACCTTTGTTCTGGTAATGGAAGATTTACCTGGATATTTAGAGAAGTTTGGTAAGTTCATTCCTTGGATTGCTGGGTTGTCGGGAGCATTGTTAGGGGTGGTAACAGTTTTAGAAATTCTCACCCCACACCTTAATGTTTTAGGAGTAATTGCCGGGGGGATTGGTTTTATATTCCGAGGCATATCCGGTGTAATCACAGGATTTACAGATACACTCAGAAACTTCAACAAGGAAAGTAGTCGAGGTGATTTAAGTCAACAATCCTCATTCTTCTCGGATTTTGTTCAAACCGCAGGTAAAATTTCTGCCTTGGGTGAATCCTTGGGAACTAAGTTTGGCGAATTTCTAGCATTTGCTTTCGTTGACCCCATTCAATTCATCATGAGAGCTTGGCTGGGATTCTCGGAATGGTTCTCTAATTTACCTCTGGTCGGTCATGCCCTAAATATTGCCACCGGATTAATTAACGCCCTCAACCATAACCCTACAGAACGCATCCCTGAAGCCTGGGATGTGGCAACCAACCGAATCTCTGGAATGTTGGGTGATACTGTCACCGTTGCTCAAAAAACAGGGCAACAGATGACAACCGCTTTGAGTTCGGGTGTTGATACTGTTAAATCAGGTGCGATCGCAGTTCGAGATAATTCCGTCAAGACAGTTCGGAATGTTTTTCTAGGTGATATGAGTCCTTTTGCTGATTTACTTGATAATATTTTTCGAGACAACCTGAGATTTTCTACACAACAAATTTTTTCAGTGTTAGTGTCTGTTCTTGGCGTTCAAAATCAGATATTAGCTGAAACTCGAAAAGTAGTTGAACAAGCGATCGCAATCAACACAACAATTCAAGGACTCAACCAAACCGTCTCCGGTTTCAATACTTTTATTGACAATACAACTGACAAATCAATCTTAGATGAAGTCACAAAATTCAATACTAATCTCGCGGTTGTGCAGGAATATTTAAAACCGAAACCTGTTGTTGCTCCAGAAAGGGGTGAAAAAGTCGCAAAATCTAATGCTAATTGGTTTGATCATTTATTTAATAATCCAATGTCGGAACAAATTGCTTTGCGGCAAAACCAATTGATTCAAGAAATGGTTAACAACAGTAAATCCAGTAGTTTAACTTTAAGCTCTGAATTTTCTAAGTACGTTTTTAAAGAAGAAAAAACAGGTAAAACCGAGTTAACAAAAGAAGGTCAAATCTATTTAGAGACAAAAATAGCAAAAGAATATCGAGATCATGAAGGTGCTTTTTCCAAAGAATTTGTACAATATTTTGCAACCAAGTACGGTAGAACCAAGGAACAAGTTTATCAAGAAGGTTTACAGAAACAACCTATTATAAAAGAAGCTATCAAAGCATTGCCCGAAACACAAAAAAGTTTAACGGAAAAACAATCTACCCCAGGAAATAAAATCGCAGGTGGTTTTAATCCATTGGGGCAAGAAGGATTTTTGGGGATTGGGGGGAATCAAAAAGGGTGGAGAATGGATCAAACTATCTATAATTCGGGAACTACTCTTGGTGGGGTAGAAAGAGACTTAACATCCGCAGCTAACTATATCAAAGGCTTTGGTGGAAACTTGTTAACTAGCACACTTGATTTATTCCAGGGGGGTGAAGCATCAATTCGAGATAAGGTAACACAACAGGTATCAGCACGTCAAAATCAGTTAATTTATGAAATGGCTAATAATAGTATTTCTGAAAGTTCGGCTTTACGTTCTGAATTTTCTAAATATATTACTAGGGGACAATATGGGAATCCAGAACTAACACAAGAAGGTCAGACTTACCTAGAGAAAAAATTAGCCACAGAATATCGCGATCGCAAAGGAGCATTCTCAAACGAAATCCTACAAAATTTTGCTGGTAAATCTGGTAAAACAGCAGATCAGGTTCATAATATTGGTTTACAAGGACAGCCAATTATTCGAGAAGCAATTAAAGCATTGCCTGAGAAGGAGAAAAGTTTAGCTGAAAAAATAGCCCCTCAGATTGACCGTGTTGTTCAATCAATAGATCAATCTTCTAAAATACTTAGCGGTATTATTCAGTCAATAGATCAAACCTCTAAAATACTTAGCGATATCTTAAATGAATTTAAGATTCCTGACGAAATCAAACCTTTGGTAGAAATACCAATTCAATCCATGCCTCAGTCTCAATCCCAACCCAAGCAAAGTTTGTGGGATAATTCAACTAATTTTGTAGCTGATTTATGGGGTAAAGTTACAAGTTATTTTGATGGATATTATGCCAAAACAAAGGTTCCATACAAAAATCCGCAAAAACTTACTGAACCCAGTATTCCAGATTTTAAAAATAATATTGTTCCTTATCGCCCCAAGAGTGTTGGTGATGTTGTTAACCCGATTATTAAAGAAAAAACCAGTAAATTAATTCCCGTTGTCCAACAAAAAGCAAGTCAAATAATTCCTGCTGCTCAACAAGCCGTTAGTGGATTAGCGGAGCGTTGGCAAAAACATCGGAAAAATGAACCCGTTGTCGATGACTTAGTTACCAACGCAGAAACCGAGTGGGATAATAAGGAATCTTGGTGGGAGAAAAACTTTAAATCTATCCGAAAATCTTGGGGTCTTACATCTTCCACAGTCTCAAAAGGGATTGATAAATTAGTTGCCCAGGCTCCTGATCAGGGATATGAATTACAAAAAGGATTAGCTGAAGGTTCTCCAGGGCCTACTTTCTATATTCGGAAATACTGGAAGAAAACCATTAATCAAGTCACCGACTGGATGGGTGACTTGGCGGGGAGTGCTGCTAAAACCGGAATTTCCCTAGCTCAATCTATGGGAGTGGGAACTGTTAAAACCGCGATCGCTATTACCCCATTTGTCTCGGAAGCAACTAAAAATGAAGCCATTCAAAGTATTGAGGCGGGGATAATCTCAATTCAAGATCGATACGATTACCTAGAAGCTCAAGGATTTGGAAATCTGGGGGTACTATTTGAACCTGGTGCAGCGCAAGTTACCGATGCCCTGCAACTTCTGGGAGGAGATATCGCTGATTTTGCCAAGCGATCAGTCAATGCCTTATTAACTTTGAACTTTGGGGAACTAGCTCAGGCTTCTAAAGACTTTGGTGGGAACTTAGCCTTTGCCCTGAAAGGATTGACTGCCGGATTTAATAGTATGGGATTAAGCGCGATCGCAGCAGGTGCAGCCGTTCTCACTGGCATGGCTCCGGCAATTATTACAATTGGTGCGATCGCATTTGGGGCTGCGGTAATTCTGGCGAACTTCCTGGGGATTCGTTCAATCCTGAAGGGTATTATTCAAATTCTGGTTGCCACAGGGAAAATAGTATTCTTTACATTTATGGCTGCCGGACGAGTCCTGAAAGGATTTAGTTTAATCCTGAGAGGATTGTTTGGTGATAGCGAATTGATCAAACAAGGGATTGCCGAAATTAAAGATGCGTTTCAAGTTCTGGGTCAACAACTCAAATTAGAGTTTAAAGCGATCGCGCAAGGATTCCTGTCTATTGGAGAGGGATTGAAAATTGCTTTAGTTCAAATCTTCCCGTTCCTAAAACAACCGCTTCAAGATTTAAAACAATGGTTTGATGAGTTCTGGTCAGTCTTTGCCCTCAGTCCCGAATGGGCAGGACGGATGGCTGCTGAAGCTTTGATTGACTTTGTTAAAAATATCTTCCGAGCATTTAATAACCTACGTCTTTCTGTTATCAACACTTGGCAGAAGATGATGGTCTGGTTCAAGTTACAACTTTGGGAAACTAAAGATTGGATTGTTGAAGTATTCCGTAAAATTGCCAGATTGGATTTTAGTTTCCTCCAAGATATCCCCAACGCTTTGTTAAACGGCTTTCAGTGGGTTGCAGAAAAAATTCCTACTTTATTCCAAGGCACAGGGGACGGAATCCTCAGTCGGATACTGAACCCGATTCGAGATGGATTTAATGCGATCGCGCAATTTGTTAAAGGGTTTAGCGATCGTATTAATGAAGAACTCCAACTGGTATTCCCTGGATGGATGAAATCTTTGGGGCAATCCATAATCCCTTTATTTGACACACTCTCGAACGGAGCGCAGGGTTTACGAGATGCAATTGTAAATCTAGGAGCGCAGTGGGTAAAATTAGCACTGGGATTTGATCTACCAATCGGATATCCTTTCTTTGAATTTTTAGATAGTCTAGTACAACGCTTCCAGTCAACTGTTGTAACCATTGAAAAAGCCTGGTTAAAATTCTTTGTTAATGCAGGGAAACTAGAATGGAATCAGATTACCGAAGATATTGGAAATACTCTCAAGTCAGGGTTTAAATCTCTAGCTACTTCCATTGGTCAACTTTGGAATCAGTTCTGGTCAACGGTTTTAGAAGCACCAACATTAAAAGGAAAAGTAGACGCTTTTATGTCTAACTTCTCCTTTTTGAGTATTCTAAATTATGTTGATGATGTTGCGATCGCCTTTGATAGACTCAGGGAAAAAGTCGGTCAAGTCACTTCCTGGTTATCTAATTTAATTACAACTTGGAATCAAGTTACCGATAAAGCTCCTAAACTCAAACTTGATATTGATACCGCATCCCTAGAAACTAAAGCTAATAATTTAATTGATAACGTTCAGGGTAAATGGAATCAATTAGTTAAATTCTTTGAGAATCCTAAATGGCCGACAGCGCGACAAACTTGGCAAGGGTTGTTAGATGGTTATGGGTGGCTGCGATCGCAGTTCCGCACTATTACCGATTGGTTTGGACGTACCCCCGAAATGTTAGCCCCTTTCTTTAATCAGTTGAAACTTGGGGCTGATAAGGTTGGTGAGTTTCTATTCAATATGGAATTGCAGTGGGTGAAATTAGTTTTAGCTTTTAATCTTCCCCTCCCCATGTTCTATCAATTGTTTGAATTTATTAACGCAATTCCGAAGTTGTTTAAAGCGGGAGTAATTCAAGTTGAAACCAGTTGGACATGGTTGGCTAACGAAATTGCTAATTTAAACTGGAAAACCTTAACCCATGTTTGGAACGGATTTAGTAAATTATTTGGGTTGCTGGGTACATCCTTGGATTTCGCCGAAAATAAATGGCGAGAGTTTCAATCTTATATTTTGACTTCTCCACAACTTCTTGCACCTATATTCGAGAAACTCAGAAATGGGTTACAAGGGTTTAGTGGTCTTATTGTTAGGTTATTTGAAAGATGGAAAAATTTTGCTACCCAATTCCATCTTCCTCACTTAGAAGGACTTTTTACTCCGTTGTATGCACTTTCCGAAATTTTTCAAATGGTTTTAACCGGAATTGAAACCCGATGGGAGAAATTTGCAACTTGGTTAGGGACAACTGAATTATTTAGTTATGTCCTGGGTGGGTTGAAAAATTTATCCTACGCCTTCAGTACGGTCACGGGATTTATCGGTAGACATTGGAATACATTGGTTGAGTTTTTGCGGTCAACTCAATTATTGGTACATTTAGGTAATGGTATTGTTCTCTTAGTTGAATTTGTTGATAACCTGTCTACTACCATCAGTAACCTAAAACAGCGTTGGAATACCTTCTTGGAAGCCAACGAGACAACAGTTAAACGAATTAAACAGGCGTGGGAAGGATTTACGACAAGTTTCAAAACTATCCTCAAACCAATTGTTGAGTTTGCGCTAGATATTGCTCAGAAATTAATTAACGCCTTAAACCATAACCCGACTGAGAGAATCCCCGAAGCGTGGCGTAAAGCGGTTGAATTTATCCAAGGAAAATTGTCGGGATTGCTAGACTTCGCTAAGGACATTGGTAAACAATTGGTCTTTGCGTTGGTCGGGAAGGATAATGTTACTGGATTCTTTACCCGTTTTAATAAGGAGTTGGGCGAATCGAACTCTGTTGTCACGGAAATCAAGAGTAATCTTCGCGCTTTGTTTAACGATGTTAAGACGGTTTTCTCTAATGTATTGAGTGCAATATCAGAGATTTCTGCTATTGGACTCCCTCTTATTAGAATAATGCTTGAATCCATTAAAACGGAATATACAGTTTACTTTAATTCAATTGTTACTTTATTTAAAAACACAAAAACTTATCTGGCAACCAGTTTTACCAATGTATTGACGGGAATAGCAAACTCAATAAAATTTGATTTACTGATTGCATCTTTGGGCGAAGTTAAAACACAAGTAGATGAACTGTTTAGAACATTATCTGGTGTTTTCTCTAGTTTTGGGCAAGCATTGGTAAACTTCAAATTTGGATCGGGTAGAATACTGAAGTTTATCAAGAGCTTTGGTGAAACTGCCGTAAATGCTGTAAGTGGTTTGTTTTCTGCGATTGGTCAACAATTAGGAAGTGCTGCGACCGAGATAAAATCGGGAATAGGATTAGCGTTTAGTGGTTTTATTACCCAACTTAGAACACTCCGAACAGGAATAGAAACAACGCTCACATCAATCTCTGAATATTTCTCTAAATTTGGAGCTATCAAGGACAAATTTATTGGTTTTATCTCAGTGGTCTTTAGTGGAATCAAAGGTTTTATTTCTGGTATTGTTGACTACTTCAAACAGTTCTTTACTGAATTAGTCGCAGCAAAAAATGTAGGTGAAGCCTTTGCGATTATTTTAGGCGGGTCACTGAAAGGAATTTTAAATACAGTTAATTTCCTGTCTTCTGCTTTTGTCCAGTTGGCTTCTATTATTCTGCACCCTATTCAATCTATTAAGAAATTTGGCGAGGTTACGGGATTGACCGACCTGTTGAAATTATCTATTGAGGGGTTAACAAATGTATTCAAAACCTTAATTTCTGTAGTTGGTTTCTTTATTCGGTTGGCAGTCGATGGATTGGTATTGATTTTAAAAATTACAGTTAGATTGTTTCAAGCAATCCTTGACCCCATTACAGCTTTCCGTGATTTAGATAAAGGAATTACATCGGTAGTGCGATCGCTTGGAGAAGCTGCTCCAGGGTTAAAACCACTACTTGATATTTTGGATTTTACAAGAAAAATATTACAAGATTTAACTATAAATTTTGCTAAATTCTCAGCAGGATTTGGTGTTGGCTTTGTGAAAGGGTTTATTGGCGAGATGGAAAATCTCTACAATGCTTTGATTAAATTTAAAGACCCTTTGATGACAATCTCAGAAGCCTTTGGAAAAATATTTTCGTTTATCACAGAGAGTGTACCTAAAGCATTCTCTGAAATCTCAAAATTATTTACTCCCGTACAAAAAGTAGTGACGGAGGTTAACAATGGATTGACGGCTGTTGCGCCAGCGACAACCGCGATCGCTAATAGCATATCAACTGTTGCGCCAGCGACAACCGCGATCGCATCTGGTATGTCAACTGTTGCGAATAGTGCGACAACCGTTGCTAATGGTGTTTCAAACGCTGCTACGAATATAACGGCTGCTGCTAATGCTGTACAGGGGATTACCACTGGGGTTACAGAACTTGGTAATAGTCTGACCAATGTTGGCGGTGAAATTGGTCAGACTACCACTGCGATCGCGGAAACAGCAAAACAGATAATTAATATATTCCGCATTGGGGAAGATTTGGGTCGTAAATTTGGGTCAGTTAGTGCTACTGCTTTTACATCAGTTATCAATGTTACAAGGGATTTGATTACTGTGTTTGCAGATTTACTAAATAAATATGCAGTTCCTTTCTTAAATACTTTAGCCAGAATAGCTAAGTTTGTAGCTTACTTCTCGAAAGGTTTATTCACGGGATTATTCACAGAAATATCTAAAGTTACTCCTGCCTTCAAGGAGATTGGGAGAGCAATCCTCAAAATACTGGGGGCATTAAAACGACTCGCTCCTATTATTGCTACTGCGATCGCAGCGTTTTATGGGTTTAACGCTTTATCTCCTGTTGTTGATTTTATTGGTCATATTTTAAATCACTTTGATTTATATCCTGCCGCGATCGCACTTGTAACAGGCGCAATCGGAACATTAGTTTTAAATTTCAAAAACTTATTTGATACAACAAAAAGCTATACAGAAATTGCTGAAAGTTTAGGGAATAAAATTGGTGAGATATTCGGGGGGATGGTGAATCTAGCTATTAAATCTATTCAAACTATTGTCTCGGTTATTGCGGAGGTGTTAGACGCGGTTTCTAAAATACCCAACGCAATCCTTCACCCTATTGAGACGTTTGAATCTGTGATGACAGGAGCGGGAGATGTTATTTCCGATAAGTTTGATGGGGTTACTCAAGGGATTGGGGGTAAGTTTCAGGGAATGTTTAATGGAATCAAGAAGCGTTTAGGTCTATTTGTTGAAGAAACTGAAGTTGAAGGGGGAAGCGTGGAACAAAACTTATCTAACGATCCTCCTGGCCCTACTTACATGATTCGTAAGAAGTGGTTTGAGATGTTGGATATGATCGGGGATCGAGTTGAAGATTTCACGTCCTTTACTAAAAAACAAGGACAGAAGATTCAATCCGCAGTTACAATCTCTCCACAAGTATCTTTAGGTGATCAAACTCAATCTTTGCGGAATCAGTTTGGAGTAATTCAACAAATTCAACAGGCTCAGGCAGATAGCGTTCAAAATTTAGGTAGTAATGGATTGCGAGGAGTTTTAGTTTCAATCAATTCCTTGATGTCTAATTTTTCTGGTCAACTTAAACCATCGCTATTTCTTCTGAATGAATTTGTTGATGCGTTTGTTGATATTAAAACCTTGTTACCCAGTCTCCAAATGGAGATGATAAATTTCGGAAAAGCCGTCGCTATTTCAAATTCAATTGCTGCTGGAACTTTTTCTGATTTAGCGATCGCAATGAATTCTTTTCGTTCTTCAAGCCTCCCAATGCTACCGTCCTCAGATCGTTCAAATCTCCCTGTGTTAGCATCGCCAGATCGTCTAAATTCTTATTCTTCTTATTCACAGTCTGATGTAATTGACGTAGAGTTTAGGGTACTTGGCACGGAACCCATTCCCAATATTTCTGATGGTGTTCAAGGTTTGGATGGTGGGTTACAGGGATTGCGTGGAACATTAATTTCTGTAGGTTCCCTGTTATCTAACTTCGCACCCGAATTAGCAACTCCGCTTTTTGTCCTGAATGATTTTATTGATGCGTTTGTAGATATTAAAGCATTGCTTCCAACCCTGGAGGCGGGCGTATTGGCTTGGGGAAATTCGATCGCGGCTTCTAACTCATTCGTTGGCGGAACATTTACTTTACTCAAGGCTGCTGCATTAAAAGCCTATACAACCTTGCTTGTTCCCATACTGCCATTCTTGCCAATTATTTTAGGGGTTATTGCTGCGGTCGGATTATTCTACTTAGCCTTTAAATCCAACTTCTTAGGAATCCGTGATTTAATCTATGGTGTGGGTTGGGCATTTAAGAAGTTCTTTGGGGATTTGTTCGGAGGCTTCTTTGCTGCGATTGGTAGTATTTTTACTACGATTGACAGGGAAGTAAGAGCGATCGCTTCTGTCTTTGGGGAATTAGTTTCTACTGTTATCTCAATCTTTGACCCAATCCTGAAACTATTTGGTATTGATGTCGGCAACAGTGTTTTGAATCTATCTGATGTTTTATCGGCAGTTGTCAATGCTTTGCTGTTCCCGATTCGGATTCTAGTAAAATCCCTTAACTTCTTAATTACAACTATTTCCTGGGGAATCCAATTAATAGTTAAATCGTTGATTTTTACTGTCAACGTTATTAAAACGATTTTATCCTTTACCTGGGAACTCATAAAATCAATTCTAATTATTGGTGCAACTATAGGAGGGATTGTAGCAGTCCTGAACTTTGGTGCAGTTCTAGCTGGGATTGTCTCTGCTTTTGCAACGATAGCAGGTTTAATTGGCTCTATTAGTGTGATCGTGAGTGGAATAATTTCAGGGATTGTATTTGTAACACCCTTTTTGATTACAGGGGTTGCGTCAGTATTGACAATGATTGGAGGAGCTATTACTGGTATTGCGATCGCAATAGCTCCAATTCTTCCTGTAATCCTCTTGATTTCAGGTGTTTGTGCTGTAATTATTGGAGTTGCTTTTGTTATCAAGAAAATATTTGAAGGAATTTGGTGGGTAATTTCTTCTGTTATTAACTCGATTTCATCTATTCCTTTCGTCGGTGGTTTATTTGGGGGTCAACCTAAAACAGAAAAACCCCCAGGTTATGCAACTGGGGGTTTAGTTAAAGGATCGGGAACAAGTACAGGAGATCGTATTCACGCAAAACTCTCACCTGGAGAATATGTAATTAATGCCTCCTCAACTAAAGCCAATCTTCCTTTACTTGACGCAATTAATACAGATAAAGCAAGCGTAATATCAACTCCTCAAATCATGGCATCGCCTACATTTGCTCCTGTTCCCTTCTTCCCCCCAACTCAATCTGAATCTGCGGGAGGACAGGAATTTAATATTAATTTGAACTTTGGGGATATTATCGTTCAGGGTGAAACTGGAGAGGATGTTTATCGTGATTTCTTGAATAAGTTGCGATCGCCTCAAGCAAAAATGGAAATTCGTCAAATTATGCGGGAATTTGTTGAGCGTATGAGGTAATTAAAATATTCCGTATCTACGGGAGGAAATATTTGGCAAACAAAAACCCCATCTAGCCGGATTTGCGCTTGGGCTAAATGGGGTTTTTAGGTTTTAGTTTGCTGATTTCTTGTAATCAGAAACTTTTTTGTAGAGCCACAAGGCTCCGATTACTGTGCCAGTCCAAAAGACGGGAGCAGCGATTACTCCGACCAACATTCCTAATAAAAACATAGATTTTTTTCCTTCTTGATTTATGCGTGAATTTTGGTTTTGACCTGACAACCGAGGGGCTACCAGGATTTTGATTTAGCGAGTCGCGTTGTATGCGATTGCACTCATTACGACTAGCCCGATAAAGGCCAATACGTTCGAGGCGAAAAGTATGATTTCCATTAAACTTCTACGAACTGAGTTTTGCGTTGTTTTCCGAAAGCCTTCTCTAAGGCTTTTTGTGCGAAGTACATTAGCGTTCCCACGATGGGGATTGCTATGGGCGCTATAATTGCGCCGAATACTGCGCCTGCGAAAGCTGCTAAAAACATTTGATTTCTCCTAAACTAAAAATAGTGTGTGTTTTGTTCGTAACCTGGTAACTGAGGAGCTACCAGGATTTTGTTTTAACGAGCTAATTGAGTAGTAACCAATCCAATTCCGATTCCAATTAATAGTCCGATGACTTGGTAAGCTACTAAAGCTGTTAAAGTTGCTGCAAATACTGTGAAAAACATTTGAATTTCTCCTAATTGTTTAGTTTGTGTTGCGTGTGTTGTACCTGGCAACTGAGGAGCTACCAGGGTTTTTTGATTTAGGCTGCAACCATTTGGTTGTTAGCCCGAATGTCTTTGACTTGCCGCTTGATGCGGTTAATCAAAACATTTTTTCCCTCACCTTTTGGGGTGTTTTTTGGAGGGTGACTGCTCACCTTCTGGGGAGCTTTTAGGTGCGAGTTTAACGCTGCAATCATTTTCTTGATTGCTTCCATGTTTAGCTCTGTTAGCTCTTTTGTTAATGTCGCTTCGTCTAAGACGAATAACATTGACAGAGGATGATTGATGTTTGTAGGAGGAACGGGACTAGAATCAACCGTTTCTTCAACTTCATCTTCATCTTCGATTTCGATTACAACAGGTGTAACTTCTTTTGTAGGAGTTGCGATCGCTGCGGGACTAGAATCAACCGCAGTTAATACAACTTCTGTTTCAGTTGTTGTAACTGGTGTGGGTGTTGCGACTACTGCGGGGGCAGTAATTACAACTTCTGGAGTTGCGATAACTGTTGGTTGTGTGGTAGCGAGATCGACCTCGACCACTACTTCAACTGGAATCACAGGTGTTTTTTTCTTTGAACTTACCAGGCTTAAAGCCCAGGTCAAGAGTTCAAAGGAAAGAATTTGGACAGCGCAAGCACCTATGTTTGCCAGGAGAATTACTCCTAGTTCTGCCACTCCTCCCGCTTGCCACATCGAGACGATCAAGGCGATCATTCCGCTTGTGGATATCAGGGTGTAACAGGCATAGTTGAATGCTACGAATGCAGCAACAACTGTTACTGCATAAACCGCTTTTATTGTCGCTATTGCGACTTTTTTGGCGATTTGGAAGGCTTGTTTTAGTGTTTTCTTTACAAAACCTTCTTTTTCTTCAGTTTGAGCTTCGGTTTTATTTGCAACTTGTTCTACCACTTGTGGAGGGACGGCGGATTCAACCACTTGTGGTTTTACTCCGAAAATCCCACCTACAAAGGCGACAATCTTGCTAACGACTTTTTTGCCGAAAGACTGAAAATTTGAAATAATAGATTTGAACATTTCTGCTCTCCTTGTTTATTGTTGATTAGGAAGTAACAAATATTTTGTGGAGATTTGTTCTTTTCCTATATCATTAATATAACAAATTCTTATATAAAAGTCAAGTATTTTATCACATTTTTATCAAATAAATCAATGTTTTTAATGTTAATTATTTGTTGTTTAGAACCCATTGACTTTTAATATTATTGATAGTAAAATTCTATAGTTGAGTTAAAATAAATCAAATGACCAAAAAAATTTATCGATCTGAAATTTACGAGATTCTAAAGCTACAAAAAAGATTACCTGGTATTATTTCCCAAGTAAAAGAAATCATGGAGAGTCTTGTAGATTATCCGTTTTCAGAATTAAAAAGTTCTAGTTCTGCCGGAGATCATTGCCTCAGAACATTTCATTTAGCGCATAATATTACTTGTTCGCTAAACCACCTCAATGACAATATTAACTATATAAATGATATTGCCAAAGATGAGGACGAGGACGAGGATGAGGATGAAGATGATGATGACGAGGACGAGGACGAGGATGAAGATGACGAGGACGAGGATGAAGATGACGAGTAAATAAAAATAGATCAAAAAAAGACCCGCTAAATTATAGCGGGTCTTTTTTATTTGTTCAAACGGTAAATTCCATGCTCAGAACCACCATAAAACCCGTTAACCGAATCAATATTATCCTCCCAACTGAAGGATGCTTTCGATGAAGAATTAGACAGAACAGTAGTTTTGTCCATCATGATTCCAATGTGTGCCATATCAAAACCAACCCAAATATCACCCGCGATCGCCTGATCTCTCGAAACCTTTTGCGCTCGACCCCCTTCCATATCCTGAACACAGGAAACCACAGAAGCCATCCCCGCTTCTCCCCCCAACATAGGTAGCCCAATAACTTGAATCACGAATAAATTAACTGCCCAAGCACAGGCAACATTCCCCCCTCCTGGCCCCTCAGCAGAAGAACGTCCCTTGGCTGCAACGGCGGCATCATAAATCTTTTTATTCAACCCCGTTAAATCAGGTCTTTGATTAGTTCCTTGTGAAACATCGGGTTTATTGGCATCCCCTTTTAAAATCTGAGGAGTTCCCATTTTAGGATCTGGTTTATAAGCCTTTACATGAGCCTCCGCAGTATATCCAAAGATGAATAATACCGATTCCACTGTATAGGTATCATCTAAATCCTGCCCCAAACCCTTCATCTTAAAAGTAGTTTGAGCATCTAAATTCAAGATATCCGGTTGACCCGCCAAATCCAAAACCAAATCAGCCCGAATCGACTTATGAGCTTCTGCCGCATACAATCCCAACGCATATTCCAAAGCAGATAATTGGGATGTTGGGTTTTGCTGAATCATTGTCTTGTGAGCAGCACCGCCCGTATCAAAATCATTTGCACCATAAGTACCAGGAAGGGGAATAGCACTAGGATCAATTCCAAACTTAAACCCCGCCTTCCCTCGTTCGATTGCTTCAAAAAATTGAGGACTAGCTGTAGCTTTATGAATTAAATCAGGATGCCCAGCGTTAACAATACTCCGAACATTATCCCAATCTCCTTGCTCGGCGTAAGGACGCATATCATATCCCCCTGCTGATGGTTTGGGTGATGCACACCAATACCAACAGAAGATTTTTGCTGCAAGATTGGGTTCTAAAATTAAGTCGGGGTTAGCTAGGCAATCAATTTTAAAATATTCTTTACAAGCCTCATAACCAGAGAGTCCTGTTAACTGAATAAACCCTCTACCTACAGGAGATGGTGGATTATCGTATGTAACCCAATCAACTACACCCCCTTCTTTTTTTGGTTCAAATCCACATTCAGCATATAAAGTCCCGCAGATAGCGATCAAATGATTAACGCTGGTCATCTGATTTTGAGCCGCTTCTCTAGCTAGAAGCGGAAAATATTTAACAATATTGTCTTTAAATTCAGGAAATACTTCCGCAACTTGCTGAACAACATTTAACCCAGAACTTTGTTGCTTATCCTCTGCTTTTTTACTATCCGTTGCTTGATTTGGCGTGGGAGTTGTTGTAGTATTTGTTGGCTTTATGGGGTTGTCAACCATAGTTTTTGCGGTAAAATGAACGGGTCGTCACACAATCCAATAACCTAAAAAAAGGAATCCTAGTGACCCCTTTTTTTAGGTTTTGATTTATAGCGAATATTAACAAAACCCCAAGTTATCTTGGGGTGACTTAATGTTTCTTCTCTCTTTTATTATGGCATACACAGCAAGAAAAAAGAATGACGAATTTCTCACGGCTTTAAAAACAAAAAGCGATCGCATATCTAAAAAGTGCGATCGCTTCTATATTCATTTCCACCAAATTATTCACAAACCAAATCCAAGGAAAGTATAACATGAAATTTGAGATATTTACCTAATTTGTTCGGAAGACGAAATTTGTCCATGTCTGGACTGTTAATTAAGCGATCGCATTTCGTAAAGAAGTGCGATCGCTTTTTTTATTTCAGTGCAACAATTGTCGGAGCCTCATTTTTAATAAGATATTTGTACAAAATTTTCTGACCTCGACTGATAATAATATCCTTCATTTCCAGATAATACTTTACCCCCTGAAATTCAATCATAGTTTCAGGCGTAATCATTGACTCATTAAAATCAGGGCCAGGAATTAAGCAGATATTCCAGTCTTTGTCTTCTACAGTTTTGACGGAAGTTGCGATCGCGCTAAACCTCTGTTGATAAGCGTAACCCGTCACCGGAGTACATACCCAATTAATTTGTTCGGGTAGATTATATTGCGGTTGGGCAGGTTGAACAACTTTGCGATGACAAAGTTTTAATAGATTACCTTGTTCTTTGCAAACTTGTCGCATTGCCTCAATATCAAACCAATCGTTTATCATAGTTAATCTTTTTTGTTGATTTTTAACAATAGACGCTTCACTTCTTCTTTAGCAGATTCTTCTTCTGGGTCTAATTTTAGGATTTCCTTGTAAGCTTCAATAGCTTCTTCGTATTTCCCTTCCCGATCTAAAAAACCTGCTTTTCTATGCCATTGTCTGATATTTTTGCCTGGGTTTATTTTTGCTATTGTTTTACCTAACGCAGCCTTTTCCTCTGTCTTTCCTAAATCTTCAAGTAGTTCGGATTTGAGATCTAAAGCAATGACATGATTTGGGTCTATTTTCGAGATTTCTTCATAGATATCAATCGCTTCTTGTAGTTGATCGTTGCGTTTTAATTTATTCGCTTTTCTCAACAATGTTTTGATATTTTCTGGATCGGATTCCAGTTTTTCTCGCTCCATAAGTATTGCTTTTCTTTTGGCTATACGTTCAGCTTCTTCCTTGTTTTTTTGCTCTACAATCTTACGTTCCGCCTCCGCTTTGGCCTCTCGTTCTTTTACTTCTTTAGCTATGCGTTCAGCCTCTTCCTTGTTTTTTTGTCTCGTAATCTCTAGTTCTGCCATCTCTTTGTCTCTAATCTTAGATCTTTGTTCTCTTGCAATATCTTCTTTAGCCTCTCGTTCTTCTATTTCTTTGATTGCACGGTCGTATTCTTTAGCTCTACGCTCGGCTTCTTTTTCACGTCGTTCCTTAATCTCTTTTTTGGCTAGTCGGTCAGCTTCTTCCATAATTTTTTGTTCTGCTTCCCATTTAGCCCAATCTTCAGTATCTTGTTCGACTTTATTCTCAACTGATTCCATAGCATTTTTCTTCCCTAAATGTACTTCCTCTAATATATTTTTAAGCATCTTCTTGAATTCAGGGACATTAACTTCGTACAACTTCCCTATTTCTTCAGTAAAAATATCCTTGTCTAATTTTTCTCTAACTTTTTCCCAGTTTTCAAAAACATAATCATGTAAACTTCTGTGAATTTTTTCATTTTTCAGCGCAAGCGCATCATCTTCCGATATATTTATTGCTGTTCTAATAGTGAAAGCACTGTAACTAGGTCTATTTAGGTAATCGACTCTAGGAGAATAAAATCCATTAAATTCTGAAGATATACTTTCTTTTGATTTTGTCAATGAAACTCCCGTGTTATCGGAGTCAGTAGGTATTATATACTTACCGTCTTTGTCGTAATTGTCGCCCCAGATATTCTCATTTTTCTTGCTCGAAAGAGATCCAACTTTTTCAAATTCTTCTTTTTCTGTGAAGGAAATGTGTTTGCCTGTATCGACCCAGAAATCACGAATACGATCATCTGCCCCCCCATCATCCACGAACCTAGAAAAATTTTTAGCATCCATCGTTTTGTCGAACGTAAAGACTGTGCCGTCCGAATCAACCCAATCCCCGTTATTATCTATCCGATGAAAGCCAAAAATATAATCCTTTGATAGATAAGTGATGTCAGACTTTTCTATAAAATCATCTATATCCTGGCTGTTTATTTTAGCTGATTTAACTTGATTAGAAGGCTCCCTTTTTAATCCAGTGAATACTGACGATGCTTTTACTTTTTTACCTAAACCTCTATGATTATTGATAATTCGTCTTTCTACAGTAAAATTCTCTTTGATGTATTTCTTGAGATTGATGTTGCTGGCTCCCGTAACCAAACCACCCGCCAAAGCCCCAGCAACCATACTAGCCCCAATCCGAACAGCAGGGTTATTAATTTCCAACTTATCCAAACCCTTTTGTACTGCAAAGTCCGCAGCTTCGCCAATAGCTACAGAACTTAAAATTGTTCCCCAATTCAAACCCTGAGCCATAAATAAAGGGATAGCCACTTCAAACCCTAACGCAATTGCCAAACTAATCCCAATTGGAATTGCAGCACTCGCAGCCTTGCCAATTATTTCATCTCGTTTACTGAAATCTTCAGGACTTTCTAGTGCCTCTTTGTAAGCCGCATATTGGGCAAACCGGAACTCCATCTTTTCATTAAAACTCGCATCCTTGGGTGGTTGGGCTAAATTGGCGTTGCGGATTGCCTGTGCCATCGGGTTTTTGTCATCCCCGTATTGGTCAGCAAATTCCTTAGTCGCCCTGGCAATCCATTCTTCTAACTTCTCCGTTAATTTAGGATTTAGATTAACTTGAGCCGCTAAATTAGAAATCAATTTCGCCATCGGTAAACCCGCAGCAATCCCGGCACGTTTTCTGAATTCAGGATCTTTAATTAGTGATTGAATTGTGTCACCTGTCAGATCGAATCCTTGCTTTAGGATGGCAGTTGCATCTTGAATTGGTTGAGCAATGGACATTCCTTTTTTAGCAAATCGTCCCGTTCCGTCTCTAACTACGGTATCAGTGTTTTTTAGCCAATCAGCCTTGTATTCCTTGGCGGCTTCTGCCTGTAGTAGACTTTGTACAATCAGGCTTCGAGATTGAAATTCCAAGATTAAACACAATAGTTCGGTGTTATTTTGCATAGATTTTTATATAAAAATAGAGGCAGAAATTTCTACCTCTGGTTCGAGTTGATTCCATTCTAAACCTTAATCCTGTGTTTATATCGACCCAATGGTTGAACAAAGCGCTCAAACCAAGTTCCAAGTGAAGCATTTTTATTTTCCCCAAGTTTGAATTGCTGACTCATGCCCCCTGGTAGGTTTACGCTGGTCAAATCCCTTGTTGGTTCTTCTAAGGAAAAAGTATCGCAATTATTCTTAACAGAGTGACGTAACAAGGCAAATGCGACATTCTCGAAAATAGGAGGAATTTCTTTCAGTCCCGCTATGTAACGGACTTCATAGTTTAATCCCGACGAGCTTATTCCCATTACATAAATAATTTCAATAGTGCGCTTGCCGTCCCAAGTCCAATAGGCATTAGTTAAAGTCGTTCCCCCAAATACAGGGTGAATCCGTTTGACCTCCAAAACCTTTGTAGGAGGGGCTTGGCTATTGATATTCAAATACCCTATATGGTTCGGAATGATCGTGGTGTGGTACTCCTTCGGTAACGGCGAATAACCCAACCAAGTATCGATCCGATATTCGATATCATCAATCATAAGTTGGATCGCGTCGAATGATGGGACTGTTTCAGGAGTGCGATCGCCTAGAGAGATTAATCGTTTTTGAACAGCTTCAGGGGTAATGTATGACATTTGACTTTTAGATCGTGTATAATTGAGCATAACAAAAAGAAATCCTAAAACGGGGCGGAGATTTATTCTCTGCCCCGTTTTTTGCGTCTAGGGGACAACCAAATGCCCAGCATTGATAGTCGTTTGCGACTAAATGAGAAGCAGTTAGAAGTATTGTCGGAACAAGGTATTCGTTCTGACGATGTTTACAGGATTTCCGGTGACCTCCTCCACCATACAGCTTGTCGGATTGATGGGTATAGCAATGGCCACTTCATTTTCTTTATCGAAGGAACCATGAGCGAACATCTGATCTTTCTGAAATATTTGTTTGGTGACAGCTATAGCGCAGTTATTCCTTCTCGATTCAGGGGTTTGACGATTTACGCGAGTCCAACCGGAAAATTCGTGAAGCCTGAAAACAAAGTCACTATTGAAGTTGTATTGGTTTCAGCGCCGATAGATTACATTTGAAAAGGAGATAATCGGCTATGCCAGTAGTAGCACCAGTTCAAATCACCTTGTCCCAGGATCATAAAGATAACTTTCTGCAAATTGGGGTTGACTTGGCGGTTACATTAATTCATCGTGTGGATAACCATGCGATCAATGCTACAGCCCCGATTGACGGTTATATCACGGGTCATTACCTGTTCTTTATTAGTGGTGCAGAGGAACAGCATCGTCAATTTTTTAAATTGTTATACCAAACCCAGCAAGAACCTTTTTTGGCTTTGAAAGCACCTGGATTATGGGTTTATGCTGCGGCAACCGCTAAATTTATGACTCCCGAAAATCTAGTCACATTATCTTATGTTTAGACAAGCTCAACTCAAAAATGCGAGAGAACCTTTACAGGTTCCCTATCCCCTTGATTTTCTGGGGATTAAGTCATCGAACAATCCTGACGATACTTCTATTTTTATTTCGACCGAGCCTCGTTTTTTGAGCGATGATGAGGTTAAATTAATTCAGGAGTATGTCAAAGGATTGAACTACGATCAATCTCTGGTTCTGACCGGATGTGTAATGATTGACTCTGATGATCCACTCTTGAAATGTACCCACGAACAACTGAACAAAATTGAGTCGGAAAACTACTTGCTTTCAACAGCTAAAATTCCGACCAAGGGAGGTAAGCCCTCAATTCAACAGCGTGTTTTGTTGATTCGAGAACGGGGATATTTTGGGACTGGAGTACCACGACTTCATTCCGCATAAATCTTAATTCTATTAATTTAATTCAAACCTAAAACGGGTTTCCTAAAACAAAAAGGAAGCTCGTTTTTTTACTTAGGAGATATCAATGGCAGATTTACAATCTGTGCGTGTATTTGGCCCTCCTGCTGGTGCGGCAGGTCTGGCTGTTATCGAACGTTCAGGGAATCAAATCGTAATTGATTCGAGATACGGCACAACAGCTTTTTTTGGAGTTCAGAAGCGTGGCCCTATGGGGGTCGCAATTCCCTATCTTTCTAAAGAGCAGTATTTACAAATTGCGGGAGATCCAAAAGATTCATCGTGGCATTTATATCCTGATGCCAGTCATCTTTGTCCTGATGCAATTGATGGATTTTTTAATAGTGCTGGAAGCGGTGCTATGACATGGATTACGCGGGTTGAGCTAGAAAATGCTCGTCCTGCTAAAATCGTTGTCAAAAATCGGTTAGGGACGGAAATTTTAGAGTTGGAAGCCGCGAACCAAGGTCGATGGGGTGGGTATCGTAAAATCGTGCCTTTTTCGACTGTTGTTGTTGCGACAGCGAAAACTTTTACGATTGTTGCACCAGGTATTTTTGCTAACGAATTGGTCGATGCAAATATCGAATTTTCGGGAAGCAATAAAACTTATCAGGTGATCGCCAACACCGCTTCAAACCCGATAAGCGGAGAAGTTGTTTTTACGATTGGTTCCCAATACGATCTATTTGCAGATGGTGTGTCTGGGCCATTAACCCTGTCTGGATTAGCAACTTATTCTCGTCACAAAAACCTAGTTGGAACAATTGAATTTCAAAGATTGATTTCAATGATGGGGACTGTAACGATTAGCGGGACTACGGTTATTGGGGTTGGAACTCGATTTTCTAGTGATTTGAAAGTTGGAGATCCGGTCTACTACGCGGGTGAATCTCGGCGAGTTACCTCAATTACTTCTAATACGTCTCTAACGATTGAATCACCATTTATCGTTGATGGTGTTACAGCAACAATTCTGGAAAAAGATAATTTAGAAGTTGTTGGAAATAATACTACCTTCCTAGTGGAAGTTGCTCCAGGTGACAAACTTTATTGTTTGGTAAATGGAATCGAAGTTGTCCGAACAGTAGCTAGTGTGGTTAGTAACACTTCCTTGTTACTGGAGTCTGGGTTTGAATCCGATGTCAATGTTGGAACGGTTGCCTACTTAGACAATTACTGGGTAGATGTTGTTGACGGTGATTTACTGAGTGAACTTTTGTCTGGGGAAAAAATTATTGACCCCAATCGTCGTGGAGACGGGGCAATTGTTACGGAGATTCAGGCAGATCGATTTAAAGTTGCCAAACCTTTTTATGGTAGTTTTGTTGACACGGAACTTGCTAAACAAAGTCAAGTTGCTAAAATCTCCCTAATTCCTCCTGAGAAAACGGGATTGAGTGTAGAGATTGGTCAGGGGACAGCTTACCCAGAAACCCACTTTAGTCTACAAATCCGGTTCAATGACTCTCTCGTCGTATCTATTGCAGATGCTTCTTTAGATCCCAGTGATTCTTTATTTGTTGAAACCCTGGTTAACAATACCAATGTTGCCTACCGAACAGGAACCGAGAATTACTTGTCTTGGGTTCGAGCTAAATCTTTTTGGAATGGGAGTACGGCAAGCTACACAACCGCGATGTCAAATGATGTCCGACCTGCTAATGGCAGTGGGACTATTTTATCCTTAACCCAACAACGTATTTATACCATTGGGGATTTTGATTATCAAGCCAGTGTTGGGAATTACATCTACCCCAATCCCTATCGCTACGCCAGAAACGCCCTCCGAGTCAAACAAGCTAAATCCCCTGTTGTTCTAGCGGGAACTGTTTCTACCATGGGGTCTGTTGTAACAGGATCGGGGACTGCTTTTCGTTCTGTTGTTGCTGCTGGGGATTTGGTTGTTTCTCCTGCTGGTGAAATCCGAACTGTTCGTCAGGTGATTGGTGATACTGAATTGTCCTTGACTCAAGGATTCTCTGTCAATCTAACTGCCGGAAGTAAGCTCACCAAATCAGGTTATCTTTCTTTTGATTCGGGGGTTGATTTAACTCGTTATGCCAGTCAAGGCGATCGCTTCATCGTTTCCTTTCCTCAATATTTTGAAGGTGGTTACGACGGCGACTCCTCGATGATGCAACCTTACCATTTCACTCGCTACCTTGACCCAGACCTCAATTTCCTTGAGCAAGCGGTTTATGGGTTAAACGTTGGATTGGTGCGCTTCGCAATTCCTGGCGTTAATGATTTATCTGTGCAGAAAGCGGGGATTGCTTATGCTGAATCCGTTGCCTTTGAGTTCCGTGCTGAAATTCCTGCCTTCGTTAACAATGTTGCTGTTGCTGAATCCTATGTCAATTTAGATTTAGGGCGCAGTGATCATCTTTCTGTTGCCTTCCCTAGCTACGCCTTTATTCCCAACCCTCGTTCCAGAGGCGATCGCATGATCTCCATCTCTGGAGACATCATGGGATTGGAAAGTGCCATGGCTTCTCGATACAGGGGATACCATTATGTTGCGGCTGGATTAAATGCGGTATTGGGGCGGATCTCCAAACTACCTTTCACACCCAATCCAAGAGAGGAAGGGATCTTGAATTTAGCAGGGATTCAACCGATTAAATATTTCGGTGGGCAGATTATTATTTTTGGTAGCCGATGCCCTGCTCAAAACTCAATTTATACCTTTCTTCATGTCCGAAGAACGCAGAGTAACTACGTCAGAATTTTTCTGGAAGCCCAGCCTTTATTGCAACAATTATTCCGACCCAATCAACCCGAGATGTCGGATCGGTTATTGCTGGCGTTAGAGGGATTTGCTAAAGAAGAATACCAAAAAGGAGTCTACAGTCGATATTTGACATTTGATCAAGCTGTAAGATTTGCTACAGTCCCTTCTGTGGGCGAACAAGGAGTTGATGTATTTCTTCAAGTCGCCAATGGAAAATTGAAGCTTTTTTATTCCTGGTTCCCAACTGGAATCTTAGAAAGGCTTGAATTAGAAATTGGCCCCGAATCTTTGGTTTCTCGGTTTGGTTCTTCTGTAACAACTTAGGTAGGCTATTGACATGAGAAAAGCAACACTTTCAAAAAATCCTTTCCCTCAAAATAAGCAACGGTTTATTGTTGAAGGAATGACGAATTCTGCAAATATTATCACCCGCGATAATATTACGATTGAGATCAATACCGCAGAGCGTCCCGACAAAACCGTGATCCCAATTGGTCGAGTTAATAGTGGTGAGTTTAATATCACACTTGACTTTGCTGATAACGATACTCGCTATGAATATATTAATTGGTTTCAACGATGTGTCGACAGGGCAACTACAACATCTGTATCGTCAATTGTGGGTAACGGCGGATTGACAGGTGTTTTACAGGGTGACGTATCAACCGCAGGTCTAATCATAGGGATCGATCCTGGTTACAAAAAAAATGCAGTAATCGTGTACCACCGATTATTTCAAGAGGCAGGTGTTCTACCTGTTAAACTTAAATTAGCAGGATGTTTCCCTAAGTCGCTAACTGCACCTGACTTCGATATGGATGGCGAGGACATGGCAACTTTAGAGATGTCGATCAGTTATGATGACGCTGAAATTATGCAAGCCACCGCTATGGATCAATACACAAGAGATCGCTTCTAATGTGTTAGTGTAGAGGTTAGATTTGTACACCTATATATTGTCAAAACCTCGAATTTTTCGGGGTTTTTTTGATTACCAAAAATCTATGCAAAACAATACCGAATTATTGTGTCTAATCCTAGAGTTCCAATCCCGAAGTTTAATTGTCAAGAGATTGTTACAGGCGGAAGCTGCTAAGGAATACGAAGCAGATTGGTTAAAAAATGCAAAAGTTGTCACCAGGGATATGACGGGACGGTTTGCATCAAAAGGTTCATCTATTAAGCAATCCGTTCAGGATACAACTGCTATTCTGAAACAAGGATTTGATCTGACAGGTGATACAATTCAATCCCTGGTAAAAGATCCTGAGTTCAGAAAGAGGGCGGGATTAGCCACTGGTTTACCGATGGCGAAATTAATTAGTAATTTAGCAACTCAAGCCAGATTGAATCCTAAACTAACTGAAAAATTAGATGAATGGATTGCCAATGCGACCAAAGAATTTGCCGATCAATATGGGGATGATAAAAGCCCGATGGCGCAGGCAATTAGGAAGGCGAATTTAGCGCAACCTCCCAAAGATGCCAATTTCAATGAGAAAATGGAATTTAGGGTTGCTCAATATGCGGCTTATAAAGAAGCCCTGGATTCTCCTGAAGATTTTAGTAAGCGGGATGAACTAATCGGCAAAGCCGCTGCTGCTTCGATTCCGATTGGTGTCAGCTTGGCAATTGCATTGGGATTTGAAGTTGCGATTCCTCTATTCCTGGCTCAAAGCGTGAATTGGGCTACTGTATTGAGTTCTGTTGCACTTGGAGAAGCTGCGGATTTTGCGGTACAGAAGGGTTTGGATAAATTAGAGATTAATAACCCTGCTGTTCGGATTGGGGCTAGTATGGTTGCTGGTGCTTTGGCAGGGGGATTGGTTACGGGGGTTAATAATAAAATTGCTTTTGCTAAACAAACTAAAAAATCATTAGAAACTTTAGGTGAACCGAAGTTATATCTTTACGCACAAAACTTAGACAATGAAAGTCAAGATCATTTGAGATACAAGGGTAACGACAACTTAGATATAGAACAAAGAAGAAAAGTGGTTTTTGATGCTTCCGAAATAAGAAGCCGTGGTAAAGAGAAAAAAATTAGAGATATAAATAATTTAAACATAGGGATAACAGACAAGGAGTTTACATTAGAAATTATGCCAAACGAATTAGACAAGGCGGGTAGAGGCTCGGCTATCGTAGCTCATGGTGAATTACCAAAAGGTTTCAATCCCGAACAGAAGGAACAATGGATTGATGAAGTAGTTCAAGAAATTGAGCAATTTACTACAGATATCAATAGGACATTTAAACCAGAAACCATAGAAGGATTAAAAGATTTCTTCAGAGGGCCAGAGAGGGTCGCCAATCGAGCGTCATCAAACTTGGGGAAACCAAAGTTTGATATTTCTGCTCAAAACGCAGATAATATCAACCCAGATCATTATATGTCTAAAGGAGTTGTTTTACCTGAAGATCCTGATATATTGGAAGGTATTCCTTATGAAAAACAATTTGATAGACTAAAACAAATGGCAATAGCTAGTCGTGCTTCTAAAATAGAAGGTAAAAAAATTGCTATTAGTCACGAACTAGGTATAAGAAGTGATAACAAAAGTTTTTTAGCGGAAATCACTGGTATCGAATTAGATGAAGGTGGAAGATTTATGCCTATCCTTGTTCAAGGTGATTTACCAAAAGGGTTGACTCCTAAAGAGATGGATCAATGGGTAGACGAAGCTATAAATGAAGTCAAGCAATTTGGATCTATATTTGGTAGAACATTTCAACCGGAAACATTGGACGATTTTAAAACATGGCTTACAAATAAAGACAAACTTAAACCAAAAATAGAAAATCATACCAGGGAATTAGTTAGACAAGAAGCTAAATGGGTTGAACAACTCAAAACCAACGAGTTAGCAAGAAGATTCTTACTGGGTAAGCCAAAACTTGATATTTCGGCACAAGATTTAGATAATCTAAACCCAGATATATACACATCCAAAGGTATTGATCTGCCCCATGGAAGTACCGAAAATAATTCTAAACGGATATCAATCACAAGGAATATTGATAATTTCTTAAATAAGAATAAATTTGAATCGTTGGGTGACGAAATCAAAATAGCAAAAGACAAGGAAAAGTTTGTTGCCAAGATGACTCCCAATGAAAAGGATGGTTATGGTAGATTGGCTCCAATTTTGGTTCACGGTGAATTACCTAAAGGTTTAAACCCAGAGCAGATGGGTCAATGGGTTGAAGAAGCGATCGCGGAAATTGAACAATTTACAGCCAGTATTGATAGGACATTTAAGCCAGAGGTAATAGAAAGGTTAAGAAATTTCTTCTTTGATCACACTAAAATAAAGAGAATTAATAATCCATAAATGACCCAACAATTATTCCGCCGATTCTACGATAACCTCCCAATATATGCCCGATTAGCAGATGAAATTGGGCTGCTTCAACATTTCTGTGATATTGGAGTTCAACCCCCATTAGATGAACTGCATAACACCGTTGCCACCCGATCGCGCTACTTCGATGTCGATAGCCCGATCGCAATTCCTAATTTAGATTGGCTAGGACAATTTGTTGGTTTAGGGATTGTCGGGAGACATTATCTGGGAATTGGGATTAATCCTAATTGGCCCGTGTGGGCAAAACGTCAAATTATTAAACGGGTTTGGAAATACTGGCAATTCAAGGGAACTGAAACCGGAGTTAGGGAAGCAGTATTACTTTGGTTGCTATTTGACAAGGCTTACGATCGCCAATACTTTGAAATCAAATATCCCATCGGGCGTTTAATTAGAGAACAATTCCCTGGATGGATTGGTTACGGCGATCGCTATGATGCCTATAGAACCCAACCCTTCACTCAAATCCAAAAAGTAGGATTTGGGGATTATCCTAGTCTTCAAGGATTTCCCTCTCGTCAAAAAACCTTACTTCCATTGAGCGATCACTTTTATGGAAGTCAATATTGCGATCGCAACTTAGCCTACGATTCACAACCCGATCCCCCCATTCGAGGAGACTTATCCCGAATGGGAGTTTTAAGACCCTGGATGCACTTCCACGACTTAACAGAAGAAGAATGGCATCGTATCTTCCCTGAAGTCATGGAATTAAATCAGGAAATTTGGGAAGTCGGCGTAATTCCTACGGTTGTAGGGTGGGTTCCACTAAGTAATAACGGATTCAACTTAATTCCTGCTCCCGATCAAAAACCAATCTACAAGACTATTTACGACCTAGATGGACACCATTATGGAGATGTTTACCCTGTCCGAACAACAAAAATAATCAAAGAGGAGATCGTTGTAAAGGAAAAGAATTGGGCAATGTATCCCGACCTGTTTTGCCATTATGGAGATTTATATGGGTCTGCTTCCGATCTAGGTTTTATTAGAAAAGAAAAAAAAATATTGCCAACTACTTCTTTTGGGGTAGAATACGGTTTAAGTCATGGGCGGATCAACATCATTTCTCCTACAAGTAGCCCTGCCCCCAGTTACAGATACTACGGGGCAGGGATTTTGTTATCTAAAGAAATCAGAATCACAGAAACAGGCGTTTGCCAACCTGGAATATTATTTGACTTTTATCAAAAATCTCAAAACACGATAGAATCAATAGCTGATGTAATCTCTTTTGATACCGATTCACGGGTTGTTGAGGATGTCTCGGCGGATCTTGTCTCACAGCCTGTGTTTTCTTTTGTAGATAATTCCTGGGGATCTCTCTATCCCGTTATTTCTCCCCATCCCAACATCAGCAACCCCAAAGCCAAAATTCCTTACACCAAAAAAATAGACCCTTTCTACGGTTCTCGTTACCCATCCCAATACTTCGCCCAATTCTCACGAAAATCAACCAATTTATCTGAATCTGTTAAGCAGGTTCAGCTTTGCAATCTACAACACCGATTCAGTACCCGCACAGTTACAAAAAGGCAAGTTGTCGAAATCAATCAACCCCCTTTATTTAAGCGGTATCCTGAATTGAGTGCGATCGCAGATAGCCAAAACTGGGAACTCCTAATCTATTCCAGTGTGGGAATCGTCAAACTTCCCCCTGCAACTATCATGGCTTTATCTTCCTCTGAGTGGAAATCGGCATCCCGTTCAACTCGGATATCCAAAAAGCACCCATACCTTCTAATTGAATTTGTCTCCCGTTTCCCTGTCGATACCAAGATTGTTGCGATTTCGTTACAAAACCAAAGTCGATTATTCGTTCAGGACAGTTACGTTAAGTCCTTGGAAGTCCCATTATTCAGTCACTTCGGGGTTCGCGCTATCATCCCCTTGAACTTCTTGTAAAAAATCTTCCGTAGGTACGGAGCGAAATACTTGACAATTGTTTTCCTGAGATTTATCATAGGTTTCATTGGTTGACAGTTACAGGTAAGCCAAAAAAACACAACTACCAAATCACGAAACAATGAAACAATTAACTGACAAAATCAGTAAGAATTTGAAGATTCTGGATGATACCTTGTATTCATGCCAGATAACTATTCAAATGGGTGCTAAACCCTCGATAGGAATAAGACTAGAAGACATTCTTGACAGAAACACTATCAAAGTGTGGAATGAAGTATTTCCAAAAAGAAAATCACCCGAAATCGAAGTGTTTGGGGATCTGCGGATTTCCTATAATAAAGTTGTAAGTCAAAAAGAAAAGCTGTACGACAAATATGCGATTTCCTTTGGAGTTTACAAAAATATTATCCCTGGAAGCAATCTTGATAAATTCTTGTCTGAATACCAAGAAAAGGTTGTTGGTACGGCACAACGAGAATTAAACAGAATTAAAGGATTGTACCCAAAAAGATTGCAAGAATATCTGAAAGATGTTCGTAAAATCCTCAAAGAAAACTCCATCTGCTCAGAGCAAAAACTAATTCAATACCAACAACGATTCCCTTCTATAACAATGATAGAAAAATCGTTCGGCCCGATAATAGAAGGGCCATACCAAATGCCCAGTATCCACGACGCAGCGTTGTTAGACCTCAGATTGAAGTCAGTAGTGCGAGAAGCCCAATTAGAGAAGGCTAAAATTGCCCAACTAAACACCAAACAACAAGAATACTGGGGTATCTCTGGACAGGTTCAACAGGTTTGTAATGGGTTGATTGAAAAAATATCAGAGATTAAATTTGACATTCTCGAAAATCTCAAGTTTCACTTAGAAACTATCGAGAAAAAAAATAGTTTCTATTCCTCAAGTAAAAAGACTTTACTAAAAGATGTTGGGGAAATAAAAAGAACTTTAGCGTCGGTTCAAGTTGTTGAGTCAATTATGGGAGAGGGGTATTTAAGTATTTCCTCAAAAATTGAAAAGATGCTTGAATCCAATGACCCTTCTTACGCATCAGAAATTATTTTACTAATTGAGTCCGAGTTGTACATTGTCGAAAACCTAGAATCAACCTACGCAGTAGCCTAAAAAAACCATGAAACTCAAATACGGTGCTTCTCAACAATCTCGGCAATTCCGACAATTTGTGTCTGGATTCCTACTCTTTTGCCCACTACTTTTGTTAACTTACCTGTCAAGCATAATGCCCCCTGTGGTTATCGTTGGCATATCCTTTTTGTTGGTAATCTCAATTTATTTGGCATAACAAAAAACGCGATCGCTTTTTTTGAAGATAGCGATCGCGTCAATTAGTAATAAACAAGAAGGAGTTGAGAGATATCAGCAAACTAAAACAATGCACATTATCCAACAACTCCTTCATCTTAGCGGATGGAGAAATATAATGCAAGTATCTCGCCCAGCACTGAAATATTACGG
>JBIPLY010000280.1:0-5544 GCA_044369385.1 Acetobacteraceae bacterium | reverse complement strand
TCATGGCTGTCCATCCGGGGCTCCGAGTTGCTGGGTGTTGGCCTCGCAACCACAGCCAACCAACTCAGCTCCGGAGGGACAACCTCCATAGCAGCGACATCTAGAGCCTGGTCGCCGGAGGCGGTACCGGCGGCGACGCGACAGCCAGCGCCTTCTCGATCGCCGCCGTCAGCTTCGCCCCCGCCGGCGTGTCCGACGATCCGAACACGCCGGCGATGAAGCCGTCCCGGCCAATCAAGACCTTGTTGAAGTTCCAGCCCGGCTCCCAGTCCAGGCTGCCCTTCACCCAGCGGTAGAAGCGATGCGCCGCCGGCCCGCGCACGTGCTGGATGGTGGTCATCGGGAAGTCGATGCCGAACTGCGCGTCGCAGAACGCTTTCACCTGCGCGTCGCTGCCGGCCTCCTGGTTGAAATCGCCCGACGGCACCCCGATCACCGTCAGCCCCGCCGCCTGGCGGGCCGTGTGCAGCGCCTGCAAGCCGGCATACTGCGACGTGAAGCCGCAGAAGCTGGCGGTATTGACCACCAGCAGCACCCGCCCCCGCAACGTCCGCAGATCCAGCGTGCCGCCCGCGATCGACGGAAACTCGAAGTCCCAGGCCACCTGCGCCATCATCGCCTCCGCCCTCCCTGCCGCCGCCGCACATGCTGCCAACACCGCCCGCCGCCCCAGCTCAGCCATAGCGTTCCTCGCGCCACGGATCGGCATTGTTGTGGTAGCCGTTGCGTTCCCAGAACCCCGGCTTGTCGTGCGCGACGATCTCGATCCGCCGGATCCACTTGGCCGACTTCCACAGATACAGCCGCGGCACCATCACCCGCACCGGCCCGCCATGCGCGCGGCTGATCGGGGCCCCTTCCCAGCGGTGCACCAGCAGCACATCGGGGGCATCGAACTGCTCCAGCCGCAGATTGGTGGCATAGCCGTCATAGCCGTGCAGCACGACATGCTTCGCCGCCTCCCGCGGCACCACCATCGCCAGCAGCGTCCGCGCCGCCACGCCCTGCCAGTGGTTGTCGTAGCGCGACCACTGGGTGACGCAATGCATGTCGGACACGCTGTCCTGCTGCGGCAGCGCCATGAATTCATCGAGCCGCAGCGACAGCGGATGGCGCACCGCCCCGTCGATATCCAGCCGGAACCGCGCCGCCGTCACCTCCGGCTGCGCGCCGAGATCCAGCACCGGCCAGTCCTGCGTCAGACGCTGCCCCGGCGGCAGGCGCTGGGCGGGATCGGCCACCGCCCCGGTCAGCAGCCGGCCCTCCTGCGCCCAGGCCCGCTTGGCCGCGATCAGCTTGTCCATCGCCGCCTCACTGCGGCCGCGCCAGGACCGAGACGGCAGCCACCCGCGGCGGCAGCCCCAGGAACCGCTCCACCGGCTTGCCCCACACCGCCGAGCCGCCGCGCGCGCCGAACAGGATATGCCCGTCCAGCCCCCAGCCCGGCAGCGCCAGAAGCTCCGCCCGCCCGCCGGCCGCGACATAGGCGCGGTGCATCGACGCGGCCAGGTCCGGGCCGAAATAGCTGTCATTGGCGGTATAGACCCACAGCATCGGCGCCCGCGCCGACGCCCCGAACCGCGCCATGGCGGCCACCAGCGCATCCGGCTGGCAGACGTTGTTGGCCACCTGGTTCAGCCGCCCGCCATCGCCGCCGGCCATGTTCACCAGGGCCGCCACCCGCGCATCGTTGGTGCTGGACAGCGCGATCGTGCCCAAGCCGCCGGCGGACTGCCCGACCACCACCACCCGGTCCGCCTGCACGCCCGGCAAGCCGGTGCCGTAGTCGATCGCGGCCCGGATGTCGCGTGCGGCCTCCAGCGCGCCGGCAGCATAGTCGCGCGGTGCGGAGCAGGCCGGATAGGCCTCCGCCATCGCGCCCCCGCTCTCGCCATAGCCGCGCCGCACCGGCAGCAGCACCGCAAACCCGCGCTCCAGGAACCAGCGCACATGCTCCGCGCCGCAGCTTGCCGGCTGCAGGGCGGCGCGCTGCGCGGCGAAGGGCGACTTGCCGTGGTTGATCACCACCAGCCGATGCCGCCCCTCGCCCGGCGGCCGGCAGAGCCGGGCCAGGATCAGCCGCGCCCCGCCGCCGCTCTCGCGCACCGGCAGGAAATGGTCCTGCTGGCCCCATTCGCCCTCGGCCCGGCCGAGCGGCCCCGCCGCGCGTTCCAACGGCGCCGGCGCCGCGCAGCCGACCAGCAGGACCAGCAGCAGCAGCCAGGTGGCGCGCATCGTCAGCCGCGATCGCGCATCAGCCGCGCCTTGTCCCGCGCCCAGTCCCGCGCGGCCACCGCATGGCGCTTGTCGGCCTTGTTCTTGCCCGCGCCAAGCCCGAGCTGCACCTTGGCGATGCCGCGCTCGTTGAAATGGATGTCCAGCGGCACCAGCGTCATGCCGTCCCGGCTGACCGCGCTCAGCAGCTTGCTGCGCTGCTGCACCTTGACCAGCAGCTTGCGCGGTGCCCGCGGCTCGAAGCGGCTCAGCACCCCGCCCTGGTATTCCGGGATGTAGCAGTTGAACAGGAACAGCTCGCCCTCCCGCTCGCCCGCCCAGGCCTCGGTCAGGGTGGCACGGCCATGGCGCAGCGACTTCACCTCTGGCCCGCGCAGCACGATGCCGGCCTCGATCGTCTCCTTGATGAGATAGTCGAACCGCGCCTTGCGATTCTGCGCCGCCACGCCGTGGCTGATCAAACTCGATTTGCGCGCCGGGGTGGCCATGCGGGTGCTCCATCAGGAAGAAACGGCCGAGGGAAAGACCCCAGCTTCCTGTTTACCGAACCGCGCGCCATGTCAAGCAGCCGCCGGCCGCGCGCGCCCCGCCCAGACCAGCGCCGCGCCCACCAGGCTCAGCCCCGCCGCCACCCAGCCCATCGTCGCCCAGGCCTCCGCCGCCGCCAGCACGCCGCCGAGCAGCGCCGATGCCATCCACCCCACCGAGGCGCAGGAGATGTTGATCCCCAGCACCGTCGCCCGCACCGCCGGTGCCACCCCGCCCAGCAGCGCGAACAGCGGCGGGCGGCTGGCGCCGTTGACCAGCATGAACAACCCGGCCACGCCAACCGCCGCACCGAGCCCCCAGCCCGGCACGAACAGCGCCACCGCGGCCACCGCGGTGCCGACCGCCGCCAGGGCATAGAGCAGCGGCCGGTTGGCCACCCGATCGGTCAGCCGCCCGCCCAGCAGGTTGCCGAGGAAGTTGCACCCGGCCACCAGCATCAGCGGCACCGGCAACTGCACCAGGGTGAGCTGATGCGCCAATTGGAGGTACGTGGCGAAGTAGGTCGCCAGCATGCCGAAGCAGATCCGCTCGGTGATGCTGGCGCCCAGCAAGGCCAGCACGCGCGGGCCCAGGGCGGCGCGAATGCTGCCGCGCGCCGGGCCGGAGGCTGCCGTGGCCCCGCCGCGCACCAGCACCGCCGTCGCCACCGCCACCACTGCGGTGCAGCCGCCGATCACCAGGCTCACCCCGCGCCAGCCGATGAAGGCGCCGAGCCAGCTCGCCAGCGGTACGCCCACCAGCAGCGCCAGCGACTGCCCGCCGATCAGCCAGCCCATCGCCCGGCCGCGCTGGCCGTCGGCCACCCGGTCGCCGACCTCGCCGTAGATGCTGCCCATGTAGATGCCGCTCGCCAGCCCGCCCAGCACGGCCGTCAACAGCACCTGCCAATACGCCGATGCCGCCGCCGAGCCGGCCATCATCGCCGCCATGACGACCAGCGCACCCACCAGCAGGCCGCGCCGACCCAGCCGGTCGGCCAGCGGGCCGGTGAAGAACGAGGAAACCCCGACAGCCATCGACGAGCCGGCCAGCATGTGCGCCAGCACCACGATGTCCACCTGCAGGTCGCCGGCCATCTGCAACAGGAAGGGCGCCCGCCCGGTGCCGATCGATCCGGACATGAACATCCCGGCGCCGCCCACCGTCAGCAGCCCCAGCGGCAGCGCCGATGGCACGGCCACGCCGGTCAAAGCGCGGTCAGGAACGCGATGACCGCGGCGTTGAAGTCCGCGGGGTTGTCATGCGGCAGGCCGTGCGCGGCATCGGCGATCACCGTGACCCGGGACCCCGCGATCGCACCCGACAGGGCGGCGACATTGGCCACGAAATTGGGGCGGGTGTTGGCGCCGTGCAGGAACAGCGTCGGCGTGCGGATGGCCGCGGCGCTGGTGCGCGCGAAGGGGCGCCGCTGCTCGTGGCGCTGGCCCAGCATGGTGCGGGCATTGGCGCGGCTGATCGCCTTGCGCGCTTCCGGCCGCCGGTCCCAGGCGCCGGGGCCGCCGGTGTGCTCGGCGACCACCCGCAGCCCGCCGTCGATGTCGCCCGCCGCGATCAGCTCGGCGGCGCGGGTGAAGGCGCTGGCGTTGCCGGCCGCGGCGGGCTTGCCGCCCAGGCTTTCGTCCAGCTCGCCGCCCGGCTCGGCCAGGATCAGCGCGCGCAACAGTGCCGGGTGGCGCTCGGCCACGCGCACCGCGATATGCCCGCCGCGCGAATGGCCCAGCAGCGCCACCGGCCCGCGGCCGAGTGCCGCGATGAAGCCGGCGACGTCGGCGACATGGGTGTCGATGCGGAAATCGCCGCCTTCGTCGGGCCAGGTTCCGGGCCAGCAATGGCGCATCGACAGGGCCATCGCGTGTAACCCGGCCGCCGCCAGCGGTGCCATCTGGGCTTCGAAGCTGCGCTGGTCGCCCAGCGTGCCATGCACCAACAGCACGGGCTGTCCGCCGGCGCCGGCCTCGGCGTAATGGATGTCCGTGCCGTCGACGGTCAGGTGTGGCATGGCATGCGGCCCCTCATGGCGTTGCGGGCGCCATGGTGGGCCTGGATCACGCCGCCGCCAAGCCACGGCGGCAGCCGGCGTGATCCTTCGCTCAGTTCATCAACCCCGCCGCCGTCATCGCGGCGCGGACGCGGGCCTTGGTGGCCTCGGCCGGGCCGGACAGCGGCAGGCGGACGGTGTCGGCGGTGAGGCCGAGCAGGGAGGCGGCGTATTTGACCGGGCCGGGCGAGGTCTCGCTGAACAGCGCGTCGTGCAGCGGCATCAGCCGGTCCTGGATCGCCAGCGCGTCCTTGATCCGCCCTTCGGCCCAGGCGACATGCATCGAGCTGCACAGGCGCGGCGCGATGTTGCCGGTGACCGAGATGCAGCCATGCCCGCCGCCGGCCAGGAAGGCCAGGATGGTGGCGTCCTCGCCGGACATCTGGGCGAAGCCTTCGCCGCAGGTGGCGCGGGTGTGGATCGGGCGCGCCAGGTCGTTGGTGGCGTCTTTCACGCCGACGATGTTGGGGATCGTGGCGATCCGCGCCATCGTCTCGACGGAGATGTTGACCACCGAGCGGCCGGGGATGTTGTAGACGATGATGGGAATGTCGACGGCCTCGGCCACCGCCTTGAAGTGCAGGTAGAGCCCCTCTTGCGTCGGCTTGTTGTAGTACGGCGTGACCAGCAGGCAGGCATCCGCGCCGACGCGTCTGGCGGCGGCGGTCAGGTGGATGGCCTCGGTCGTCGAGTTCGCGCCCGTGCCGGCAATGACCGGCACG
>JBIPLY010000279.1:0-5546 GCA_044369385.1 Acetobacteraceae bacterium | reverse complement strand
ACGACACCACAGATCACCACCGTAGCCGCATGATCCACGGCCACCTCAGCTACACCCAATTTTCCACCACGTTGATGAGGTGGACGGCCCCGAGCGGCATCAGCGTGCCAGGATGAGGCTGTTGAGTTCCACATCCGGAGGGGCCGTCCGTGGGCGAGATTACAACGATTGGGCTGGATTTGGCGAAGCACGTCTTCCAGGTGCATGCCATTGATGTCGCGGGCCGAGTGGTCATACGCCGGCAGCTCCGCCGCAGCGAGGTGCTGAAGTTCTTCGAGAAGCTACCCGCGTGCCTGGTGGGCATGGAGGCTTGCGGTAGCGCGCATTTTTGGGCGCGCGAAATTGCGGCTCTGGGGCACACGGTGAAGATGATGCCGCCAGCTTACGTCAAGCCATACGTCAAACGGGGCAAGACTGACGCCGCCGACGCGGAAGCGATCTGCGAGGCTGTGACGCGGCCGACTATGCGGTTCGTGCCGGTCAAAACAATCGAGCAGCAGTCTGTCCTTATGCTGCACAAGACACGCGATCTGCTAATCAAGCAGCGGACCATGTTGATCAACGCCTTGCGCAGCCACTTGGCCGAGCTCGGGGTTGTATCAGCCCAGGGTCCTGCCGGTCTGCAATCCGCAATCGCCACGCTGCACGAGATGCAGCACAAATGGCCGGACCTGGCTTGCGCCGCTCTACATGGGATTGTCGACCAACTGCGCGATCTTCGATTGCAAATCGAGAAGCTCGAAACCCGCATCCATGCCTGGCACCGCAACGACGAAACGAGCTGCCGCCTTGCCAAGATTCCCAGCATCGGTCCTATCACGGCGAGCGCCATCGTGGCAGCCGTGCCGGACGCATCCATCTTTCGATCCGCCCGGCAGTTCGCTGCCTGGCTGGGTCTGACCCCGAAGGCGCACAGCAGTGGCGGCAAAGCGAAGCTTGGCGGGATAAGCAAGCAGGGCGACGGGTATATCCGTCGCCTCCTTGTGGTGGGGGCAACCTCGGTCATCCGGGTTGCGCAGAAGGGAACCGCAAGCAAGCTCTGGGCAACCAAGCTGCTTGAGAACAAGCCAGCCCGGGTTGTCTCCGTAGCCCTGGCGAACAAGACCGCTCGCATCGTCTGGGCGATGCTGGTGCGCAAACAGGATTACGCAGGCCCGGCGCCAGTCGCGACTGCGTAGGCGGCTCGGCCTCGAGCGCACTCAGCTCGGGGTCGAGGCCGAGGGCGATGAGATATGATGACAAACCGGTCAGCCCGGGGATGGGGACAACCTGCCGTCCGTCAAGCGCCTCAGAGCGCGACACGTTGATTTGGGACCCGATCCGCGGACTTCATCAAGGCCAGCGGACATGCGCCGCACAAACAGGCCGGACACATGGAAGCACCCGACCAGTTGTCATCCACTCAAATTGCTCTTGCGCCAAAGGGGCCGTCCACACATGACGGACACGACCGGCCAATTTGGGCCTCGACGGCGCCCGCCGCGACCTCGCAACGGCGGAGCGCCGCCTGGCCAACCTCGTCGAGGCCATCGCCGACGGGCTGCGCAACGCCAGCCTCCAGCAGCAGCTCCATGTGCTGGAGAAGAAATGCGACGACCTGCGAGCACAGATCGGCGCCCCGCTCCCCACCAGCCCGGTCTTCCCCGCCAATCTCGCCGCGACCTACCGCCAGCGCGTCACCGAACTCGAACGCGCGATCGCAGACAACAAGACACCCGCGGTGCTGGAGGCGGCGCGCGCCCTCATCGAGCGCGTCATCGTCCATGCACCGCCGGATGACGAAGGCAACCACCCGATCGAGCTGGAAGGTGCCATCGGCGGCATGCTCCGTGCCGGGGACACGGTGATGCCGATGTCAAGCGCGTCCAAGGATACCGCAGGGGAGGCAGACGCGGGTTCCGATTTGTTCACCTGTTCGGTAAAGAAGGCCCTAGGGGCGGATATCCACGAGTACTATCGGCCGGATCACGACCGCATCGTCCGGTATCACCTGCCCATCAGCATGCGCCCGCGCCTGTCCGGGATCGAGTCCTGGTATCGCGAGGAGCTGCAGCGCGACTTCGTCGCCTCCATCCGGAACGACGCCGCCGGCCTGCACACCGGCACCTACCGCCACGACGACGTGCTGGGCGCGATCCCCGAGGCGTGGCAGAGCCTCGTCTAGCGGCCAAGTTCCGCAGCGCGGACAGGATCAAGCAACCGCCGGCCTAGTTCAGCCGCCCGCGCAGCTCCGCCAGCGCCGCGCGCATCCGCTCCGCCGCCGCGCCACCCGGCACCAGCTTCAGGAACGCCTCCCCGCAGCGCAGCGCATCGCCCAGCCGCCCCAGCCGTTCATGCATCTGCGCGGCGTCGCGCCACTGCCCGGCCTCGTCCGGCGCGATGCGCAGCATGTCCTCGGTGCAGGCCACCGCGCCGTCCATGTCGCCGGCCCGCAGCCGCCGCAGCTTGATGTTGTTCTGCAACCTCAACAGCACCGCGCGCGTCGACATCGGCCGCAGGATGCCCGGCCGCAGCTCGGCCTGCGGCCCTTCCACGGTCTTGATCAGCGCCCGCAGCCCGCGCGCATCCATCGCCGCCCCGCCATGGAACACATCCAGCACCAGTTGCGTGCCGTCCGACGACAGCGCCAGCAGGAAATGCCCGGGAAAATCCACCCCGTGACACTCCCATCCCGCCGCGCGCGCCGCATGCAGCCACAGGATGCCCAGCGCCACCGGCAGCCCGCGCCGCCGCTCGATCACCCGGATCAGATTGGCATTGGCCAGGTCGTCATAGCTGTCGGCGTCACCGGCATAGCCATGCACCTCCCCCATCAGCCGCCCGAGCCCCAGCGCCTGGCCCACCAGGTCGTCCGCCCCCACCTCCCGCCCCAGCGCCACCGCATCGCGCGCCAGCCACGAGAGCTGCGTGCGTGCCCCCGCGATGTCGCCCTGCGGCAGATCGACGCGCGCCAGTTGCAGTGCCGCGTCGCCGACCGCAATCTCCACATCGGGCAACTGCCCGATCGCCTCCAGCGCCGCCCTGGCCTTCCCGGCGCCAAGCTGCTCCTCTCCCGGCTCCTCCCGCTCCACCATGCCCCTCGCCTCTCCCTGCGGCAGCCCGCCCCCCGCCAGCCCGCCCTCAGACAGCCAGCACGCCGCCGCGCCCGTGCCCCGGAGCATCGCATGCGCATCGCCTTCGATCCAGCATCGCCCGCCCGCCTGGCCCGCTTCGGCCTGGGCCTGCCCTTCACCGCGCCGGTCGACTTCACCGCCGAATTCGCCGCCGAGCCGCCATGCCATGTCGCCGCCGCCATCGATCCGCGCCGCCCCCTGCGCATCGGCGCCTTCACCAGCATCGCCGGCGGCCGGCTGCGCCATGTGACGATCGGGCGCTATTGCACCCTGGCGGACGGCGTCCAGACCGGTTGGGAAAGCCCGGCCGAGGCGTGGGCCACCACCTCCGCCCTCGCCCAGCCCGGCGACCCGCATGGCTGGGCGCGGCTGCTTGGCCACGATGCGCGCCAGGTGCCCGACCCCTATCCGCCCGCCCGCCAGGCCACCACCATCGGCCACGACGTCTGGATCGGCCAGGGCGCCTTCCTCGCCCCGGGCATCACCATCGGGAACGGCGCGGTGATCGCCGCGCGCGCCGAGGTGCTGGCCGACGTGGCGCCCTATGCGGTGGTCGCCGGCAGCCCGGCGCAGCCGGTACATATGCGCTTCCCCCCGGCCACGGTCGCGCGGCTGCAAAAATCCGCCTGGTGGCGTTTCAACCTGCTGCACCTGCCGCCGGCGCTGCTGGCCGACCCCGAAGCCTTCCTCGACCACGTCGAAGCCGCCGCGGCGACCGGCGCGCTGGCGCCCTACGAGCCCGGCTGGCACGGCCCGGACGACCTCGCCGGGCTGCTGCACGGCTGAACCGCCGCCAAGAAATCGGCGCCACCCTCTTGCATCACTAACTAACTTTCGCTATATTGTTAGCATGCACCCTGCCCCGACCTCCCCCCTTGGCCAGGCCTTCGCCGCGATCATCCACCTGCTGATCGCCGCCATCGCCGAACACGCCCGCGAGCACCCCCTGCTCGCCGGGGGATGCCGCGCGTCGATCCGCCAGCTGGAAAAACTCGCCCGCCGCTTCCAGGCCCTGGCCGACGAATGGCACCAGCACCAGACCCAGCCCCGCCTCCCCGCGCCGCCCCGCCGCCCCACACCGGGAGTCCGTCCGCGGACAAGCCGGCACGGCAAAGCCCGTTCGCGCCGCCGCGCCATCGCCATGGGGAATCGCGCCCCCGCCGCGCGCGCGCCACCCGCCTGAAGCGCCCGCCCCCTGCCCGCGCCCAATCAAACTCCCCCGGGAATCCCTCCGGCCGGGAGCCGCCCGCACGTACGCCGCGCGCTAAGCCCCCACCCGCATCAGCCGCGGCCCCTCATCGCGCAGCCAGGCCATCGCGCGCGGCATCTCCGGCGTCAGCGTGCCCACCAGCGCCCAGAACAGCGGCCCGTGGTTCATGTGCCGCAGATGCGCCACCTCATGCGCCACCACGTAGTCCTGCACAAAGCCCGGCGCCATCACCAGCCGCCAGGAGAACGCCAGCGCCCGGCTCGCCGCACAACTGCCCCAGCGCGTGCGCGTGTCCTTCACCGTCACCCGGCTCGGCCGCAATCCGGACAGCGCCACCTTAGCCGCCACCAGCCCGCCCAGCCGCCGCCGCGCCTCCGCGCGCAGGAAATCCCCCACCCGCCGCGGCAGAAACTCCACCTCCCCGCCCACCTGGATTTCGCAACCGACCAGCCGCACCGCGCCGCGCAGCCCCGGCACATGGCGGATGCGGTGCGGCACCCCGTCCACCGGCACCTCGGCCCCATCGACAAACGGCACCGCCCCCGGCAGCGCCGCCAGCCGCCTGGTCACCCACTCCGCATGATCCATCAACAGCGCCATGCCCAACGGCCGCCCGGCGCGCGGCGGCAGCGTCAGCACCACGGTGCCCTCGCGCGGATCGATGCGCAGGCTCACCCGCCGCGCGCGGGCGCTGCGGCGCCACTGCACCCGTGCCACCCCGCCGGGCAGCGCGACCAGTTCGGAGACGGCCTGATCCATGCCCCATCCCTGGCAGACCGGACCGCGCCGAGGCAAGTTTTGCCCGCCCCGGCCCGGCGGGCTAAGACACCGCCATGCGCATCCTCGCCCTCGACGCCGCCCTGGCCCGCTGTTCCGCCGCGGTGCTGGCCAATGGCGTGGTCCGCGCCCACGAAGCCGCCCCGGGCGCCCGCGGCCAGCCCGCCCTGCTCGCCCCGATGGCCGCCCGGGTGCTGGAAGCCTCCGGCCACACCGCCGCCGAGCTTGACGCCGTCGCCGTCACCATCGGCCCCGGCAGCTTCGCCGGGCTGCGCGCCGCCATCGCCCTGGCCCACGGCATCGCCCTGGCCGCCGGCCGCCCGGTGATCGGCGTCACGGTGGCCGAGGCCCTCGCCGAAGCCCTCACCCTCCCATCGGGCCGCACCCTGTGGGTCGCCATCGACAGCCGCCGCGGCCGCGTCTTCCTGGACCGCGACGGCACCATC
>JBIPLY010000278.1:0-5547 GCA_044369385.1 Acetobacteraceae bacterium | reverse complement strand
TGCTGGAGCAACCCCTCACCCAACTCTTGATCCGCTTCGCGGCTCAATCCCCCAAGGGGAGAGGGCTTTTTTGCTGTCTTCTCCCTTGGATTGCTTCTTTGTGTCTTTGTGTCTTTGTGGCCGCTTGCTTTCTTGCTTGCCTTCCTTCTTGCTTGCGATCCCGCTATGCCGCCTTCGCCTGTCGGCTGATGCGTTCGAGGTTGGCGACCAGGTCGCGGGCGACGCGGACGCGCTCGGCGACCTTCATTTCGCGCACGATGGCCAGCTTGTGGTCCGGGCGCAGGCGGATGGTGCCGGCCTTGCTGGCGAGCCATTGCACCAGGCCGGCGGGGTTGGCGAAGGCGTTGCCGCGGAAGCCGAGCACCATGCCCTTCGGCCCGCTGTCGAGTTTCTCGACGCCGGCGGCGCGGCATTGGCGCTTCAGGCCGACGACTTGCAGGAGGTTCTCGACCTCTTCCGGCAGGGGGCCGAAGCGGTCGACGAGTTCGGCGGCCATGGCTTCGCTCTGCGCGTCGTCTTCGAGTGCGCCGATGCGGCGGTACAGGCCGAGGCGGACGGGGAGGTCGCGGACATAGGTTTCCGGGATCAGGACGGGCAGGCCGAGATTGATGTTGGGCGTCCAATCGCGGTCCAGCGCCTTCTTGCGGCCGCGGGCGGCGCGCTGTTCGGCGACGGCGTCCTCCAGCATCTGCTGGTACAACTCGATGCCGACTTCGCGGATATGGCCGGACTGCTCGTCCCCCAGCAGATTGCCGGCGCCGCGGATGTCGAGGTCGTGGCTGGCGAGCGTGAAGCCGGCGCCGAGGGTGTCCAGCGTGTGCATCACGGCCAGGCGCTTTTCGGCGGCGGCGGAGAGGCGCTGCGTGGAGGGCCAGGTGAGATAGGCGTAGCCGCGCTGCTTGCCGCGGCCGACGCGGCCACGGAGCTGATAGAGCTGGCCGAGGCCGAACATGTCGGCGCGGTGGATCACCAGGGTGTTCACCGCCGGCATGTCCAGGCCGGATTCGACGATGTTGGTCGACAGGAGAATATCGTATTTGCCGTCGCCGAATTCGGTCATGACGCGTTCGAGCTCGGTGGGGGCCAGGCGGCCATGGGCCTGGATCATGCGGGCATCGGGGACGATCTCGCGCAGGCGGGTGGCCATGCGGTCGAGGTCCTCGATGCGGGGGACGACGCAGAACACCTGGCCGCCACGGAAGCGCTCGCGTTGCAGGGCTTCGCGGATCACCACGCCGTCGAACGGCATGATGAAGGTGCGCACGGCGAGGCGATCGACCGGGGGGGTGGCGATCAGGCTCATCTCGCGCACGCCGGTCAGCGCCAGTTGCAGGGTGCGCGGGATCGGGGTGGCGGTGAGGGTGAGGACGTGGACGTCCTCCTTCAGGGCCTTGAGCTTTTCCTTGTGGGAGACGCCGAAATGCTGCTCCTCGTCGACGATCAAGAGGCCGACGGCGCTGAAGGTGACGGATTTGGACAGCAGGGCGTGGGTGCCGACGACGATGTTGATGGTGCCGTCGGCGATGCCGGCGCGGACCTCGGCGGCCTCCTTGGCGGTGACCATGCGGGAGAGCTGGGCGACCTTGATCGGCAGGCCGGCGAAGCGGGCGGAGAACGTCCGGAAATGCTGGCGGGACAGCAGGGTGGTGGGGACGACGACGGCGACCTGGCTGCCGGCCATGGCGGCGACGAAGGCGGCCCGGAGCGCCACCTCGGTCTTGCCGAAGCCGACATCGCCGCAGATCAGGCGGTCCATCGGGCGGCCGGAGGCGAGGTCTTCCAGCACGTCGGAGATGGCGCGGGTCTGGTCTTCGGTCTCCGCGAAGGGGAAGCGGGCGCAGAATTCGTCCCAGGCGCCTTCCTGCGGCATCATCGCATCGGCCTCGCGCAGGCGGCGGGCGGCGGCGATGCGGATCAGCTCGCCGGCCATGTCGCGGATGCGCGACTTCATCTTCGCCTTGCGCGCCTGCCAACTGGCGCCGCCGAGCTTGTCGAGGCCGACGCCGCCGGTCTCGCTGCCGAAGCGGGACAGCATCTCGATGTTCTCGACCGGCAGGAACAGCTTGTCACCGCCGTCATAGAGCAGGCGCAGGCAGTCATGCGCGGCGTCGTTGACCTGCAGCGTCACCAGCCCGTCGTAGCGGCCGATGCCGTGGTCCTGGTGGACGACGAGGTCGCCCTCGGCGATTTCGGTGGCCTCGGCGATGAACTGGTCGGCGCGCTTGCGGCGGCGGGGGGGGCGGGAGATGCGCTCGCCCAGCAGGTCCTGTTCGCTGACCAGGGCGATGTCTTCGGCGACGAAGCCGCGCTCGATGCCCAGGGTGACCAGGGCGACGGGGCCGCGCGGCAGGCGGGCGACATCGGCCCAGGCATCGACCGACTCCGCCTTGAAGCCGTGTTCGCGCAGCAGGTTGGCCAGGCGTTCGCGGGAGCCGCGGGTCCAGGCGGCGATGACGACCCGGCGGCCCTCGGTGGTCCAGCGGTTGGATTGGGCGAGGAGCTGGTCGAAGACGTTGATGCCGGGGCCGCCGGACGCGGAGCCGCCCTGGGCGAAGATCGGGGCGGGGCGGCCGCCGGCATCGGGGCCGTGCGCGCCATCGGGGCGGCCGTAGGGGGAGAAGGCGAAGGCCGGGCCGGCGGCGAGCATGGTGTCCCAGGCGTCGCGGTCGAGATAGAGGCGGTCGGGCGGGAGCGGACGATAGGGGACTTCGCCGTCGCGGGGGACGGCGCGGCGGGCGGCGAAGTGGTCGGCGACCATCTCCAGGCGGGCGGTGAGCACTTCGTCGGCCTGATGGTCGAGGCTGAGGGAGGCGCCGGGGAGGTAATCCAGCAGGGATTCCATGTTGGCGTGGAACAGCGGGACCCAGTGTTCCATGCCGGGGTGGCGGCGGCCGTCGGAGATCGAGAGGTAGAGCGGGTCGGTGGCGGCGGCCTGGCCGAACAGCTCGCGCCAGGCGGTGCGGAAGCGGGCGACGGAATCCTTGTCCAGGAAGACTTCGCTGACCGGGCGCAGGGTGACGCGGTCGACCTTGGCGCCGCTGCGCTGGGTGGCGGGGTCGAAGCTGCGGATGTCCTCGATGTCGTCGCCGAAGAGGTCCAGGCGCAGGGGGTCCGGCACGCCGGCGGGGAAGAGATCGATGATGCCGCCGCGGATGGCGAATTCCCCGGGTTCCATGACGGTGGCGGCGCGGCCGTAGCCGTTGGCTTCGAGGAACTTGGCCAGTTCTTCCGGGCGGATGCGCTCGCCGCGCTGGAGGATGCGGCTGCCGCCGTGGAAGGCGTGGCGCGGGGGGACGCGCTGGACCAGGGCGTTGACGGTGGTGAGCACGATGCGCTGGCCGCGGGCGGGTTCGAGCAGGCGGGAGAGGGTGGCGATGCGTTCGCTGACCAGCTCCGGGTTTGGCGAGACGCGGTCGTAGGGCAGGCAGTCCCAGGCGGGGAAGCGCAGGACCTCGGCATCCGGGGCGAAGAAGGCGAGGGATTCGGCGATGCGGGCCATGCGGGCGTCGTCGCGGGCGACGTGGACCAGGGGGCCTTTATGCTCCTGGCCGCGGCGGGCCAGCAGGATCGCGTCCCAGCCTTCGGGGGCGCCGTGGATGGGCAGGGTCATGCGCGGTGGGCTCCGCCGGCGGCGACGTATTCCAGGATGGCGCGCAGGGTGGGGGTGTCGGCTTCGGGGGGGATCGGTGCGCGGCCGGTGAGCCAGTCGGTCAGGTCGGTGTCGGGCAGTTCCATCACGGCTTCCAGCGCGTCGATGGCGGCGTGGTCCAGGGTGGCGAGGTGGGCCGCGACGTAGCCGCCGATCATGAGGTCGTTCTCCTTGGTGCCGCGATGGGTGGCGCGGAACAGGAGGCGGCGGCGGCGCAGGTCGACGGCGGCGGACTCGGCTGGTGTCATTGTCTTTCCATACGCCCAAGCCGGCGGCATGGCATCCTGTTCCGTGCCGGAAATGCGCCCTGATCCATGCGGCGGGCGCAAACGCGGGTTGCTGCGGCGGGCATGGCGGCCATACAAGCGGGCGTCTTTACCATGCCGTGGAGCTTTGCCATGTCCCCTGCCCTTCCCGTTGGCCGGCCCGCGGCGATGCGTGATCGGCTGATCGTGGCGCTGGATGTGCCGTCGATCGGCGAGGCGCGGGGGCTGGTGGCGCGGCTGGGCGATGCCGTCAGCTTCTACAAGGTGGGGTATTGGCTGCTGTATTCGGCCGGCGCGGATGGGCTGCTGGCGGAGCTGAAGGCGGCGGGCAAGCGGGTGTTCCTGGATGCCAAGCTGCATGACATCGCGCAGACGGTGGAGGTGGGCGCGGCGCGGGCGGCCGAGCGGGGGGTGGACCTGCTGACGGTGCATGCCGAGCCGGCGGTGATGGCCGCGGCGGTGAAGGGGGCGGCGGGGAGCGGGATGATGGTGTTCGGGGTGACGGTGCTGACCAGCCTGGACGATGGCGACCTGGACGAGATCGGCTATCGCATGGGGGTGGAGGCGCTGGTGGCGCGGCGGGCGCGGCAGGCCGCACAGGCGGGGTGCGCGGGGATCATCGCCTCGCCGGCCGACAGCCCGACGGGGTTGCGCGCGGCGGCGGGGGCGCCGTTGTTGATTGCGACGCCGGGGGTGCGGCCGCTGGGGGATGCGGCGGGGGATCAGAAGCGGGTGGCGACACCCTATGCCGCGATTGCCGCGGGGGCGGATTTCCTGGTGGTGGGGCGGCCGGTGGTGGCCAAGCCCGATCCGGCGGCGGCGGCGCGGGCGATCCTGGCCGAGATGGAGCAGGCCGAACTTGGCAACGCCGTCCGCTGACGACCCGCCGGCGGCGGTGGTGGCGCCGCTGTTTGCGCCGCTGGGCAGCCTGCGCGGGGTGGGCGAGGCGCTGTCGGGGCTGATGGCGCGCGCGGCCGGCGGCGGGCGGGTGATCGACCTGCTGTTCCACCTGCCGGACAGCTTTATCGACCGGCGGGTGCGAAGGCTGGTGCGCGAGGCGGCGCCGGGGGAGGTGGCGACGCTGGAGGTGGAGGTGATCGGGGTGGAGGCGCCGGCGACGTCGCGCCAGCCGACACGGGTGCGGGTGCGCGACGATAGCGGGTTTGCCGAGCTGGTGTTCTTCAACCGCTATCCCGCAGCAAGGCTAAGGCCCGGAGCGCGGGTGCTGGTGTCCGGGCGCTGGGGCGAGGGGCGGCAGATGCCGCATCCCGATTTCATCGCGCCGGCGGACAAGCCGGAGCAGATGCCGGGGATCGAGGCGGTCTGGCCGCTGACCGCCGGGCTGTTCGCCTGGCATCTGCGCAAGCCGGTGGCCGAGGCGCTGGGGCGGATTCCCGAGCTGCCGGAATGGCATGATGCGGCGCTGATGGCGCGCGAGGGGTGGCCGGGATTTGGTGCGGCGCTGATGGCGTTGCAGGCGCCGGTGGAACTGCCGGGGCCCGGCGTGCGGCGGCGGCTGGCCTATGACGAGTTGCTGGCGGACCAGGTGGCGCTGGCGCTGTTGCGGCGCCGCGCGCGGGGGTGGGCGGGGCGGGCGCTGGTGGGGGATGGGCGGTGGCGTCGCGAGGCGTT
>JBIPLY010000031.1:0-16800 GCA_044369385.1 Acetobacteraceae bacterium | reverse complement strand
CCCGCTCTTGTCCGAGATGGCCGGCCATCTTCTTGTTCTTGAAGGTCTTGCCGGGATCCTGCCGGTTGCCGGTCGAGCCGTGCGAACGGTGGCTGATCGACACGCCGTGCGAGGCTTCGAGACCCGAGAAGTTCCAGCGCTTCATCGCGCCGGCAAAGCCCTTGCCCTTGGTGGTCCCGGTCACGTCGACGATCTGGCCGGCGACGAAATGCGCGGCACTCAGCGTGCTGCCTGCTTCCAGCACCGCATCGGCGGCCACCCGGAACTCCACCAGCTTGGCCTTCGGCTCCACCTTCGCCTTCGCGAAGTGGCCCTTGTTCGGCTGCGAGACGTTCTTGACCTTGGCCTTGCCCCAACCAAGCTGCACGGCGGTATAGCCGTCCGTCTCCTCGGTGCGCGCGGCCACGACCTGCACATTGTCCACATGCAGCACGGTCACCGGCACATGCGTGCCGTCATCCTTGAAGATCCGGGTCATGCCCAGCTTCTTCGCAAGCAATCCTGTTCGCATTTTCTTCCGTTCCCAGAGGAGCCCTGAAGCGCGGGCTCTTAGGCCAAAACGAAGCCCGGGCACCGGCCCGGGCGGGGGTTCAGTCCAGTGTTACAGCTTGATCTCCACGTCCACGCCCGAGGCCAGGTCGAGCTTCATCAGCGCGTCCACGGTCTGCGGGGTGGGATCGACGATATCCAGCAGCCGCCGGTGGGTGCGGATCTCGAACTGCTCGCGGCTCTTCTTGTCCACGTGCGGCGAGCGGTTCACGGTGAAGCGCTCGATATGCGTGGGCAGCGGAATCGGCCCGCGGATCTGCGCACCCGTGCGCTTGGCGGTATTCACGATCTCCTTCGTGCTGTTGTCCAGCACGCGGTGATCATACGCCTTGAGGCGGATGCGGATGTTCTGGTTGTCCATCACTCGGTTCCGATCAGCGGCAGTCTTCAGTCAGGCAAAGAGCAAAAAGTCACGTCCGAAAATGGCACCGCCGGAACCGCAAGGCCCCGGCGGCGCCGATCGGAAGCCTCAGGCGACGATCTTGGCAACCACGCCGGCGCCGACGGTGCGGCCACCTTCGCGGATGGCGAAGCGCAGGCCCTCATCCATGGCGATCGGCGCGATCAGCTCGACATCCATCGACACGTTGTCGCCCGGCATCACCATCTCGGTGCCCTCCGGCAGCTGCACGATGCCAGTGACATCGGTGGTGCGGAAGTAGAACTGCGGACGATAGTTGGTGAAGAACGGGGTGTGACGCCCGCCCTCTTCCTTCGTCAGAATGTAGCTCTCGGCCTTGAACTTGGTGTGCGGGGTGATCGAGCCCGGCTTGGCCAGAACCTGGCCGCGCTCGACATCCTCACGCTTGGTGCCGCGCAGCAGCGCGCCGATGTTGTCACCGGCCTGGCCCTGGTCCAGCAGCTTGCGGAACATCTCGACGCCCGTGACGATCGTCTTCACGGTGTTCTTCAGCCCGACGATCTCGACTTCCTCGCCAACCTTCACGATGCCGCGCTCCACGCGCCCGGTCACCACCGTGCCGCGGCCGGAGATCGAGAACACGTCCTCGACCGGCATCAGGAAGGGCTTGTCGATGTCGCGCTCGGGCTGCGGGATATAGGCATCCACCGCTTCCATCAGCTTCAGGATCGCCTGCTCGCCCAGCTCCGGCTGGGTGTCGTTCAGCGCGCAGACGGCCGAGCCCTGGATGATCGGGATGTCGTCGCCCGGGAAGTTGTAGCTGGTCAGCAGCTCGCGCAGCTCCATCTCGACCAGCTCAAGCAGCTCGGGGTCGGCGATGTCGCACTTGTTCAGGAACACCACCAGCGCCGGAACGCCGACCTGGCGGGCCAGCAGGATGTGCTCGCGGGTCTGCGGCATCGGGCCGTCGGTGGCCGAGACCACCAGGATCGCGCCGTCCATCTGCGCCGCACCGGTGATCATGTTCTTCACATAGTCGGCGTGGCCGGGGCAGTCGACATGCGCGTAATGGCGGTTGGCGGTCTCGTACTCCACATGGGCGGTCGAGATCGTGATGCCGCGGGCGCGTTCCTCGGGGGCCTTGTCGATCTGGTCATAGGCCGTGAACGTGGCACCGCCGGCCTTGGCCAGGATCTTGGTGATCGCTGCCGTCAGCGACGTCTTGCCATGGTCGACGTGACCAATGGTGCCGATGTTGCAGTGCGGCTTGTTCCGCTCGAATTTAGCCTTACCCATCGTGGTGTTCTCCGTGCCCGAGGTCATTACCGGGGGTGGGGGGATCGCATCAGTCGCTCACGCCGCCAGCGGCGGCAAAACTCCTACCAGCGGTAGTGGCTGAAGGCCTTGTTGGCCTCGGCCATCCGGTGGGTATCTTCGCGCTTCTTCACGGCCGAGCCGCGGTTGTTCACCGCGTCCATCAGCTCGTTCGAAAGCCGCTCTTCCATCGTGTGCTCGCCGCGCTTGCGGGCCGAGTCGATGATCCAGCGGATCGCCAGCGCCTGGCGCCGCTCCGTGCGAACCTCGACCGGCACCTGGTAGGTGGCGCCGCCAACCCGGCGCGAACGCACCTCGACGGCCGGCTTCACGTTGTCCAGCGCCTCGTGGAACATGCGCACCGGATCGGCCTGGTTGCCGCCGCGGCGCTTCATGACATCCAGCGCGCCATAGACGATCGTCTCGGCCGAGGACTTCTTGCCATCATACATCAGCGCGTTCATGAAACGCGTGATGACGATGTCGCCGAACTTCGCATCCGGCAGGATCTCGCGCTTGACCGCGCGGCGACGACGGCTCATCTCGCCCTCTCCTTACTTCGGCCGCTTCGCGCCATACAGCGACCGGCGCTGACGACGCTTGGCGATGCCCTGGGTATCCAGCACGCCGCGCAGGATGTGATAGCGCACGCCGGGAAGATCCTTCACGCGGCCGCCGCGGATCAGCACCACGCTGTGCTCCTGCAGGTTGTGCCCCTCGCCGGGGATGTAGCTCACCACCTCGAAGCCGTTGGTCAGCCGCACCTTGGCGACCTTGCGCAGCGCCGAGTTCGGCTTCTTCGGCGTCGTGGTATACACGCGCGTGCAGACGCCGCGCTTCTGCGGGCACCCCTGCAGCGCGGGAACCTTGTTGCGTGCCCGGGCAGGAACCCGGCCCGAGGCGATCAACTGGTTGATGGTCGGCATAGACCCTCTTTCCGATCCTGTCAGCGCGGCCAAGGCAGATGCCCGGACCTCGAAACCTCTAAGCCCATACGGGCAATCCAACGCCACTCCGCCGAAGTGCGGCCCGCATCACGCCACAACCAAGCCCCGCAACAGGCGGAACCACACCGAAATCGGCGTGCCACCCTGCGGGGTTCGACCTGCCCGCGGCCTGAGCCCCCCGATCCGGGAGACGGCGCCACGCACAACCGGTGCCTGCGAACGCGAGCCGACCAAACCCAAGGCGGGGTCGGCTGAGGGCGCGATACCTACGGGCAGCGGCCGGGCGAGTCAAGCGTGCCGCGCCGCCCCGCGGGTGAATTCGGCCCATACGCCATGCACGCCAAGCGGGGCCGGCGTGCATCGCGCCGATTGCCCGACTCCGCCGCACCTGGGGTGCGAAACACGGCGGGCGGATGGGGTCGCCCCCACCCGCCCGCGCGGCCGCTCGACAGTGATATCCAGCCTACTCGGCCGCGGTGCCGGTGATCTGCGGCGTCTCCTGGCGCAGCCCGCGGGCCTGGTCACGGCCCGAGGCGATCGCGCGCAGCCGGTTCATCACCGCGCCGGTTCCGGCGGGGATCAGGCGGCCGACGATCACGTTCTCCTTCAGCCCCATCAGCGTATCCACCTTGCCGGCCGTCGCCGCCTCGGTCAGCACCCGCGTCGTCTCCTGGAAGGAGGCCGCCGAGATGAAGCTGTGGGTCTGCAGCGAGGCCTTGGTGATGCCCTGCAGCACCGGCATGGCCACCGCCACGCGCTCGCCCTCGCCTTCACGCTTGGCGTTCTCCTGATCGAACTCCGTCCGGTCCACCTGCTCGCCGGTCAGGAACGTCGTGTCGCCAGGCTCGACGATCTCGACCTTCTGCAGCATCTGGCGAACGATCACCTCGATGTGCTTGTCGTTGATCTTCACGCCCTGCAACCGGTAGACGTCCTGGATCTCGTTGACCAGATAGTCGGACAGCGCCTCCACGCCAAGCACCTTCAGGATGTCGTGCGGCACCCGCGGCCCGTCGACCAGCGGATCGCCGATGCGCACGAAGTCGCCTTCCTGCACCGAGACGTGCTTGCCCTTCGGAATCAGGTACTCGCTCTCCTCGCCGGTCTCGTCGTTCTTGACGATGACGCGGCGCTTGGCCTTGTAGTCCTTGCCGAACTCCACCCGCCCATCGATCTCCGCGATGATCGCATGGTCCTTCGGCCGCCGCGCCTCGAACAGCTCGGCCACGCGCGGCAGACCGCCGGTGATGTCGCGCGTCTTGCTGCCCTCGCGCGGAATGCGCGCCAGCACGTCGCCGGCGGCAACCACCGCCCCGTTCTCCACCGACAGGATCGAATCCGGCGCCAGGAAGTAGCGCGCATCCGCCCCGTTCGGCAGCTTCACCACCTCGCCGCGCTCGTCCTTCAGCTGCAAGCGCGGCCGCAGGTCGACCCCGCGCGCATTCTGCTTGTAGTCGACGACCACCTTGGAGGTCAGGCCGGTCACCTCGTCCATCCGCTCCACCAGCGTCACGCCCTCGAGCAGGTCGAGATACTCCACCCGCCCGTTGCGCTCGGTGATGATCGGCAGGGTGTACGGGTCCCATTCGGCCAGCTTCTGCAGCCGGGTCACCGTCACCCCCTCATCCACCAGCAGCCGCGAGCCATAGGGCACGCGGAAGCGCGCACGCTCGCGCCCCTTGTCGTCGTTCAGCACCATCTCGCAGTTGCGGCTCATCACCACCGGCACGTTGGAGCTGTTGATGACCACGTTGCGGTTGCGGATGGTCACCACGCCGTCATGGCTGGCCTCCACGCTGCTCTGCTCCGCGCCGCGCTGGGCCGCGCCGCCGATGTGGAAGGTGCGCATGGTCAGCTGCGTGCCCGGCTCGCCGATCGACTGGGCGGCGATCACGCCCACCGCCTCGCCGATATTCACCGGCGTGCCGCGCGCCAGGTCACGCCCATAGCAATGCGCGCATACCCCGACTTTCGCCTCGCAGGTCAGCACCGAGCGGATCTTCACCTGCTCGACGCCGGCGCGCTCGATGCGCTCGGCATCCTCCTCCTCGATCAGCATGTTCGACGGCAGCAGGATCTCGTTGGTCGCGGGATCGACCACGTCCTCGGCCGTGGTGCGGCCCAGGATGCGCTCGGACAGGCTGGACACCGTCTCGCCGCCATCCATCACCGGCTTGACCGTCAGCCCGCGCTCGGTGCCGCAATCGACCTCGACGATGATGCAGTCCTGCGCCACGTCCACCAGGCGGCGGGTGAGATAGCCGGAGTTGGCGGTCTTGAGCGCCGTATCCGCCAGCCCCTTGCGGGCACCATGGGTGGAGTTGAAATACTCCAGCACCGACAGGCCTTCCTTGAAGTTGGCGATGATCGGCTGCTCGATGATCTCGCCCGACGGCTTGGCCATCAGCCCGCGCATGCCGGCCAGCTGGCGCATCTGCGCCGGCGACCCGCGCGCGCCGGAGTCCGACATCATCCACACCGAATTGGTGGGATAGCCGATCTCCTGCCGCTTGATCTCCTTCATCATCGCGCCCGCCACTTCGTCGGTGCACTTCGACCAGGCATCGACGACCTTGTTATAGCGCTCGCCGGCGGTGATCAGCCCGTCCTGGTACTGCTGCTCGAATTCCTTCACCTCGCCCTGGGTCTTCTCGATCATCGCCTTCTTGCTGTCGGGGATGATCATGTCGTCCTTGCCGAACGAGATGCCGGCCTTGGCCGCCTGGCCGAAGCCCAGCCCCATCAGCCGATCGGCGAAGATCACGCACTCCTTCTGCCCGCAATGCCGGTACACGGCATCGATGACGTCGGACACGTTCTTCTTGGTCAGCTGGCGGTTGATCAGGCTGAACGGGATGAGCACGCTCTTCGGCAGCACCTGGGCGATCATCATCCGCCCGGCGGTGGTGTACACCGTCTCGCGCACCGGCTTGCCCGCGGCGTCCACCGTCTCGAAGCGCGCACGGATCTTGTCGTGCAGCTTGATCACCTTGGCATGCAGCGCATGCTCGATCTCGCCGATGGTGCCGAAGGCGGGCGCCTTGGCATCGTCGAAGGCGCGGAACTCGGGCGTCTCCAGGCTGAGATAGTAGATGCCCAGCACGATGTCCTGGCTCGGCACGATGATCGGCTTGCCGTTGGCCGGGCTGAGGATGTTGTTCGTCGACATCATCAGCACGCGCGCCTCAAGCTGCGCCTCCAGGCTCAACGGCACGTGCACGGCCATCTGGTCGCCGTCGAAATCGGCGTTGAAGGCGGTGCAGACCAGCGGATGCAGCTGGATCGCCTTGCCCTCGATCAGCACCGGCTCGAAGGCCTGGATGCCCAGCCGGTGCAGCGTCGGCGCGCGGTTCAGCATCACCGGATGCTCGCGGATCACTTCCTCCAGGATGTCCCACACCTCGGGACGCTCCTTCTCCACCATCCGCTTGGCCGCCTTGATCGTGGTGGCGTGGCCGTACTTTTCCAGCTTCGAGTAGATGAAGGGCTTGAACAGCTCCAGCGCCATCTTCTTCGGCAGCCCGCACTGGTGCAGCTTCAGCTCCGGGCCCACCACGATCACCGACCGGCCGGAATAGTCCACGCGCTTGCCCAGCAGGTTCTGGCGGAACCGCCCCTGCTTGCCCTTCAGCATGTCCGACAGCGACTTCAACGGCCGCTTGTTGGCCCCCGTGATCGCCCGCCCGCGCCGCCCGTTGTCGAACAGCGCGTCGACCGACTCCTGCAACATGCGCTTCTCGTTGCGCACGATGATGTCCGGCGCGCGCAGCTCGATCAGCCGCTTCAGGCGGTTGTTGCGGTTGATCACCCGGCGATAGAGATCGTTCAGATCGCTCGTCGCGAAGCGGCCGCCATCCAACGGCACCAGCGGCCGCAGCTCGGGCGGGATCACCGGCACCACGTCCAGGATCATCCACTCCGGCTTGGCGCCCGACTCCGAAAACGCCTCGATCAGCTTCAACCGCTTGACCAGCTTCTTGCGCTTGGCCTCGCTGGTGGTCTCCTTCAGGTCGGCGCGCAGCTGCACCTTCTCGGCGTCAGCGTCGATCCGCTGCAGCACGCTTTTGATCGCCTCGGCACCGATGCCGGCCTGGAACGCGTCGTCGCCGAACTCGTCCTGCTTGGCCATCAGCTGATCCTCGTTCAGCAGCTGATGCATCTTGAGATCCGTCGTGCCGGGCTCCAGCACCACATAGCTCTCGAAATACAGGATCTTCTCCAGCTCCTTCAGCGTCAGGTCGACCATCAGGCCGATGCGCGACGGCAGGGACTTGAGGAACCAGATATGCGCCACCGGCGAGGCCAGCTCGATATGCCCCATCCGCTCGCGCCGCACCTTGGCCAGCGTCACCTCCACGCCGCACTTCTCGCAGATGATGCCGCGGAACTTCATGCGCTTGTACTTGCCGCACAGGCACTCATAGTCCTTGATCGGCCCGAAGATCCGCGCGCAGAACAACCCGTCCCGCTCCGGCTTGAAGGTGCGGTAGTTGATCGTCTCCGGCTTCTTGATCTCGCCATAGGACCAGGAGCGGATCTGCTCCGGGCTGGCCATCTGGATCCTGATCTGGTCGAAGGTCTGCGTCTGGCCAGTCTGGCCCAGGATCTTCATCAGCTCGTTCATGCTGGCACCTTTTCAGGATTCAGTGGCAGGTAAGTCAGTCAAGACTCTTCTTTTTGTGAACAAAAAGAAGCAAAAAAACTTCACCCGTTTGCGCCGGGCTCAACCGACCAGCGCCGAGGCAAACGGACAGAAAGTTTTTTGGTTCTTTTCTTCAAAGAAGAACATCCTTCCTTCAAGTCGGCCCGGATTCCAGGTCCACGTTCAGCCCCAGCGACTTCAGCTCCTTCACCAGGACGTTGAAGCTCTCCGGGATGCCCGCTTCGAAGTTGTCCTGCTCGCGCACGATCGCCTCGTAGACCTTGGTGCGGCCCGACACGTCGTCGGACTTCACCGTCAGCATCTCCTGCAAGGTGTAGGCGGCGCCATACGCCTCCAGCGCCCAAACCTCCATCTCGCCGAAGCGCTGCCCGCCGAACTGCGCCTTGCCGCCCAGCGGCTGCTGGGTCACCAGCGAATACGGCCCGATCGAGCGCGCATGGATCTTGTCGTCCACCAGGTGATGCAGCTTGAGCATGTAGATGATGCCGACGGTGACCTTGCGCTCAAACGGCTCGCCGGTGCGCCCATCGGTCAGGATCACCTGCCCCGACGTGCCCAGCCCCGCCTTGGTCAGCATCCCCTCGATGTCGCCCATCCGCGCCCCGTCGAACACCGGCGTTGCGATCGGAATCCCCTTCTTCAGGTTGTCCGACAGCTCCATCAGCTGCGCGTCGCTCATCCCGGCAATCTGCTCGGCATAGACCTTGTCGCCATAGATGTCCTGCAGCCGCGCCAGCAGCGCGTCGCGGGCATGGCCGGTGCGGCGATACTCCTCCACCAGCTCGCCCACCTGCTTGCCCAGCGTGGCGCAGGCCCAGCCCAGATGCGTCTCCAGGATCTGCCCCACGTTCATGCGCGAAGGCACGCCCAGCGGATTGAGCACGATGTCCACCGAGGTCCCGTCCTCCAGGAACGGCATGTCCTCCACCGGCACCACGCGCGAGCAGACGCCCTTGTTGCCATGGCGCCCGGCCATCTTGTCGCCCGGCTGCAGCTTGCGCTTCACCGCCACGAACACCTTGACCATCTTCATGACGCCCGGCGGCAGCTCGTCGCCGCGCTGCAGCTTCTCCACCTTGCTGTCGAAGCGCGCCTGAAGCTTGCCCACGGCCACGTCGTATTCGCGCTTCAGCACCTCGATCTCGGCCATCACCGCGTCGTCCTGCACGCCAATGTGGCGCCAGGTGCCGCGCACATGCTCGGCCAGAACCTCCTCGGTCAGCACCGTGCCGGCCTTGATGCCCTTGAACCCGCCGGACGCCTTGCCGCCCAGCAGCTTCTCGCGCAGCCGGTTCAGGAACGAGCGCTCCTGGATGCCCTTCTCGTCGTCGCGGTCCTTGGCCAGGCGCTCGATCTCGGCGCGCTCGATCGCCATGGCGCGCTCGTCCTTGTCCACGCCACGGCGGCTGAACACGCGCACATCCACGATCGTGCCGGCCACCCCCGGCGGCAGCTTCAGCGAGGTGTCGCGCACGTCGGAGGCCTTCTCCCCGAAGATCGCCCGCAGCAGTTTTTCCTCCGGCGTCATCGGGCTTTCACCTTTCGGCGTCACCTTCCCCACCAGGATGTCGCCCGGGTTCACTTCCGCGCCGATATAGACGATGCCCGCCTCGTCGAGGTTCTTGAGCGCTTCCTCGCCGACGTTCGGGATATCCCGCGTGATCTCCTCCTGGCCCAGCTTGGTGTCCCGCGCCATGACCTCGAACTCCTCGATATGGATCGAGGTGAACACGTCGTCGCGCGCAATCCGCTCGCTGATGAGGATGGAATCCTCGAAGTTGTAGCCGTTCCACGGCATGAACGCGACCAGCACGTTGCGCCCCAGCGCCAGCTCGCCCAGCTCCGTCGACGGCCCGTCGGCGATGATGTCGCCCTCCGCCACCCGATCGCCGACGCGCACCAGCGGCCGCTGGTTGATGCAGGTCGATTGGTTCGAGCGCATGAACTTGCGCAGGCGATAGATGTCGACACCCTTGGTCGTGCCGTCCTCGGCGGTCGCGCGCACAACAATGCGCGCGCCATCGATCTGGTCGATCACGCCGGGCCGCTTGGCCACGATCGTCGCCCCGGAGTCGCGCGCCACGGCCGCTTCCATCCCGGTGCCCACCAGCGGGGCATCGGCGCGGATCAGCGGCACCGCCTGGCGCTGCATGTTGGAGCCCATCAGCGCCCGGTTGGCGTCATCGTTCTCCAGGAACGGGATCAGCGCCGCGGCCACCGACACCAGCTGCTTCGGCGACACGTCGATCGCCGTCACGTCCTCCGGCCGCACCAGCCGGAAATCGCCCTGCTTGCGCACGGAGACCAGGTCGGAGGTCAGCGTGCCATCGGCACTCATCGCGGCATCCGCCTGCGCGACGACGAGCTTCTCCTCCTCCATCGCCGACAGATACTTCGGATCGCGCTGCACCACCCCGTCCTTGACCAGCATGTAGGGGGTCTCGATGAAACCGTATTTGTTGACCTTGGCATAGGTCGCCAGCGAGTTGATCAGCCCGATGTTCGGCCCTTCCGGCGTCTCGATCGGGCAGATGCGGCCGTAATGCGTCGGGTGCACATCGCGCACCTCGAACCCGGCCCGCTCGCGCGTCAGACCGCCCGGCCCGAGTGCCGACAGGCGACGCTTATGCGTCACTTCCGACAGCGGGTTGGTCTGGTCCATGAACTGCGAAAGCTGCGAAGAGCCGAAGAACTCCCGCACCGCGGCAGCGGCCGGCTTGGCATTGATCAGGTCGTGCGGCATCACGGTGTCGATATCCACCGAGCCCATCCGCTCGCGAATGGCACGCTCCATGCGCAGCAGCCCGACGCGATACTGGTTCTCCATCAGCTCGCCCACCGAGCGCACCCGGCGATTGCCCAGGTTGTCGATGTCGTCGATCTGCCCGCGCCCGTCCTTCAGCTCGCACAGCGTCTTGACCGTGCGCAGCACGTCTTCCTTGCGCAGCACCCGCACCGTGTCGGCCACATCCTGGCCCAGGCGCATGTTCATCTTCACCCGCCCGACCGCGGACAGGTCATAGCGGTCGGCATCGAAGAACAGCCCGCGGAACAGCGCTTCCGCGGTGTCCGGCGTCGGCGGCTCGCCCGGGCGCATCACCCGGTAGATGTCGATCAGCGCGTCGTCGCGGTTGCCGTTCTTGTCCACCACCAGCGTGTTGCGCAGCCACGGCCCGGCCGACTGGTCGACGGCCAGCGTCGGCAGCGTGTCGATGCCGCGATCCTCCAGCGAGGCCAGCTTCGCCTCGGCCAGTTCCTCGCCCGCCTCGGCAAAGATCTCGCCGGTCTCCACGTTCACCAGGTCCTCGGCCACGTAGCGCCCCAGCAGATCGGCGCGCCCAACCAGCACCACGCGCGTCGTCTCGGCGATCTTGCGCGCCTGGCGGGCGGTCAGCTTCGCCTCGGCCTCGGCCACCACCTCGCCGGTCTCCGCATCCACCAGCGGCTCCAGCAGCTTGATGCCGCGGAACGCGTCGGGATCGAACGGCCGCGCCCAGCCCTTGGCCGTGCGGCTGAACACCACCTGGTTGTAGAAGACGTTCAGGATCTCCTCGGCATCCATGCCGCGGATCTCGCCCGGCTCCAGCTCCTCGCCCTTCGCCGCGCGCGCCGCCCGCAGCGCCTCGGTGTTGGCCGATTCCAGCGCATACAGCAGCGTGGTCACCGGCAGCTTCCGCTTCCGGTCGATGCGGACGTAAACCAGATCCTTGGAGTCGAACTCGAAGTCCAGCCACGACCCGCGATACGGGATCACCCGCGCCGAAAACAGATACTTGCCGGAGGAATGCGTCTTGCCCTTGTCATGGTCGAAGAACACGCCCGGCGAGCGGTGCATCTGGCTGACGATGACGCGCTCGGTGCCGTTGATGATGAAGGTGCCGTTGTCGGTCATGAGCGGCATGTCGCCCATGTAGACCGGCTGCTCCTTGATGTCTCGGATCGAGCGCGACCCGGTATCCTCGTCGATGTCCCACACGATCAGACGCAGGATCACCTTCAGCGGCGCGGCATAGGTCATGCCCCGCTGGATGCATTCCTCGACGTCGTATTTCGGCTCTTCCAGCTCGTAATACACGAACTCCAGCCGCCCGCGCCCGGCGAAGTCGTCGATCGGGAACACCGACTTGAACACTTCCTGCAGCCCGGTATTGGTCCGGCTGTCCGGTGGGGTCGCCATCTGCAGGAACGCCTCATAGCTGGCGCGCTGCACGTCGATCAGGTTGGGCATCTGCGCCAGCTCGGGGATACGCCCGAAGCTCTTGCGGATGCGCTTCTTGCCGGTAAACGAACCAGTGATCGCGTTCATGCCCGTATCCTGCACAATTAATTCAGCCGGTAGCCATATCCATCAGCCGGTAGCGGTCGTCGCACGCGGTCGCCAAGACCACGCAGTAGCCAAGTCCAGCCGCCAGAAACGCCGACACGGGCGGCGGCCGCACCCCTTGCGGGGCTGGCCGTCGCCCGATCAGCGCCGTCGCGCAGCGATCATGCTGCGCGCTGGATCACTTCACCTCGACCTTGGCGCCGTTGTCTTCCAGCACCTTCTTGATCTTGGCGGCTTCGTCCTTGTTCACGCCTTCCTTCACGGTCTTCGGCGCGCCCTCAACCAGGTCCTTGGCTTCCTTCAGCCCCAGACCGGTGATGGTGCGGATTTCCTTGATGACGTTGATCTTCTTGTCGCCGGCTTCGGCCAGGATGACGGTGAACTCCGTCTGTTCCTCAACCACGGCAACCGCGGCGGCGGCAACCGGCGCGGCGGCAGCAGCCGGCGCGGCGGCGGAAACGCCCCACTTCTCTTCCAGCATCTTCGACAGCTCGGCGGCTTCCAGCACGGTCAGGCTGGACAGCTGCTCCACCAGGTTCGCGAGATCGGCCATTGGTGTCTTCCTTTAACGTAGTCTCTGGTCGGTTCCAAGCATGCCCGCATGGACATGCCACTCATCAGCGTCGTGCAGCCGATCAGGCCGCCTCGTCCTTCTTGGCATAGGCCGCCAACACCCGCGCAACCTGTCCGCCCGGCGCCTGCAACACGGCCGCGATCTTGGTCGCCGGAGCATTGAGCAGCCCCAGCAGCTTCGCGCGCAGCGCATCCAGCGACGGCAGCTCAGACAGCGCCTTGACCCCATTTGCATCGAGCATCTGAGAGCCAAGCGCACCACCGAGCACCACGAACTTGTCGTTGGTCTTGGCGAACTCGACAGCCACCTTCGCCACTGCCACCGGGTCGTGCGCCCACGCGAGCGCGGTCGGTCCCTTCAGCAGCGGCCGGATGCCGTCAAAGCGGGTCCCATCCAGGGCGAGGGTGGCCAGCCGGTTCTTCGCGACCTTATAGGTCGCGCCCGCCGCGCGCATCTGCCGCCGCAGCTTGGTCACATCGGCCACGGTCAGACCCTTGTTCTGGGTGACCACGACCATGGACGTCTGCGCGAACACCGTCGCCAACTCGGCGACGAACGCGTGCTTTTCCGTACGGTCCAAATCTCGTCTCCGTCGGTGGTCGAAAGCGTATGGACCGCTCCCGACCGGGTTGCCCTAAGGGCCAGCACGAACACCCGCCACCCCCCGAGGAAGGCGGCATCCAGGCGCCCGGACCAGCCCGGTTCGCCTGTCCCCGGCGGCACACCGTGCCGCCAGTCGAGTCGGAACCGCCAGGAACCAAAATCCGCAAGGACTTCGCCCACTGGCCTCCCCGTCTCCCGCGCGCGAACCCGAAGGTTCCTTAATACCGTTGCCGGTAACGAGCGGTCTCGGACAGGATCGGGGGCTCCCGCCCCCTGCGCGCCCCCGGCCGAAACCGAGGGCGAATCTCAAAAAACCTAGTTTACGGTGGAGACATCCACGCGCACGCCCGGCCCCATGGTGGAGCTCACCGCCACCCGCTGCACATAGGTGCCCTTGGCGCCGGTCGGCTTGGCCTTGATGATCGCATCGGCGAACGCCTTCGCATTCTCCAGCAGCTTCTCCGCCGGGAACGACGCCTTGCCGATGCCGGCATGCACGATGCCCGCCTTCTCGGCGCGGAACTCCACCTGCCCGGCCTTCGCCGCGGTGATCGCCCCCTTCACATCCATCGTCACCGTCCCCAGCCGCGGGTTCGGCATCAGCCCGCGCGGCCCCAGGATCTTGCCCAGCCGCCCCACCAGACCCATCATGTCCGGCGTCGCGATGCAGCGGTCGAACTGGATGTCGCCGGCCTGGATCTTCTCCGCCAGGTCATCCGCCCCCACCACATCCGCCCCGGCGGCCAGCGCCTCCTCGGCCTTCGCCCCGCGCGCGAACACGCCCACGCGCAGCGTCTTGCCGGTGCCGTTCGGCAGCCCCACCAGCCCGCGGACCATCTGGTCGGCGTGGCGCGGGTCGATGCCCAGGTTCATGGTGATCTCGATGGTCTCGTCGAACTTGGCCTTCGCATTGGCCTGCACGGTGGCAATGGCGTCCGCGAGCGGATACAGCTTCGCGACGTCAACGGCCTTGTACGCGGCGGCCAGGCGCTTCTTGTGTGCCATCTTGATCAGCCCTCCACCACGGTCAGACCCATCGAGCGGGCGCTGCCGACCAGCATCCGCACGGCCCCGTCCACATCGTTGGCGTTCATGTCCACCATCTTCTTGCCGGCGATCTCGCGCAGCTGCTCCATGGTCACCCGCCCGCTCGCGGCACCCTTGCCCGGCGTCGTCGTGCCCTTGGTGATGCCGGCCGCCTTCTTCAGGAAGTAGGTGTTCGGCGGCGTCTTGGTGATGAAGGTGAAGGTGCGGTCGCCGAACGCGGTGATCACCACCGGAACCGGCATGCCGGGCTCCATCTGCGCGGTGACCGCGTTGAATTCCTTCACGAAGGACATGATGTTCAGCCCGCGCTGGCCCAGCGCCGGGCCGACCGGCGGCGACGGATTGGCCTTGCCCGCCGGAATCTGCAACTTGATGTAGCCGACAATCTTCTTCGCCATGATCCCTTGGCTCCTGTCTCCGCGCACGCGCGAAGGGGTTGGGGGACCGCGGTGCACACGACACCCGGGCGCGCAATGGCACCCGGACGTCTCCCGCGTTCCGGTGGAGGGGCGCATCTACCCCCCCGCCCCGCCCGAGTCCAGCCCTTTCTCGCCATCCCGCGCATTGCTGCCACGCGAACCCGCTTGCACCCATCCCCGCCGCACCGCCAATCTGCGCCATGCCCCACCACGCCACCGTCAACGGCACGCGCCACGTCTTCCCGGACCTGCGCACCCTGCTGGCCCGCGCCTCCCCCCCGCGCTCCGGCGACAGCCTCGCCGGCCTCGCCGCGCAGACCGCCACCGAGCGCGTCGCCGCCCAGCTCGCCCTGGCCGACCTCCCCCTCAAAACCTTCCTGTCCGAATCCGTCATCCCCTACGAGACGGACGAAATCACCCGCCTGATCCAGGACACCCACGACCCCGCCGCCTTCGCCCCCATCGCCCACCTCACCCTCGGCGACTTCCGCAACTGGCTCCTGGCCGAAGCCACCCCCGAGGCCCTCGCCGCCCTGCGCCCGGGCCTCACCCCCGAAATGACCGCCGCCGTCTCAAAAATCTGCCGCCTCCAGGACCTCGTCGCGGTGGCGCAAAAATGCCGGGTCACCACCGCCTTCCGCACCACCATCGGCCTGCCCGGCCGCCTCGCCGTCCGCCTGCAACCCAACCACCCCACCGACGCCCCGCACGGCGTCGCCGCCTCCACCCTCGACGGCCTCCTCCTCGGCGCCGGCGATGCCGTGATCGGCGTCAACCCCGCCACCGACAGCCCCGCCGCCACCACCACCCTGCTGCACATGCTCGACGACATCCGCACCCGCTACGCCATCCCCACCCAGACCTGCGTGCTCGCCCATGTCACCACCAGCCTGCGCTGCATCGAAGCGGGCGCCCCGCTCGACCTGGTCTTCCAGTCCATCGCCGGCACCCAGGCCGCCAACGCCAGCTTCGGCATCGACCTCGCCCTGCTGGCCGAAGCCCAGTCCGCCGCCCTCAGCCTCAACCGCGGCACGGTGGGAAACAACGTGATGTATTTCGAAACCGGCCAAGGCAGCGCGCTCTCCGCCAACGCCCACCACAACGTCGACCAGCAAACCGTCGAGGCCCGGGCATACGCCGTCGCCCGCCGCTTCTCCCCCCTCCTGGTCAACACCGTCGTCGGCTTCATCGGCCCCGAATACCTGCACGACGGCAAGCAGATCATCCGCGCCGGGCTGGAGGACCATTTCTGCGGCAAGCTCCTCGGCCTGCCGATGGGCGTCGATGTCTGTTACACCAACCACGCCGAAGCCGACCAGGACGACATGGACACGCTGCTGACCCTGCTCGGCGTCGCCGGCGTCACCTACATCATGGGCGTCCCCGGCGCGGACGACATCATGCTCTCCTACCAGAGCACCTCCTTCCACGACGCCCTCTACCTGCGCGCCGCCCTCGGCCTGCGCCCCGCCCCGGAATTCGAGGCCTGGCTCGCCGCCATGGGCCTCTCCCGCATCACCCCGAACACCATCCCCCCCGCCCTGTCCCCCGCCCTGATCGGCTTGACCCGATGAGCGCGCCCCCCACCCTCTGGCAGGACCTGCGCCGCTTCACCCCGGCCCGCCTGGCCCTCGGCCGCGCCGGAAACGCCCTGCCCACCGCCGCCCACCTGGAATTCCAGGCCGCCCACGCCGCCGCCCGCGACGCCGTCCACGCCGAACTCGACCTCCCCGCCCTGGCCGCCGACCTCGCCGCCGCCAACCTCCCCAGCATCACCGTCCGCAGCGCCTGCCCCGACCGCCGCACCTACCTCCTGCGCCCCGACCTCGGCCGCCGCCTCGCCCCCGACCAACCCCTCCCCCCCAACCCCGGCATCGCCTTCGTGGTCTGCGACGGCCTCTCCGCCACCGCCGCCCAACGCCACGCCGCCGCCCTGCTCGCCATCGTCGCCCCCGCCCTGGGCCAATGCGGCCCCATCATCCTCGCCCGCCAGGCCCGC
>JBIPLY010000277.1:0-5555 GCA_044369385.1 Acetobacteraceae bacterium | reverse complement strand
GCCTTCACGTAGGGCGACAGCATCACCACGCCATGGCTGTCGTGACCGCTGAGGTTGGCGCCGATCAGATGGTCGGCCACCGTGGCAGCCTCGGCAGGGCTGCTGCCGCCAGCACGCAGCAGAGTCAACGCAATGGCGTGCAGTTCGTCTTGAGCGATGATCACGTCAGCGGCTCCCCCGGTCGTCGGCGAACCCTATGCGATCGAAGCGCCGGAGGGAACGGGGGCAGCATGGATGTCGACCCCGGACCCAGCCTGGCGCGCGTCGCAGGCAGAGCCCTGTCGGACCGGCGCCATCCCGGTTCGGTGGCTCGCGTGCTGCCGTGCGGGCCAGGCATCGGCCGGCCAGACTGCGACTGGCTTTGAGGCCGCTCTTTCGCGTAGAGTGGGGCGGCGAACCTCGGACAGCTACCGCAGGAGAGACCTTGGCCGGCACCCGGCGCTTCCTCACCCCAGCCGAAACCGCCGAAGCGGCCAACCGCCAGACCCTCAGCCTGGTCGGTCTTGCCGTGACGCTGGCGGTGCTGGTGGTCTGCGTTTTCCTGGTCCGCCAGCTTTCGCACGCGACGAAAGTGGAAGACTGCCTGATAGCCAACCGCTTGAACTGCGACCGGCTCACCGTCAGCGTCCGTTGACCGCTGTTGGTTCGCGTGCGCCGGGTTGACGCCCTTCCGGTATGTGGCAGCGTAGCCCCTGTATCTTGGATCGGAGCCGGGCATGCGCATCGCGGAGATGGATTGGCGGATGGTCGAGGATTGGCTGCGCCATGACGACCGGGGCGTCCTGCCCATCGGCAGTATCGAGCAGCATGCCGGCCTCTCGCTTGCCGTCGACATGATCCTGGCCGAGCGCGTCGCGGTCGAAGCCGCCGAGCCGCTTGGCGTTCCGGTGTTTCCGGCCATGCCCTTTGGCTTGGCGCCCTATTTCCAGTCGTTTCCCGGCAGCATGACCCTTCGGGTTGAAACCCTCTGCGCGGTGGTGCGCGATCTGCTGGACAGCATGAAGCGCAGCGGCTTCCGGCGCATCGTCATCATCAACGGCCATGGCGGCAACGCGCCCGCCGGCGCACTGGCGCAGGAATGGCTGATGGACAACCCGGATTGCCGGGTGCGCTTCCATGACTGGTGGCGCGCCCCGCGGACCCTGGCGATGGTCCAGGCGACCGACCCTGTCGCCAGTCACGCCAGCTGGATGGAGAATTTCCCCTGGACCCGGCTGCCCGGCACGCCGGCCGATGCGGCCAAGGCGATGGTCGACCTGGACCGCCTCAAGACCCTGCCGCCGTTCGAGGCGCGGACGCTGCTGGAGGATGGCAATTTCGGCGGCCGCACCCAGCGTCCGGACGCGGAGATGCTGGCGATCTGGCAGGTGGCCGTCGAGGAAACCAGAGCCCAGCTGGAGAATTGGTGACATGGCCCGCATTCTGGTTTGGGGCGCCGGTGCCATCGGCGGCACGGCTGGCGCCTATCTGAAGCGTGCCGGCCACGACATCACCTTTGTCGATGTGGTGCCGGACCACGTCCGCGCCATTTCCTCGACCGGGCTCCACATCACCGGGCCAGTGGACGATTTCACCGTCGCCGCCCCGGCCTTCCTCCCGGATGAAGTGACCGGCCAGTGGGACATCGTCTTCCTGGCGGTCAAGGCGCAGCACACCGAGGCCGCCACCCGCGCCCTGATGCCGCACCTGACCCAGGACGGCTACGTGCTGTCGATGCAGAACGGGCTGTGCGAGACGATCATCGCCGCGATCATCGGGCGCGACCGAACCGTCGGCGCCTTCATCAACTATTCCACGGACTGGATCGCCCCCGGCGAGGTGATGTTCGGCAGCCGCGGTGCGGTCGTCCTCGGCGAGCTGCATGGCCGCACCACCCCCCGCCTCGTCGCCTTGCACGCCCTGATGTCGGAATTCGAGCCCGGCGCGATCATGTCGGACAACATCTGGGGCTATCTCTGGGGCAAGCTGGGCTACGGCGCCATGCTGTTCGCCCAGGCACTCGGCGCCAAGGGAATTTCCGATTGCCTGGCCCGCCCCGAAATGATGCCGGTCTGGCGCGCGATCGGCCGCGAGGTGAACGAGGTCACCATGGCCGAGGGCATCACGCCCATGGGCTTCAACGGCTACGACCCCAACGCGTTCATGCCCAACGCGCCGCGCGAGCTGGCGGAGCGCGCCATCGCCGACCTGGTCGCCTTCAACCGCCTGTCGGCCAAGACGCATTCCGGCATCTGGCGCGACCTGTTCGTCCGCAAGCGGCGCACCGAGGTTGATGTGCAAATCAAGCCGATATCCGATATTGCTGCAAAGCACGGCATCGCCACCCCCACCATCGCCCGCCTGGTCGCTCTGATCCACGAGATCGAGGACGGAACACGGCCGATGAACGACGACAACCTCCTGGAGCTGCTTCCGCAATGAATATTCGCTTCGACGGCCGCGTGGTGGTCGTGTCTGGTGCCGGCCATGGCATCGGCCGCGCCATCGCGGCAAGCTTCGCCGACCTTGGGGCCATCGTCCATGCCTGCGACCTGCGCCCCGAGCCGCTGGCGGACACCGCACGGCTGACCGGAGCCGAGCCTCGGGTGCTCGACCTGACAGACCGTGCTGCCGCCACCGCCTGGATCCGCGATGTCGAACAGGCGACGGGGCAAGCGGTGTTTGCCCTGGTCAACAACGCTGGCGGCGTTGCCGGACAGGTCATGCAGCCGTTGGAGGATGTGTCGGACGAAGCGTGGGACAGCGTGTTCGCCGTGAACGTGGGCGCCGCAATGGGCCTGGCGCGGGCCGTCGCGCCGGGCATGAAGCGCGCGGGCCGCGGTCGGATTGTCAACATCTCATCCGGTGCCGGGCTGCAGGCGTCGCTGACCGGCATCCAGGCGTACTGCGCGGCCAAACACGCGGTCGTCGGGCTCACGCGCCAGCTCGCCCACGAGTTTGGACCGTACGGCATCACCGTGAATTCCGTGGCGCCCGGCTTCATCCGCTCCAACCCGTCCACTGAGGTGCAGTGGGACAGCTATGGCGCTGCCGGCCAGGCCGCACTGATCGATCGGATCGCGCTCAAGCGCCTGGGGACCGCCCAGGACATCGCCAACGGTGTGCTGTTCTTCGCCTCCGATCTGGGCAGCTTCGTCAGCGGCCAGATCCTCCAGGTCGATGGCGGCAAATGAGCACGTCAGCCATCGACGCATGATGGGATAGGCCCCCCGAACACCCCGCGTTTCGCGACATCGAGCGGGCTGCGACAGCCCAGGATCGTCGGCTGCGGTAGATCCGGCCGTCCGGATAGTATTCGGCGCCGGCCTGCGCGGCGCTGGCGGCCTCCTCGCCATCCTCCGCCGCGATGAAGGCCAGCAGCAGATCGATCCCCGCCGACACGCCGGCGCGCGTCCAGATGGTGCCATCACGCACCCAGCGCTCCTCGCGCAGCGTCACCGCGGGATAGGCGCGAAGCCGCGGGATCGCCTTCCAGTGCGTCGTCGCGGCGCGGCCATCCAGCAGCCCCGCCGCCGCCAGCACGATCGATCCGGTGCACACGGACAGCACGGCGCGGGCGCCGGCAGCCTGGCGGCGCAGGAATTCCAGCGTCGGACCGTCCTGCATCGCCACGCGGGCGCCCGCCCCGCCGGGCAACGGCTTCGGTTTGGCGGGATGACGGCGCCCGCGAGGATCGACCGCCCCTGGCCGAGTGCTCGCGCAAGGCCGGCATCGCGCCCAGAACCGGGTCAGGCATTGCCCGCGCGGGTGGAAAAGCCACGGCTGCTGCGCGGCAGCATCGCCGCGAGCGGGGCAAGCAGACAGGCCAGCCCGCATACCGTCAGCACCGTGGCGGTTCCGAACGCCTCGCTTGCCGGCGCGATCGCCGCCAGGCCCAGCGGGGCGAGGCCGTATGAGAACAGGAAGTCGATCGAGGTCACGCGCGCCAGGCGATCCGGCGGCACTTCGCGCTGGGTCGCGGTGAACCACGGCACGTTGAACAGTTCGATCCCCACCCCGGCCAGCAGGAACGCCAGCAACGGCACCGCCAACGGCATCTCCACCAGCAGGCTGAACGGCACCAGGCAATACAGCGCCAACCCCATCAGCGCCGACCATCCCTGGTGGCGCGGCCGCCAGCGCGCGATCAGCACCGCGCCGAGCAGCGCGCCCACGGTATAGGCGGTGGTCGCCGCCACGAGCAGGCCGGCGCCGCCGGTGCGGTCGCGGCTGAGGATGGGCAGGATCACGCCGGTAACCGAGTAGCCCAGGCAGATCACCGTGGTGAGCGCCGCGAGTCCGGCGATGAACCAGGGATGGCGGCCGGCCTCGCGGAAGCCCTCGGCGAAGTCGTGCAGGAAGCCGGCGCCGGTAAGCCGGCCTGCCACGCCGTCGCGCCCGGGTTCGGCGGGGTGCGGCGGCGCGACGGCGCTGACCAGCCACAGCACCACGATCACCGCCAGCGTCGCCCGCGCCCCGATCGCCAGCGCCAGCGCGGTGGCCAAGGTCGGGCCGGCAAGGGCCGTCACCCGCACTGAGATGCTCATCGCCGCATTCGCCGCCTGCCGCCCGTCCTGCCCTACCACCAGCGGCACCAGCGCCTGGTAGGCCGGGCGACAGGCGCCCTGGCCCATGCCCGCGATCGCGGCGCCGAGCATCATCAGGGCAACGGCCAACAGGCTCGTGCTGCCGAGCATGGCCAGCAGCACGGGAATGCCGGCGGCGGCGACAAGGCTGGCATGGAGCACCACGCGCCGGCGGGCGAACTGGTCCGCCAGAACGCCGCTGACCGGCATGGCGGCCAGAAACCCGGTGGTGCGCGCGGCCAATACCAGGCCGAGCTGCGTGGCGGTCAGCGCCCCTTCGAGGACCGCCAGGCCGAGAACGAAGGGCAATGCCCAGGTGGCCAGGCCAGACGCGGTGCTGCCGGCCCAGAGCCGCAGGAATGGTGCCGACCGAACCCCGCCGGGAGGCGGCTGGGGACCGGCGGTGGGCGATGTGTCAGGCATGCGCGTCCATCCTCAAGTGGCGCTGGTGAGGGCGCCATCGCGTGCCTGGCTTTGGGCTTGGCGGGGTTGCAAGCAACGGCGCAGCGCCTGGTCGGCTGCCGGCCCGGGTTGCTCGTAGCGCAGGATTGTCGCCTGCGCCGCATCGTGCGGCAATGCCGCACCGTATCGGCGGCGATAGGTCTCGGCGAAGGCCGCGCGCTCCAGCCGTTCGCATTCGTCCAGCCAGCGCAGCAGCCGGCGCTCGGCGCGCAGGCTGCCCAGCCGGCGGCGTTCGGCGCGCCACGCGGTCCAGGCATTCACCGCCCAGGCATCGTAGGCGTGCTCGCGCAGCCGCTGGCGAAGCGCTGGAGGCAAGGCATCGAAGCAGCTCCAGTCGTCGCCGGCGAAGCGCTGCCAGATCTGCTCGCGCTCGGTGACATCATTGGATCCCGCAGCGGCGGTCGCGGCAGCCAAAATCCTCATCGCGCCGGCCAGGGGCGTTCGCAGTTCATCGCGCCGGCCAGGCGAGTTCCGGGCCGGCCGAGGCGATCCAGCGCAACGGCGGCAGGCGTCCGATGATGCCGGCCC
>JBIPLY010000030.1:0-16882 GCA_044369385.1 Acetobacteraceae bacterium | reverse complement strand
GGGGGGGCGGGTGGTGTTGGCGTTTGCGTGCATGGGGGGGGGGGGGGTGGGGGGGGGGATGACGCCGATGTCGGCCAGTGCGCTGGCGACCGCGCGGTGGACCGGGGCCGATCCCTGGGTGGTGACGACGGACTGGAACCGGCGGTTCACGATGGTGGCGCTGGCGATCGCGCTGGCGGTGCTGGCCGCCGCCCATGCCGCCTGGTCGCCGGCTTGACGGGCGGCGCCGGCGGGAGAAGGCTGGCGGCGTTTCGGTGAGGGCAGCTCCATGTTCGTTTCGGTCAACGGCACGCGCATCTTCTTCGATGTCAGCGGCGAGAAGCTGGTGCCCGACGGCAAGCGGATGCGCGAGCGGCCGACGCTGCTGCTGCTGCATGGCGGGCCGGGCGGCGACCATTCCACCTTCCGCCCGCTGTTCGCCCAGCTGGCCGACGTGGCGCAGGTGGTCTATCTGGACCATCGCGGCAACGGGCGCAGCGACTGGGGCGCGCCGGCGGACTGGAACCTGCCGCAATGGGGCGACGACATCCGCGGCTTCTGCGATGCGCTGGGGATCGAGAAGCCGATCGTGCTGGGCTATTCCTTCGGCGGCATGGTGGCGCAGGCCTATGCCACACGGCACCCCGACCATCCCGGCAAGATGGTGTTCTATTCCACCTCGCCCAAGCGCGACCGGGCCGAGACGTTTTCCATTTTCGAGCGGCTGGGCGGGAAGGAGGCGCGGGTGGTGGCCGAGGCGCGCTGGAACGATCCCAATCCCGAAACCTCCGCCGCCTATCTGCGGGTCTGCTCGCCGCTGTACAATCCGCGCGGCCGGCGCGATCCCGATGCGGTGGCGCGCACCGTGCGCAACGACGCGGTCTCCTTCCTGTTCGCCAAGTCCGACGAGGGGCCGCACCCGATGGATTTCCGCGCCGCCCTGGCCGGCATCAAGTGCCCGTCGCTGGTGATCGGCGGCGAGGAGGACCCGATCACGCCGATCTCGCGCAGCGAGCTGCTGGCCGCCTGCATCCCGCAGCACCTGGTGCGGCTGGTGCGGGTGCCCAATGCGGGGCATGGGGTCCACAACGACGACCCCGAGCTGGCCATGCGGCTGCTGCGGGCGTTCATCCTGGCCTAGAGCGTGATCGTCGGAGGCGGCATCGCCGGAGACGTGAATCACGCGATCAAACAAAGGGCTAGAGCATGTTCCGTGCTTCTATCAGCGCGGAACATGCTCTAGGCGATGAGGTTCCAGGGCTGGCGGCCGGCCAGGATTTCCGCCACGGCATCCAGGCACAGATCGCCCATCGCCGCCCGCGTCTCCGTGGTCGAACTGCCCATGTGCGGCAGCAGGACGACGTTCTCCAGGCCGAAATAGCCCGGGTGCAGCTTCGGTTCGCCGTCATAGACATCCAGGCCCGCGAAGCCGACCTGGCCGGAGCGCAGGGCGGCTTGCAGGGCCTCGTCGTCGACCAGGCTGCCGCGGGCGGCGTTGGCGACGATGGCGCCGCGGGGCAGCAGGGCCAGGCGCTCGGCGTTCAGCCATTTCAGCGTGCCCGGGCCGCCCGGCGCGGTCATGGCCAGCGCGTCGCAGTTGGCCAGGAAGCTGGCGTCGTTGTCGTGCCAGGTGGCGCCCTGTTCCAGGTCGGGGGCCAGGCGGGTGCGGTTGCGGTAATGGATGCTCATGCCGAAGCCGCGCGCCATCTTCGCCAGCTCGCGGCCGATGCGGCCCATGCCGAGGATGCCCAGGCGCTTGCCGCTGATCTGGGTGCCCAGCAGCAGCATCGGCGCCCAGCCCTGCCACTGGCCGGAGCGGACCAGGCGCTCGCCCTCGCCGGCGCGGCGGGCGGACATCAGGAGCAGCAGCATGGCGATCTCGGCGGTGGCCACACTGAGCACCTCCGGCGTGTTGGCCACCGGGATGCCGCGCGCCTTGGCCGCGGCAACGTCGACATGGTCGTAGCCGACCGAGCAGGTGGCGATGGCGCGCACGCTGGCCTGCAGGGCGGCGATGGTCGGGGCGAGGAGGCGGTCGGTGGAGAAGCACAGGATGGCGTCGGCCCCCTGGGACAGGGCGACGATTTCGTCGGGGGTCCATTGCAGGTCGGGCTGGTTCAGCCTTGCGTCGAACATCTCCGCCGCGCGGGCGGCGACGGCGTCGGGCAGGCGGCGCGTGACGAGCAGGCTCGGCTTGGTCATCATGGGCCTCCGGGAAGGCGGGCGTTATGGCCGAGGCCGGATGGTTGCGAAAGGGGTGTGCGATGCGGGCGAATCTGGTGCCGGATGTGGAGCTGGCGGCAAGGCTGTTCGATGCGTTGCGCGAACGCACCTTCGACGGCGTGGGGATCACGCGCGAGGCCTATGGGCCCGGCGAGCGGATCGCCCATGAGATCGTGCGCCACGCGGCCGAGGGGCTGGGGCTGGAGACGCGCACCGATCCGGCGGGCAACCTGCTGATGACGCTGCCGGGACGGGATCGCGGGGCGAAGCGGATCGTGATCGGCAGCCATCTGGATTCGGTGCCGCAGGGCGGGAACTTCGACGGGGCGGCGGGTGTGCTGGCCGGGCTGGCGGCGGTGGCGGGGATGAAGCGGGCGGGGTTTTCGCCGGCGCGGGACATCACCGTGCTGGCGATCCGCGCCGAGGAGGGCGGCGCGTGGTTCCCGTCCGGGCTGCCGGGGAGCCGGGCGGCGTTGGGCCGCCTGCCGCCGGAGCACCTGGCCGTGGCGCGGCTGGATAGCGGGCGGTCGCTGGCCGATCACATGCGCGAGGAAGGTTTCGATCCCGAAGCGGTGGCGCGGGGCGAGTGCCTGCTGCCGCCGGACAGCATCGAAGCCTATGTCGAGCTGCATATCGAGCAGGGGCCGGTGCTGGAGGCCCACGAGATTCCCATCGCGCTGGTCACCGCGCTGCCGGGGTCGCGGCGGATTCGCACCGGGCGGGTGATCGGGGAGTACAACCATTCCGGGGCGACGCCGCGGAAGTACCGGCGGGATGCGGCGATCGCCTTGGCCGAGTTCGCGTCGCGGCTGGATGACGAATGGGCGCGGCTGGAGGGGCTGGGGCATCGGCTGGTGGTGACGTTCTGCATCCTGGCGACCACGGAGCAGGCCGGCTTCACCAAGGTGCCGGGCGAGGCGCGGTTCCAGATCGACGTGCGCGGCACCACCGAGGCGGGGATCGCGGCGGTGCACGACGCCATTGACCGGCTGGAGGGGGAGGTCTCGGCGCGGCGGGGCGTGCGCTTCGAGATGGAGCGCGGGCCGCTTAACAAGCCGACGCCGATGTCCGCGGAGGTGCGCGGCGACCTGGCACGGGCGGCGGAGGCGCTGGGGGTGGACTACCTGACCATGGCCAGCGGCGGCGGGCATGACGCCGGGGCGTTCGCGCAGCACGGGGTGCCGACCTGCATGATCTTCGTGCGCAACCAACACGGCAGCCACAATCCCGACGAGGCGATGCGGATGACGGATTTTGCCGAGGGATGCGCGGTGGTGACGCGGTGGGCGATGGAAGTGGCTGGATGAAAGGAAGAGTCTTCCTTTTTTGAAGAAAAAGAAGCAAAAAGACTTTTTCCGTTTTGGTTGCTGGGTCCTTGGGGAGGCACGGCCAAAAAGGATGAAGTTTTTTTGCTTCTTGTTGTTCACAAAAAGAAGATTCTTTCTTCTACTCGCTGAGCGGATAGACCCGCTCCACCGGCACCTGTCGGAACGGCAAAGTGGTAAGATCGGCCGGTCCCCAATCCGGCGTATCGACGATCAGGATGGTTTCGGCCAGCGGTTCGTAAACCGCGCGGAAGTGGGTTTTGCTGCGCAGAACGATGATGGCGAAGTCTTCCGGGCGCAGGCCGAACTGTTCGAAGGGCGCGCGGTCGATGGCGGTGGTCTGGTGGGTGGTCAGCGAGATCACGATCCCCGCGGCGTCGATGACGGCGGTGGGGCCGAGGTCCATTCGGCTGCCGCGGGCGACGGGGCCGGTGCGGGTGAATTCGGTGGGTTGGGCGTAGAGCACGCGCCCGGTGATGCGCACCGGGCCGCCGGCGCGCGGCGAGGAGGCGCTGCCGACATCGAGCGTGACGGTGGCGCCGACGCCGGCGGCCATGGCGGCGGCAGCGGCGGCGGGGTCGCAGAGGAAGGGGATGGCGACGCTGGTAAGGCCGCGGCGGACGGCTTCGCGCAGGACATAGGTGCTGTCGTTCATGCGGTCGGCGTGTTCGAGCAGGACGACGGGTTTGGTGGCGCTGCGGGCGAGTTCGACGGCGCGGTCCAGGCCCTGTTCGACGCTGAGCACGGCGTCGCGGTGCATCAGGGCTTCGCGCTGGCCGCGGATGCGGGCGCTGAACAGCTTGGCCGTGGCTTTGGCCAGCTTGGCGTCGCCATCGGTGACGGCCACGGCGGAGAAGCCGCAGTTCGGCACGTCGGCATACGAGAAGCCGGCGAAGATCGAGACGTCGAGCAGGCCGGGGGTGTGGGCCGGCATCTCGACGCTGTCGCGCACGATGTCGGAAAGCGGCGAAATGTCGGTGGCGCTGAAGATGCTGGGGACCATCACGCCCGGCTTGGCGAGCGCCACAACCGGGCGGATCTCGCCGCGCAGGGTGCGGATCAGGCAGGTGGCGGCGCGTTCGCCGGTGGTGCCGGTGTCGATGTGCGGGGAGTAGTGGTAGCCGAACAGCGCGTCGACCAGCGGGAGCCAGGATTCGTCGATGTTGCCGTGGTAGTCCAGCGCCACGACGAGCCGGGTGGCGCGGCCGACGACTCCGCGGACGCGCTCGACGAATTCGCGATCGGGGTCCAGGCGGGTGGTGGTTGTCATGGCGCCGTGGGGGTGGAGCAGCACGCCGTCCAATGGCCCGGCTGCGGCGAGTTCGGCGCAGATGCGGTCGATATAGTGGGTGAAGGCGTCGTCGGTGGCCGGCCCGGCGGCGCCGCCCTCGGCGTGCAGGATCGGGACGATCGTGGCCCCCTCGGCTTCCAGCACGCGGATGAAGCCGCCCATCACCGTGTTGCTGCCGCGAAAGCGCGGCAACATGGCGGGGCCGGCGGTCTCGGTGCGGGCGAAATCGGCGCGGGTGGTCGGCGTGGGCAGGAAGCTGACGGATTCGAGCGAGAGGCCGGCGATGGCGATGCGCATGATCAGTCTTCCGGCACAGGGTGGGGATGGGTGATGCGGTGCGCGATCCAGCCGCGCGTGAGCAGGGCGGCGGGGGCTGCGGCGCTGAGGGCCCAGATCAGCCAGTCGGCGACGTCGCTGCTGTCGGAGTGCTGCGGCAGCGGATCGGCCAGCCACCAGGCCAGGGTGGCGACCAGGACGCCGAGGCCAATGCGGATGTCGCGGCGGTTGATGCCGGACCAGGCCAGCACCAGGACCATCCAGCCGAACACCAGGCCGAGCACGAAGGCGCCGGGGCCGCCGAGCAGGATGGCCCAGGGGGCGAGCATCAGGGCATAGGCCAGCTCGAAGGACGGCCCGTTGCCGCGCAGGGCGAGGAGCAGCGTGGCGACAGTAGGCGCGAGCAGGGCGGCGAGCAGGCCGATCACGGCCAGGGTCACGGCATGGCGCAGGGCGCGGCGCCAGGCCCCGGGGAAGGCCCCGGGGGAGGGCGGGGGGGAGGACGGGGCGAGGGGTGGCGGGGCCGGCATGCCGGGGAGCATGGCACGGGGGGCGGGGTTCGGCGATGGGGGGCGCGCGGCGGGTACCCCTCACCCAACCCTCTCCCGCAAGGCAGGGCGATCGCATATGGCCGGAGCGCATCGCCCGGTGGCCGCCGAAGCAGGTATTTTCACATGGAGACGGAGAGACGGAGAGGTCAAGGGAGGCAAGATTTCTTCTCTTCGCCTCTCCGCCTCCATGTGAATCTTGCTTACTTGCGCCCCAGGCATGGTGCATGTGGCCATATGCGATTCCCCTGCCCGCCAGGGGAGAGGGCTATTCTTGGCGGCTTGCGGCGGATCAGGCGGCGCGGACCTGTTGCAGGAAGCTGGCGACCTCGCCGCGCAGGCCTTCGGCCTGTTGGGCGACGGCGGCCGAGGTGGACTGGACCTGGCCGGCGGCGGTGCCGGTTTCGGCCGAGGCCTGGGTGACCTGCAGGATATTGGACGAGACGAGCTGGGTGCCGTCGGCGGCCTGGGCGACGTTGCGGGCGATCTCCTGGGTGGCGGCCCCCTGTTCCTCGACGGCCGAGGCGATGGCCATGGAGATCTCGTTGATCTGCTGGATCACCGCGTTGATGCGCTCGATGGCGGCCACCGACTGGCCGGTGGCGGACTGGATTTCGCCGATGCGCCCGGAGATGTCCTCGGTGGCGCGCGCGGTCTGGGTGGCCAGGTGCTTCACTTCGCTGGCGACCACCGCGAAGCCCTTGCCGGCGTCGCCGGCGCGGGCGGCCTCGATGGTGGCGTTGAGCGCCAGGAGGTTGGTCTGGCTGGCGATCTCGCTGATCAGGCGCACGACCTCGCTGATGCGCGCCACCGAGGCGGTGAGGCCCTGGACGCTCTTGTTGGTCTGGTCGATCTCGGTCATCGCCTGCCCGGCGATCTGGGTGGACTGCGACACCTGGCGGCTGATCTCGGCGACCGAGGAAGAGAGCTCCTCCGCCGCGCTGGCCACGGTCTGGACGTTGGTGGTGGCCTGTTCGGAGGCCGAGGCGACGGTGGTGGCCTGGCGCGAGGTCTCGTCGGCGATGGCGGCCATCGACCCGGCAGCGGAGGTCAGCTCGGTGGAAGCCGAGGAGAGCGATTCGACGACGTGGCCGACGCTGGCCTGGAAGCGGTCGGCCAGCGCGTTCATGGCGGCGCGCTTGTCCGCCTCGGCCTGCAGCTTGGCGGCTTCCTGGTCGGCCTTGAGCTGTTCGACCTGGCGCAGGCTCTGGCGGAAGGATTCGACCGTGACCGCCATGGTGCCGACCTCGTCGCGGCGGGTGGTGCCGGGCACGGCGGTGTCGAGCTGGCCGGCGGCGAGGCGGTCCATGCTGGCGGTGAGCCGGCGCAGCGGGGTGATGATGCCGGCGAAGGCGATCCAGATGCCCAGCAGGCTGACCGCCAGCACGGCGCCGGCGATCATGGCGATGGACTGGCTGTGCACGGCTTCGGCCTTGGTCTTGAGCTGCTTGCTCTCGACTTCCGAGTCCTGGACGATGGCGTCGGCGAACGCCATCAGGTCGCGGCGCAGCCCGTTCATGCGGCCGCTGAAATTGACCCGCAGATGCTCGACGGCGGAGACCGGGTTGTCGGCCTGGGCGATCGCCAGCGAGTCCAGCGCCACTTCCTGCAGATGGGTGAAGGCGCGCTGCTGGTTGGCGATGCGCTCGACCAGCGGCGAGCCGGCGAGCAGGGCTGCGGTGCGGGCGGCGCGCTCGGCGAAGACCGGGGCCAGTGCCTCGATGTCCTTGCGCGCCGCGGCGGGGTCGCGGGCGCTGTCGGCCAGCGCGCGCCAGGTGACGCTGGTCATGTCCAGCAGGGTGGCCCCCATGCGGGTGGCCCAGACGGCGGCGGCCTCGCGCTCGACCAGGGCGTCATACTGCTTGTGCGAGCTGTCGAGCACGGTGAGCAGGCGCGCGGCAAGCCCGGTGGCGACCAGGGCGCAGAGCACCAGCGGGATCAGCGTCTTCTGCCAGATGCGCAGGTTGGACCAGATGTTGAAGGCGGCGGGAAGGCGCATGCTGCGTGGCCCCTGGGCAATGACGGTGGCGCGCAGTGTGCACGGCGGGGATTAATGCCCGGTAAGCTTGCGGTTGGCGCGCGGGGTGGGTTCACTGGCCGGGTTGCACGATTCTGGGACCCCTGCGCATGGCATCCACCAATCTGGCGTCCGATCGCTCCGCCGCCATTCGGCTGGCCGTGGATATCGGCGGAACCTTCACCGACCTGGCACTGGAGCATGGCGGCGGGCGGGCTACGGCCAAGGTGCTGACCACGCCGGCCGCACCCGAGCAGGGCGTGATGGCGGGCGTGCAGGCGATCCTGGCCCAGGCCGGGGTGCGGGCGCAGGACGTGGCGATCCTGGTGCACGGCACCACGCTGGCGACCAATGCGATCATCGAGCGCAAGGGCGCGCGCACGGCGCTGGTCACCACGCAGGGGTTCCGCGACGTGCTGGCGATGGGCAATGAGAGCCGGTACGACCAGTACGACCTGAACATCGTGCTGCCGGAGCCGCTGGTGCCGCGGCATTTGCGGCTTTCGGTGCCGGAGCGGCTGGACAACACCGGGCGGGTGCTGTTGCCGCTGGACGAGGCGGCGGTGCGGGGGCTGGTGCCGGGGCTGCGCGACGCGGGGGTGGAGAGCATCGCCGTCGGCTTCCTGCACAGCTTCGTCAATCCGGACCATGAGCGCCGCGCCGGCGCGATCCTGCGCGAGGCGCTGCCGGGGGTGGCGGTGTCGCTGTCGTGCGAAGTGTCGCCGGAGATGCGGGAGTGGGAGCGGTTTTCCACCACGGCGGCCAATGCCTATGTGCAGCCGATGATGGCGCGCTACCTCGGCCGGCTGGAGGCGGAGCTGCGGGCGATCGGGCTGGCGGCGCCGGTGTTCCTGATGCTGTCCGGCGGCGGGCTGACCACGATCGAGACGGCTTGCCGGTTTCCGATCCGCCTGGTGGAAAGCGGGCCGGCGGGCGGCGCGATCTTCTCGGCGCATGTGGCGCGGGAATGCGGGCTGGGCCAGGTGCTGTCGTTCGACATGGGGGGGACGACGGCGAAGATCTGCCTGATCGACGGGTTCCGGCCGCAGACCTCGCGAACGTTCGAGGTTGCCCGCGTCGGGCGGTTCCGGAAGGGGTCGGGGCTGCCGCTGCGCATCCCGGTGATCGAGATGGTGGAGATCGGGGCCGGCGGCGGGTCGCTGGCGCAGGTCGATGGGCTCGGCCGGATCGGGGTGGGGCCGGAGAGTGCCGGGGCCATGCCGGGGCCGGCCTGTTACGCGCGCGGCGGCACGCGGCCGGCGGTGACGGATGCCAACCTGGTGCTGGGGCGGTATGAGCCGTCGCGCTTCGCCGGCGGCACGATGGTGCTGGACGAAGCGGCCGCGCGCGGGGCGCTGGCGGCGCATGTCGGGGGCAAGCTGGGGCTGGACGCCGACATGGCGGCGCTGGCGGTGGTGGAGATGGTCGACGAGAACATGGCCAACGCGGCGCGGGTGCATGCCATCGAATCGGGCAAGAGTTATGACGGGCGCACGATGATCGCGTTCGGCGGCGGCGGGCCGGTGCATGGCTATCGGGTGGCCGAGAAGATCGGCATCGATCGGGTGCTGGTGCCGTCCGGGGCCGGGGTGGGCAGCGCGATCGGGTTCCTGCGCGCGCCGGTGGGCTATGATGTGGTGCGCAGCCTGTATCAGCGCTTCCGGACCTTCGATGTCGCGGCGGTGAATGCGCTGCTGGCCGAGATGGTGGCGGAGGCGGACGCCGTTGTGGCGGCCGGCAGTTTCGGCGCGCCGACCACGCAAACCCGGATCGCCTTCATGCGTTATGTCGGGCAGGGGCATGAGATACCCGTGCCGTTGCCGGCGCGCGCCCTGGTGGCCGCGGACGTGGCGGCGATCCGGGCCGCCTATGACGCCGAGTACAGCCGGTTCTATGACCGGCCGGTGCCGGGCTCGGATGTGGAGATCATGAGCTTTTCCGTCGCGGTGGCGACCGTCGCGGAACCGCCGCCGCCGGTGATGGGCGCGCCGCTGGCGTCGCGGCCAGTGGCGGCGCGGTGGCAGGCGGTGCGCGACAGCGCGACCGGGGCGGTGGCGCAGTGGGCGGTGTTCGATCGCGCGGCGCTGGTGGCCGGCGCCGAGGTGGCGGGGCCGGCGATCATCGCCGAGGACGAGACCTCCACGCTGGTCGGGCCGGGCTGGACGGCGCGGGTGGAGGCGCATTTGTATCTGGAACTGGTGCGGGGGATGGGCTGATGGCGAATGATCCGATGGCCGCGATCCAGCGGCAGGTGATGTGGAACCGGCTGATTGCCGTCGTGGAAGAGCAGGCGCAGATCATGATCCGCACCGCGTTCTCGACCACGGTGCGCGAGGCCGGCGACCTGTCCGCGGGGATTTTCGATCTCCAGGGGCGGATGATGGCCCAGGCGGTGACGGGGACGCCGGGGCATGTGAACTCGATGGCCGAGAGCGTCGGGCATTTCCTGCGCAAGTTTCCGGCGGCGGGGATGAAGCCGGGGGATCACTACATCACCAACGATCCCTGGCTGGGCACCGGGCATCTGCACGACCTGACGGTGGTGACGCCGGCGTTCCGCGATGGGGCGGTGGTGGGGCTGCTGGCCAACACCGCGCATGTCATCGATGTCGGCGGGCTGGGGATGGGGCCGGAGGGGCGGTCGGTGTTCGAGGAAGGACTGTACATCCCGATCGTGAAATGCTTCGACCAGGGGGTGGCCAACGAGACCTTCTTCGATTTCATCCGGGTCGGCTCGCGCCTGCCGGTGGAGCTTGAGGGGGATGTCTATTCGCTGTGCGCCTGCAACGACGCCGGGGCCAAGCGGCTGGTTCAGATGATGGACGAGTTCGCGATGGACAGCCTCGATCCGCTGGCCGCGTTCATCTTCGCGGCGTCGCTGCGCGCCACGGTGGCGGAGATCGGCAAGCTGGGGCGCGGGACCTTTGCCGCCGAGATCAGCTCGGACGGATATGACGAGCCGGTGACGCTGAAGGGCGCGATGACCATCCTGGACGACGCCATCGAGGTCGATTTCGCCTGCACCTCCGGGCTGTCGCAGCGCGGGATCAATGTGCCGCCGGCCTATACGCGGGCCTATGCGTGCTTCGGCATCAAGGTGGTGGTGGCCCCCGAGATCCCCAACAACTGGGCCAGCCTGTTGCCGTTCCGCATGGTGATCCCCGACGGCTGCATCCTGAACGCGCCGCGTCCCTATCCGGTCAGCGTGCGCCATGTGATCGGGCATCTGATCCCCGACCTGGTGATGGGCTGCCTGCACCAGGTGGTGCCCGACCGGGTGGCGGCCGAGGGCTCGTCGTGCCTTTGGAATCCGCCGATGCGCGGGGGGGCCAGCGTGTCCGGCCAGGCGCAGGGCAACAAGCCGGTGGTGTCCGACTTCGAGATCATCACCTTCAACTCCGGCGGCACCGGGGCGCGGCCGACGCTGGATGGGCTGGATGCCACGGCGTTTCCCTCCGGGGTGCGGACGATGCCGGTGGAGGCGACGGAGAACGTTTCTCCCCTGGTGTTCTGGCGCAAGGAATTGCGCGAGGGATCCGGCGGCGCGGGGCGGACGCGGGGCGGAATGGGGCAGGTGATGGAGGTGGGGACCAAGGGCGAGCTGGAATACGCGGTCAACGCCACCTTCGACCGTATCGCCAATGCGCCGAAGGGCCGTGACGGGGGGCATGATGGCGCGGCCGGGGCGGTGCGGTTGAAATCCGGCAAGGTGCTGCGGCCGAAGGGGTTCCAGGTGATCCCGGATGGCGACCGGCTGATCCTGGAAATGCCCGGCGGGGGCGGGATGGGCGATCCGCGGGCGCGCGATCCGGCGCTGGTGGCGCGGGATGTGCGGGATGGGTTGGTGAGCGCGGCGGAGGCGCGGGAAGTGTATGGGGTGGACAGCAAGTAAGCAGTTCTTTTTTGAAAAAAAGAACCAAAAAACTTTTATCCCTTCGCACGCGGAGGGACGGATGCAAACGGATGAAGTTTTTTGCTTCTTTTTGTTCACAAAAAGAAGAGCCCTTGAACCTTCGGGAACGATGCCATGACCCTACGCTGTGACCTGATCCTGCGCGATGCCACCATCTTCGACGGCACCGGCGCCGCCCGCACACGCGGCGATGTCGGGGTGACGGGCGACCGCATCGTGGCTGTCGGCGATCTCGGCGGCTACTCGGCGGACCGCGAGGTGATCGCCACCGGCAAGGCGGTCGCCCCCGGCTTCATCGATGCGCACACCCATGACGACCGGGCGGTGCTCTGCGGGCCGGCCTGCATGTTGTGCAAGATGAGCCAGGGGGTTTCGACCGTCGTCGTCGGCAATTGCGGCATCAGCCTGTCGCCGGTGCGCATGAAGCAGCGGCCGATTCCGCCGCTGGACCTGCTGGGCGATGAAAGCTGGTGGACCTTCGACAGCTTCGGCGACTATGCGCGCCGGCTGTCCGACGAGCCGGCGCCGGTGAACACCTATGCCATGATCGGCCACATGCCGCTGCGCGTCGAAGCCATGGGCGGCGATGTGAAGCGCGCGGCCACCGACCGCGAGGCCGAGCACATGCGCGCCCGCCTGGCCGCGAGCCTGGCCGAGGGCGCGAGCGGCTTCTCGACCGGCCTCTATTACCCGCCGAACATGGAGGCGCCGACCGACGAGGTCATCGCCGTGGCGCAGGCGCTGCGCGAAGCCGGCGGCATCTATGTCAGCCACATGCGCGACGAGGCGAACCTGGTGCTGGACAGCATCAACGAGACGGTGCGCATCGGCGAGGAAAGCGGCGTGCCGGTGGTGATCAGCCACCACAAATGCTCGATGCCGGAGAATTTCGGCCGCTCGGTGGAAACGCTGGCGCTGATCGAGCGGCTGCGCGCGCGGCACAAGGTGGATTTCGACGTCTACCCGTACTACGCCGGCTCCACCGTGCTGATGCCGGATCGGGTGCGGCCGGATGTGGCCATCAAGATCGCCTGGTCGAACCCGCATCCGGAGATGGAGGGAAAGTTCCTGGCCGATGTGGCCAAGCAGTGGAACATGGGGCTCAGGGAGACGGCCGAAAAGCTGCTGCCGGCCGGTGCCATCATGTTCCAGATGGACGAGGCCGATGTGCGGCGCATCATGCAGCATCCGCTGTCGATGATCGGCTCCGACGGCCTGCCGCACGATACCTTCCCGCATCCCCGTCTGTGGGGCTGCTTCCCGCGCGTGCTGGGGTATTACGCGCGCGAACTGAAGCTGTTCAGCCTGGAGACCGCCGTGCACAAGATGAGCGGCCGGGTGGCGGAGGTATTCGGCATCGTCGATCGCGGGGTGATCCGCGCCGGCGCCTTCGCCGACCTGGTGCTGTTCGATCCCGCCACCGTGAAGGACGCTGCGGACTTCGACCACCCGACGCGGCCGTCGATCGGCATCCTGGAGACCTGGGTGAACGGGCAGAGCGCCTACGTCTATGGCGCGGGCGCCACCGAGGCGCGGGCCGGGCGGCTGGTGACGCGGGGGAAGTAAGCAAGAGTCTTCTTTTTGTGAACAAAAAGAAGCAAAAAAACTTTATCCGTTTGCCAGCATGGGCAAACGGATAAAAGTTTTTTGGTTCTTTTTTTCAAAAAAGAACAGATTTCTTACTTCGGCACCAACGTCATCGTCCACCCCGACGGCCAGATCTGCATCACATGCGCCGGATTGGCCCGCCACGCCGCGACCTCGGCCCGCCAGTTGGGGCCGGCGGTGAAGCCCGGGTTGTCGTGGTAGCTGACCGTGCCCACGGCCAGCAGCCACCAGACCAGGCCGGTGGCGGCCTGCTTCAGCCAGGGCGTGGCGGCGCTGGCGGCCAGCCCGACCACGCAGACGCCGAACAGCAGCGTGGGTGCGAAGGCATAGCGCATGCCCAGGCCCAGCAGCAGCACGTTCGGCTTCCCGTGCGTCAGCGCGGTGTAATACGAGACCGCGGCCAGCCACATGGCGCCAAGGAACAGCCAGCGCGTGGCGGCATCGGCGCGGCGGTGGACCGCCCAGGCCAGCGCGCCGAGCACCGGGATCGGCAGGGCGATGATCCACCAGGCCGGGCGCCCGGCCTCGAAGGCCAGATACAGGCTGTGGGAGATCGGCGCGGCAAGCTGCCCGCCCAGCAGCGGCAGCACCACGTGTTCCAGCCCGAAGACCGCCAGCACGATATGGACCGGCGCGCCGAAAGGCCGGTTCTCGGCCGGCGCGAGCAGGACCAGCATGGCCTGGATCGCGATGCCCAGGGTCAGGGCGGCGAGCTGGGCGCGGCGGGCGGGGTCGCGCCAGGCGCGCAGGGCCAGCAGCGGCCAGAGAAACGCGTTGCCCGGCCCGGCCAGCGGGGCGACGAACAGCACCGCCAGGCGCAGATGCCCGACCGCCCCGGGGCGCGGCGCCAGCGCCAGGACCAGGCCGACGCAGGCCATCAGGTGAAAGTGGCTGGTGATCGAGTTCAGCCACAGCTCCCCGGCGCGCACCGGCAGGATGGTGAGCAGGATGGCGGCCAACAGCGGAAACGGCCGGCGCAACCAGGGCTCGGCGGCGGTGGCCAGCAGCACCGCCGGCAGCAGCTGGAACAGCAGGGCGATGGCGGCCGTCGCGCGCGGGGCGGCTTCCAGCGGCACGGCATGCACCGCGATCAGCGCGGCGACATTGGCGACGATGTTGAGATAGCCGGAATGCAACGCCAGCAGCGCATCGATCGTCGGGAGGTGCCAGGCCTTGCTGTAGTAGATCAGGCCTTCCTCCGCCCAGAACCTTCCCTGGGTCAGCGGCAGCGGCAGGCGCCAGGCGATCAGGGCCGCAAGCGCCGGGAACAGGGCGAGGCGGAACGCGGCAAAGGCGGCGGGGCTGTTCATCATGCTGTGGTAGACCATCGCGCATCGGGTTGGGGAGGGGGTCATCGAGGGGATTGTCGAAGCGACGCTGGGGTTCATCCGCGCCAACCAGGCCTGGGCGGCGCCGGTGGTGTTCGTGCTGGCGTTCGGGGAATCGCTGGCATTGGTATCGCTGCTGCTGCCGGCAACCGCCATCCTGTTCGGCATGTCGGGGCTGCTGGGGGCCAGCGGAATCGGGTTCTGGCCATGCTGGCTGGCCGCGGTGGCCGGGGCGTTCCTGGGCGACTGGGTGTCGTATTGGCTGGGGTTCCATTTCAAGGACCGGATCGCGGGGATGTGGCCGCTGCGCCGCACGCCTGGCCTGTTGCTGCGCGGCGAGCAGTTCTTTGCCCGCTGGGGCGTGGCCGGCGTGTTCTTCGGGCGCTTCTTCGGCCCGCTGCGCTCGGTGGTGCCGCTGGCGGCGGGGAGTTGCGCGATGCCGATGGGGTGGTTCCAGGCGGCGAATATCGGCTCGGCGCTGGTCTGGGCGACCGGGATCCTGGCGCCGGGATTCATGGCAGGGATGTTCCTGCGCTGAGGGGCTGGCGCGGGACGGGGCAGTTATGCTGTCCTATCTCCATGGAAACGCCGCTGCTCGCCCTGATCGGGTTCGCCTTCGCCGCCTCGGTGACGCCGGGGCCGAACAACATGCTGGTGGCGGCCAATGCCGCGGCCAACGGCGTGCGCGCCACGCTGCCGCACATGGTGGGGATCGGGGCGGGGTTCGCCTTCATGATCATGGTGGTGGGCCTCGGGCTGGCCGGGGTGCTGGCGGCGCATCCGCGCCTGGCGCAGGGGATGCGGCTGGCGTCGATGGCCTGGCTGGTATGGCTGGCGTGGAAGATCGCCAGCGCGCCGGTGGGCGCGGCGGGCGCGGGGGCGCCGGGGTTCCGGTTCGGGTTCGTCAAAGCAGTGCTGTTCCAATGGGTGAACCCGAAGGCCTGGCTGCTGGCGCTGTCGATCGCGGCGGCCTGGGTGCGGCCCGACGAAGCCGCGGTGCCGCAGCTGCTGGTGTTCGGGGCGGTGTTCTTCGTCGTCACGGTGCCGTCCTGCGTGCCCTGGGCGCTGCTGGGCCACGGCGCGGCGCGGGTGCTGGGAGGGGGGGGCGGGCGGATGCGCGTGTTCAACATCGCCATGGCGGTGCTGCTGGTGGGATCGATGGTGCCGATGGTGCTGGAATGGTGAGGGCCGCGGTGCCAGACTGGCGGCGGTGAGCAGGGGGGATGCAGTGGCGGTTGTCTTGAGCGAGAGTGGCACGCATGTCGTGCCGGGCGGCGGGGGGCTGATGCTGAGCCCCGCCGATGTGGCCCGGGTGACGGGCTGGGAGTCCAAGCCCGAGGGCATGTGCCGCGGCGAGGTCTGCGTGCCGGTGCCGCCGGCGATGCGACCGGGTGGGCAGGTGGATGTGGCCGCGTTCTGGGCGCATCTCGGCCATCCCGTGGCGCACGACCGGGCCGGGGAGACCTGGGTGCTGGGCACCGGGGCTTCGGCGCGCAATGCGGCGCTGGCGGGGCTGGAGGCGCCGGATTTCGCGCTGCCGGACCTGACGGGGAAGGTGCATCGGCTGTCCGACTATCGCGGCCAGAAGGTGTTCCTGACCACCTGGGCGTCCTGGTGAGGCTGCCGGCTTGACCTCTCCGTGTGGGAGGACCTGCAGACATGCCTGTTCGACGCGCCGTTCGTGGTCATTGCCGTCGCCGAGGAAGGGCGCGGGGCGGAGCAGGCGCGCCCCTGGATCGAGAAAGTGCGGCCAAGCTATCCCTGTCTGATCGACCAGGATCACCTGGTCTCCGCGCTGTACGGCATGGTCAACGTGCCGCAATGCGTCTGGATCGATGAGCGCGGCATGATCGTGCGCCCGCCGGAGACGGCCGGGTCGACGGATCATTTCCGGCGCATGGACCTGACGACGCGAACCTTGGCGCCCGAACTCGCCATCGAGCGCGAGGCGGCTCGTCGAGCCTATATGGATGCGGTGCGGGCCTGGGTGCGGACCGGCAAGCACGCGCTGCCGGGCGATGCGGCGCGTGCGCGGCTGCCAAGGATCACGCCCGAGATGGCGCAGGCTGAGGCGCTGTTCCGCCTCGGGCTGCATCTGCGCCGCACCGGGCGGGAGGACGCGGCGGTGGAGGTGTTCGCCGAGGCCAGCCGGATGCACCCGGACTCCTGGTGCATCTTCCGCGACGCACAGGTGCTGGAGCCGTCGGGCTTTGCCGGCGGGCCCGGCTTCTGGGCGCGGGTGAACGCGCTGGGCGACAAGCCTTACTATCCGCCGCCCAGGTTCTGACGGGCGGGTGCCGTGCGGCATACGGGGCGTTGCTACTGCGGCGGCGGGCCCCATGCGGTGGGCGGGGCGGGTGCCGATGCGCAGTAC
>JBIPLY010000276.1:0-5577 GCA_044369385.1 Acetobacteraceae bacterium | reverse complement strand
CTTCATCGAGGACTGCGCCGTGCCGCTGGCCGACCTGGCCGACTACACCGACCGGCTGAACGACGTGTTCGAGCGCCACGGCACCAAGGGCACCTGGTACGCCCACGCCTCGGTCGGCTGCCTGCATGTCCGCCCGGTGCTGAACATGAAAGACGGCAGCGATGTCTCCCGGATGCGCGCCATCGCGGAGGAGTGCTTTTCTCTCGTCCGCGAGTACAAGGGCTCCCATTCCGGCGAGCACGGCGACGGCATCGTGCGGTCGGAATTCCACACGCCGATGTTCGGCGAGCGCATCGTCGCCGCCTTCGGCCGGGTGAAATCCGCCTTCGACCCCTCGGCCATGCTGAACCCGAACCGCATCGTCGATCCGCCGCGCATGGATGACCGCAGCCTGCTGCGCTACCCGCCCGGCTATGGCGCCGCCCCCGGCTTCGCCCCGAAGCTGGACTGGTCCGCCCATCCCGGCCCGCTCGGCGGCCTGCTGGGCGCGGTCGAGATGTGCAACAACAACGGCACCTGCCGCAGCTTCGATGCCGGCGTCATGTGCCCCAGCTACCGCGCCACGCGCGACGAAACCCATGTCACCAGGGGCCGCGCCAACACGCTGCGCCTGGCGCTCACCGGCCAGCTCGGCCCCGATGCCATGGCCGGCGACGACGTGGCGGACGCGATGAAACTCTGCGTCTCCTGCAAGGCCTGCCGGCGGGAATGCCCGACCGGCGTCGACATGGCGAAGATGAAGATCGAGGTGCTGGCCGCCCGCGCCGCGCGCCACGGCCTCGGCCTGCGCGAACGGCTGGTGGCCGCCCTGCCCCGCCTCGCCCCCTGGGCGGCGCGCCTGCCTGCCCTGGCCAACCTGCGCAACCGGGTGCCGGCCCTGCGCCGCCTGGGCGAGCGGATCGGTTTCGCCGCCGCCCGCGACCTGCCGGAATTCGCCGGAAACCCATTCCGCGACGACGAGGGCGACCGGAACGGCGACGTGCTGCTGCTGGCCGACACGTTCAACCGCGCCTTCGAGCCGGAGATCCTGCGCGCCGCGGTGAAGGTGCTGCGCGCCGCCGGTTTCAGCGTGGAGGTGGCCAGCGCCGGCGGGCGCGCCCTGTGCTGCGGGCGGACCTATCTCTCCGCCGGCCAGGTCGAACGGGCGCGGGCCGAGGCATCGCGTACCCTGGCCGCCCTGGCCGGCGACCGGCCGGTGATCGGGCTGGAGCCGTCCTGCCTGCTGACCCTGCGCGACGAGTTTGCCGCCCTGCTGCCCGGCCCGGCGTCCACACAACTCGCCGGACGCGCCGTGCTGCTGGGCGAGTTCCTGGCCCAGCACGCCGGCCGGCTGCCGTTGCAACCCTTGCCCACCACGGCCCACGTCCACGGCCATTGCCACGCCAAGAGCTTCGGCGCCTTCCTGCCCGGCCTGGCCGCACTTCGGGCGGTGCCGGAACTGACCGTGAAGCCGATCGCGTCGTCCTGCTGCGGCATGGCCGGCGCTTTCGGCTACCAGTCCGAGACGCAAGACGCCTCGCGCGCCATGGCCGAGGCCGGGCTGCTGCCGGCGGTGCGCGCGGCGGGGGCCGACGAGCTGATCGTGGCCGACGGCACCTCCTGCCGCCACCAGATCGCCGATCTCGGCGGGCGCCGCGCGCTGCACTCGGTGCAGGTGCTTGCCCGCGCGCTCGGCTAGACCGTGGCGCGCTGGAAGGCGGCGCTGCTGGCGCTGGTCTCGTTCTTCCTGCCGGGGCTGGGCCATGCGCTGGGCGGCTGGGGGCGGCGGACGCTGTGGATCGCGCCGGCAGCGCTGGTGATGAATCTGGGATTGCTGGCGATCCAGGCGCCGGCGGAGATCGGGCGCGGCCTGCTGCTGCTGAGCGTCGGGTGGACGGTGCTGGCGCTGGGCGCGGCCATCGCGGCGGCGGCGGATGCCTGGCGCATGGCGCGGCGGCCCGAGCCCGGCGCGCCCTGGCGGCACCGCCTGCTGCTGGCCGGCGCGGCCGTCGCGCCGACGCTGCTGATGCTGGCCCTGCCCTACGAGCCGATCCCCTGGCGCAGCTACTACGTGCCCAGCGCCTCGATGCTGCCGACCCTGCCGATCGGTGATCGCTTCGTCGTCCAGGAAGGCTGGTATGACCACCATCCGCCGCGCCGCGGGGATGTGGCGGTGTTCACCCTGCCGGCCGCCGGGGTCGACTACGTCAAGCGCATCATCGGCCTGCCCGGCGACACGGTGCGGATGGAGGCGGGGCGGCTGATCCTGAACGGCGAAGCGGTGCCCAGCGAAACCCTGGCGCAGGACGCGACCACGGGGGCGACGCGGGAGCTCTGGCGCCTGCCGGACGGCCCGGCGGTCACCGTGCTGCGCCAGCACCGGCGCACGACGACCCCGCCCTTCCACGTGCCGGAGGGGCATGTGTTCCTGATCGGCGACAACGTGGAGAACAGCGCCGACAGCCGCTTCGACCCGCGCATGCGCTTCGTGCCGGTCGACGCCCTGGTCGGCCGCGCCGCGATCATCTACTGGCCGCTGACGGACGGACGTTTCGGCAGGAGAATCCAATGATCCCAACCCCGGGCGAGGTGCTCGACTTCTGGTACCAGGGCGACGCCACGGTCTGGCGCCGCGATCCCTGGTTCACCAAGAACCCCGATTTCGACGCCGAGGTGCGCCGACGCTTCGCCGATGCCCTCGCCCAGGCGCAGGCGGGCGGGCTGGACCATTGGGCCGCCACCGACGCGGGGACCATGGCGCTGCTGCTGCTGCTGGACCAGTTCTCGCGCAACATGCATCGCGGCTCCCCGCTGGCCTTTGCCGGCGACGAGCGGGCGCGCCGCATCGTGCGCGCGGCGCTTGCCGGCGGGATCGAGGCGCGGGTGACCCCGATCCAGCGCGCCTTCCTCTATTTGGTGATCGAGCATTCCGAGGCGCTGGTGGACCAGGACGTCTCGGTGCGCCTGTTCCAGTCCCTGCCGGAGCTGGAGTTCAAGGCGCGCATGGTCGAGTTCGCCTGGAAACATTACGACGTGATCCGCGATTTCGGCCGCTATCCGCACCGCAATGCCGCGCTGGGGCGGGTGAGCACGCCGGCGGAAATCGCCTGGCTGGAAGCGGGCGGGGGGTTCTGAGCATGCGCAACACCAGCTTGCGCATCGCCGTGCTCGGCGGGGACGGCATCGGGCCGGAGGTGATGGCGCCCTGCCAGCGCGTATTGGAAGCGGCCTGTTTGCGCGTCGGCGGGCCGCGGCTGGACTGGGATGTGCGCCCGGCCGGGGCGTTCACCTATCGCGACACCGGCACCGCCCTGCCGCGCGAAACGCTCGCAGCCGCGCGGGCGGCGGATGCGATCCTGCTGGGGGCGATGGGCTGGCCCGATATCCGCTATCCCGACGGCACCGAGATCGCGCCGCAGATCGACCTGCGCATGGAGCTGGGCCTCTATGCCGGGGTGCGCCCGGTGCGGGTGCTGCCGGGCATGGCCCCGGTGCTGGCCGATCCGCGCGCGGCGTCGATCGATTTCGTGCTGATCCGCGAGAGCACCGAGGGCCTTTTCGCCCTGCGCCACCAGGGCACGGTGACCGACGATGCCGAGGCGCGCGACACGCTGCTGATCACCCGCCGGGTCAGCGAGCGGCTGTTCGACTTCGCCTTCCGCCTGGCCGCCGCCCGGCGCGAACGCGGCCGTCCGGGGGTGGTGACCTGCGTCGACAAGGCCAATGTCTTCACCAGCTTCGCCTTCTTCCGCCGCATCTTCCAGGAGCGCGCGGCGCTGCATCCCGGGCTGGGGGCGGAGTGCGCCTATGTCGACGCGATGGCGCTGTTCATGCTGCGCCGGCCCTGGACGCTGGATGTGCTGGTCACCGAGAACATGTTCGGCGACATCCTGTCCGATCTCGGCGCCGGGCTGATGGGCGGCATGGGCTTCGCCCCCTCGGCCGATATCGGCGACGGGCATGCGGTGTTCCAGCCCTGCCACGGCACCGCGCCGGACATCGCCGGCCAGGGCCGCGCCAATCCGGTGGCGATGTTCCTGTCCGGCGCGATGATGCTGGAATGGCTGGCGGACAAGCACGGCCTGGCCGAGGCCGGGCGCGCCGGGGCGCTGGTGCAGGCGGCGGTGGATGCGGTGCTGGCCGGCGGCGCCCGCCCGTTCGAGGCCGGCGGAACCATGGGCACCGCGGCGCTGACCGAGGCGGTGCTGGCGGCGGTGGCGAAGGCGGAGGTCTAGACCCCGATCTCGCCCCCGATCTCCTCCTCGAAGGCCGCCAGGAAGTCGGCCGTGAACTGGGTGCGCTCGCGCGCCAGCCGCCGGCCGGCCGCAGTCTGGAAGCCGCCCTCCAGGGTCAGCAGCTTGGCGCGGAAATGATCGATGGCAAACGCCCGGTCATCCAGCGGCCGATGCGCCGCGGCCGGGTCGGCGGGGTCGTAGAGCGCCGAGCCCATCCGCCCGGCGGTGTAGAAGCAGCGCGCGATGCCGATCGCCCCGATCGCCTCCAGCCGGTCGGCGTCCTGCAGGATGCGCGCCTCCAACGTCTGCGGCGCGATCCCGGCCGAGAAGCTGTGCGCGGCGATGGCATGGGCCACCGCCTCGATGCGCGCGCCGGCCCAGCCCAGCCCGCCCAGCACCGCCCGCGCCCGCTCGGCGGCCAGGCGCGAGGCATGCGGGCGCTGCGGCGAGGATTTCTCGACCCGCACGCTGTCATGCAGCAGCACCGCGGCGGCCAGCACCTCGCCGTCGCCGCCCTCATCCGCCATGATGCGGCGCGCATTGGCCCAGACGCGGTCGAGATGGCTGGTGTCGTGGCTGCCGTCGTCGCCGGCATCGACATGCGGCAGCAGAAGCGGGGAAAGGGCCTGGTACGGGCTCATCCCAGCGTCTGCTTCATCGCGATCAGCGCGGTCAGGAATTCGTCGCGCCGGCGCGCCATCTCCGGGATGGGCCGGCCGGCGCGCACGCCCTCGATCAGTTTCGCCTGCAGTTCCGGGGTCATGGTGGGGCTGCCGAGATCGGCCCACCAGCCGGTCACCGCCGGCATCAGATGGTGCATGAAGGCGTCCATGCCGCCCTCGCCGCCGGCCATGTGGAAGGTGGTGTGCGGCCCCATCAGCGCCCAGCGCAGGCCGGGGCCCTCGCTGATCGCGGCATCGACATCGGCCACGCTGGCCACCCCCTCGGCCACCAGGTGCACCGCCTCGCGCCACAGCGCGGCCTGGAGCCGGTTGGCGAGGTGGCCCGGAACCTCCTTCCGGATCTCGATCGGATGCTTGCCGATGGCGCGGTAGAAGCCCATCGCCGCCGCGATTGCCGCCCGGGTCGCGTGCGGGCCGACCACCTCGACCAGCGGCACCAGGTGCGGCGGGTTGAACGGATGGCCGATCAGCACCCGCCCGGGATGGCGGCAGCCCTCGGCCAGCCGGCTGGCGAGCAGCCCGGAGCTGGACGACGCGATCACCACGTCTTCGTCCAGCACCGCGGCGATGGCGGGCAACAGCGCCTGCTTGACCTCGTAGCGTTCGGGGGCGCTCTCCTGCACGAACTGCGCACCGGCGACGGCCGCCAGCGGGTCGGCATGAAAGCTCCAGTTGTCCGG
>JBIPLY010000275.1:0-5593 GCA_044369385.1 Acetobacteraceae bacterium | reverse complement strand
ATGGGCGGCCCAGGAACCTGCGCGGGGTGGATATCGGCGAGTTCACCGCGCCGCTGGACGAGTAGTTTCTCGCCGGTGATTGGGCGCGGCTGGCGGTGGGCGATGGCGGCAACGAGATCGGCATGGGCGCCCTGCCGCGGGCGCTGATCGCCCAGGATGTCGCCCACGGCGAGAGCATCGCCTGTGCCACCGCCGCGGATCACCTGATCGTGGCCGGCGTGTCGAACTGGGGCGCCTGGGGGCTGGTGGCGGCGCTTGCGGTGCTGCGCCCGGCCTGGCGCGGGGCGATGCTGGAGGCGCTGGATGCCGGGCGGGACCGGGCGATCATCGAGCACGCGGTGCGGCACGGCCCGGCGGTGGACGGGGTGACGGCGCTGGCGGAGCTGACGGTGGACGGGCTGGACATGTCGCGCCATCACACGAAGCTGGATGCCATTCGGGATGTGGTTCAGTAAAGAAAGCGTTCTTTTTTGAAAAAAAGAACTTCGTGTCACTCGCACGCCGCCCATCAGGAAAGCCGTGCGCAAACGGATAAAGTTTTTTTGCTTCTTTTTGTCCACAAAAAGAAGACTCTTCCTTGCTGACTGTCCTCTGGCTATGGCTGGGCCTGGCGGTTCTCGCCCCGCTCGGCGTCCTGCTGGCCATCGCCCTCGCCGCCCCCGCCGAGTCGGTGCCGCCCTTCGTGCTGGGCTGGCAGGGCGAGGCTTTCGCGCAGGTGCTCGGCGACCCGCTGTACCGCGAGGCGCTCTGGGGCAGCCTGCGCATGGCCGGGCTGACGGCGGGGCTGGCGCTGTTGCTCGGCTACCCGATGGCGCTGGCGATCGCACGGGCGGGGCCGCGGTGGCGCGCAGTGCTGCGCGGCCTGGTGGTGCTGCCGTTCCTGACCGGGGTGATGCTGCGGCTGACGGCCTGGGTGGGGATTCTGCGCGACGAGGGCTATCTGAACGGCGCGCTGCTGGCGCTCGGCGTGATCGAGGCGCCGGTGCCATGGCTGCATACCGAGGCGGCGATGCTGCTCGGCCTGGTGCATGTCTACCTGCCGTTCATGGTGCTGCCGATCGAGGCGCGGCTATCGGCGTCGGACCCGGCGCTGGCGCAGGCGGCGGCCGACCTGGGGGCAGGGCCGTGGCAGGTGTTCCGGCGCGTGATCTGGCCCTTGTCGTTGCCCGGGGTGGTGGCGGGCGTCGTGCTGGTGGCGGTGCCGGTTTCGGGCGAGGTGGTGGTGCCGGCGCTGCTGGGGCCGGCGGAGGCGCTGACCCTGGGCCGCGCGGTGTGGGACGCGTTCTTCCAGGAGCGGGACTGGCCGCTGGCGGCGGCATTGGCCGTCGTGCTGCTGGGGCTGGCGCTGCTGCCGCTGCGGTGGGCGCGGGCATGAGGCTCGGGGTGCTGCTGTTCGGCTATGCGTTCCTGTATGCGCCGATCGCGCTGCTGGTGCTGGGCAGCTTCAACGAGTCGCGGCTGACCACGGCGTGGAGCGGGTTTTCGCTGCGCTGGTACCGGGCGCTGCTGGCGGATGCGGCGCTGCGCGAGGCGGCCTGGCTGTCGCTGTGGGTGGCGGCGGCCGCGGCGACCGGGGCGATGCTGCTGGGCGGGGCGGCAGGGCTGGTGCTGGCGCGGCGCGGGCGGTTTGCCGGGCGGCGGGCGTTTGCCGGGCTGCTGGCGGTGCCGCTGGTGTTGCCGGACCTGCTGATCGGCCTGGCGCTGCTGCTGCTGTTCGTGGCGCTGGAGCGCGCGATCGGCTGGCCGGCGGGGCGCGGCGCGGGGACGGTGGTGCTGGCGCATGTGGTGCTGGGCGTGGCCTATGTCGCGGCCACGGTGCGGGCGCGGCTGGCGGGCCAGGGGGTTCTATTGGAGGAGGCGGCGGCCGATCTCGGTGCCGGGCCGGCCATTGTATTCTGGCGGGTGACGTTGCCGCGGATCGCGCCGGCGCTGGCGGCGGGGTGGGGGCTGGCCTTCGTGCTGTCCTTGGACGATGTGGTGGTGGCCAGCTTCGTCTCCGGCCCCGGCGCGACGACGCTGCCGATGCTGATGTTCTCCACCCTGCGGCTGGGGCCGACGCCGGTGCTGAACGCGCTGGCGACGGTCATGCTGGTGCTGACCCTGGTTCTGGGCTGGGCTGCATGGCGCGTGTGGCCGGTTGCCGGGGGGCGGCGCGGGCATTAGGGTGCCGCGGTTTTTGCCCAGAACAAGGTTGCGCCCATGTCCCACCTGACCGCCGAACGGCTCGATCGCATCAGCCCGAGCCTGACCATCGCCATTTCCACCAAGGCGCGGGCGCTGAAGGCGGCGGGGCGGGATGTGATCACCCTGTCGCAGGGCGAGCCGGACTTCGACACCCCCCAGTTCATCAAGGACGCGGCGATCGCGGCGATCCAGGGCGGCGACACCAAATACACCGACGTCGCCGGCACCGCGGCGCTGCGCCGCGCCGTGGCGGAGAAGTTCAAGCGCGACAGCGGCATCGACTACAAGCCCGAGGAGATCATCATCTCCACCGGCGGCAAGCAGGTGATCTTCAACGCGATGGTCGCGACCCTGGACAAGGATGACGAGGTCATCATCCCCACCCCGTGCTGGGTCAGCTACCCCGACATCGTCACCCTGGCCGACGGCAAGCCGGTGCTGGTCCCCTGCGGCCAGAACAACGGCTTCAAGCTGCGCGCCGAGGACCTGGAAGCCGCGATCACGCCGCGCACCAAGTGGTTCATGCTGAACAACCCGTGCAACCCGACCGGGGCGGCCTATTCGCGCGACGAGCTGCGCGCGATCTGCGACGTGCTGCTGCGCCATCCCGATGTGTGGATCTTCACCGACGACATCTATGAGAAGCTGGCGTACGACGGCTTCAAGCCGGCCACCATTGTCGAGGTGGAGCCGAAGCTGAAGGACCGCACGCTGACCATGAACGGCTGCTCCAAGGCGTACGCGATGACCGGCTGGCGCATCGGCTTTGCCGGCGGCCCGCTTCAACTCATCAAGGCGCTGGACAAGCTGCAGAGCCAGTCCACCTCGAACACCTCCTCGATCAGCCAGGCCGCGGCCGTCGCCGCCCTGTCCGGGCCGCAGGAATTCATCGACGACATGGTCGTGGCCTTCCAGCGCCGCCGCAACCTGGTGGTGGACATGCTGAACACCTGCCCCGGCATCGTCTGCGCCAAGCCGGAGGGGGCGTTCTATGTGTTCCCCTCGATCCACGGCTGCATCGGCAAGACCTCGTCCAGCGGCGTCAAGATCGACAGCGACGCGGATTTCGTCACCGCCCTGCTGGAGGAGGAAGGGGTCGCCGCCGTGCATGGCAGCGCGTTCCTCTATCCCGGTCATTTCCGCATCAGCTATGCGCTCGACGACGCGACGCTGGCGGATGCCTGCACCCGCATCAAGCATTTCTGCGAAGGGCTGAAGTAACATGCCCGAACTCGCCAAGCGGCTGGGCCGCGTCCGGGTTGCCGCCACCGTCCAGATGACCATCCGCGCCCGCGAGCTGCGGGCACAGGGCCACAACGTCATCGCGCTGACCATTGGCGAGCCGAACTTCGCCTCGCCCAAGCATGCCATCGAGGCGGGCTTCGCCGCGGCGATGAAGGGCGACACGAAGTATCCGCCGCAAGACGGTGCGCCCGCGCTCAAGCAGGCGATTCAAAGAAAATTCAAGCGCGACCACGGGCTGGACTACGCGCTCGACGAGATCATGGTCGGCAATGGCGGCAAGCAGGTGCTGTACAACGCCATCATGGCCACCGTCGATGACGGCGACGAGGTGATCGTGCCGGCGCCGTACTGGAGCGCCTATGTGCTGATGAGCCGGCTGGCGGGCGGCGAGCCGGTGATCGTCAACTGCCCGCAGAACAACGGCTTCAAGCTCCGCCCGGAAGACCTGGACGCCGCGATCACGCCGCGCACAAAACTGATCATGCTGAACTACCCGAACAACCCGACCGGCGCGGCGCCGACCGAGGCGGAGCTGTGCGCCCTGGCCGATGTCATCCGCAAGCACCCGCATGTCTGGGTGATCTGCGACGACATGTACGAGCACCTGGTCTATGGCGACTTCCAGCACACCACCCTGGCGCAGGTGGCGCCGGACCTGCGGGACCGCGTGGTCACGGTCTCCGGCGTGTCGAAGACCTATGCCATGACCGGCTGGCGCGTCGGTTTCGCCGGCGGGCCGAAGGATCTGATCCGGGCCATGGTCAACATGCAGGGCCAGGCCACCGCCGGCGTCTCCACCGTGGGCCAGGCGGCGGCGGCCGCGGCGCTGGATGGGCCGCAGGACATCGTGGCGGACATGAAGGCGCAGTACAACGCGCGGCGCGACCGGGTGGTCGATGCGCTGAACGCGATGCCGGGCATCACCTGCCACAAGCCGGAGGGGGCGTTCTACGTGTTCCCCAACATCGCCGGCTGCCTGGGCAAGGCCACGGCGGCGGGCACGGCGATCGCCAGCGATGCCGATTTCGCCATGGCCTGCCTGGAGGAAGCGCATGTGGCGCTGGTCGCCGGCGGGTCGTTCGGCATGTCGCCCTATCTGCGCATCAGCTACGCCACCGACGATGCCAGCCTGGACGAGGCGATGCAGCGCATGGCCGGCTTCGTCGCCGGGCTGCGGTGACCGCGCCCGTCCTGCGCGCAGGGCGGGATGCCGATGCCGCGGACTTCATCGCGCTGATCGGCGCCTGCTGGGCCGAGTATCCCGGCTGCGTGATGGATCTGGACGGCGAGGTGCCGGAGCTGCGCGCCCTGGCCAGCTACTATGCCGGGCAGGGCGGGGCGCTGTGGGCGGCGGAGTCCGGCGGGCTTGTGGTCGGCATGGTCGCCACCCGGCCGCTGGCTGACGGTGCCTGGGAAATCTGCAAGATGTACGCCTATCCCCACCAGCGCGGCACCGGCCTGGCGCAAGCGCTGGTGGCGGCCGCCGAGGGCCATGCGCGGGCACAAGGGGCAGCGCGGATGGAACTGTGGAGCGACACCCGCTTCGCGCGCGCGCACCGTTTCTACGAGAAATGCGGCTATGTCCGCTTCGGCGAGGTCCGCGCCCTGCACGACCTGTCCAACTCGCTGGAGTACGGCTACGCGAAGAAGCTGTCGCCCGGTTGACCGGCGATCAGAACGAAAAGCAGTTCTCGCCCACCACCAGCCCGACGCTCTCCTGGCGGAAGACCTGGCGGTAATCGGCACGGATCTCCTCCAGCTTCCAGACGACCTCCGGGCTGCGCGGTGCGGCGATCTCGATGACGGTCGAGCTCTGCCGGATGATCCGCCCGCTGCTGCGCTGCTGCCATTGCCCGGAGGCCTCGATCACGGTGAAGCCCGAAGGGAAGCGCGGCGTGACGCGCTCGGCCAGGAACGCCTGCCACGCGGCGGCATCGCCGGGGCTGCGGCCGAAATAGAGCCGCGCGGTGATGCCCGGCGCGCCCGGCAGCCCGGCACAGACCGGGGTGGCCGGTGTCGGCAGCGGCGGCGGCGGCGGCTCGGCGGCGCAGGCGGCCAGCGGGATCAGCAGGGCGGCAAGGATCGGGCGCATCGCCGGATATTGCGCGCGACGGCGGCAGGTGCCAAGCCGGTTGGCGGCACGGGCGGATCATGCTCTAGACTG
>JBIPLY010000274.1:0-5598 GCA_044369385.1 Acetobacteraceae bacterium | reverse complement strand
GTGCCCGAGGCCTGGCGCCTGGTGGAGACCCACCGCGTCAGCAACATGTTCACCGTGCCCACCATCCTGACCATGCTGACCCGCGACCCCAGCGTGGACACCTACGACCACAGCAGCCTGCGCCACGTCATCTACGCCGGCGCGCCGATGTACCGCGCCGACCAGGTCCACGCGCTGAAGAAGCTCGGGCGGGTCATCGTGCAGTATTTCGGCCTCGGCGAGGTCACCGGCAACATCACCGTCCTGCCGCCGCACCTGCACAGCCCCGACGACGACCCCGCCTTCCCCATCGGCTCCTGCGGCCACCCGCGCACCGGCATCGACATCGCCATCCTCGACACCGCCAACCGCCGCCTGCCGCCGCACGAAACCGGCGAAATCTGCGTCCGCGGCCCGGCCGTGTTCGCCGGCTACCACAACAACCCCGAGGCCACCGAAAAAGCCTTCGCCGGCGGCTGGTTCCACACCGGCGACCTCGGCCATCTCGACGCCCGGGGCTTCCTGTTCATCACCGGCCGCGCCAGCGACATGTATATTTCCGGCGGATCGAACGTCTATCCGCGCGAGGCGGAAGAAATCCTGCTGGAACACCCCGCCATCGCCGAGGCCTGCGTCGTCGGCGTCCCGGACGAGAAATGGGGCGAGGCCGGCGTGGCCATCCTGGTCTGCCGCGACGGCGCCACCCCGGACGAGGCCGCCCTGCGCGCGCTGCTGGCCGAAAAACTCGCCCGCTACAAACACCCGTCCCGCTTCGTCGTCTGGCCCGAACTGCCCAAATCCGGCTACGGCAAGGTCGCCAAGCGCGAGGTCCGCCGCCTGCTGCTCGAAGGGGGATGACCCACCCGTTCCTGGTCGTGCTGCGCGAGGCGCGGCTGCGGCGGCTGTGGCTGGCGATGAGCTGCACCACCATGGGCGACGAGGTGCAGCGCATGGCGATCGTCTGGCTGGCGATCGGCCTGGTCGGCGCCGATGCGGCACTGCAGCCGGCCGCCGGCCATGCCGCGGTGCTGGCGGTCGGGCTGCTGGGCGGGGCGTTTGCCGACCTGCTGCGCCCGCGTCGGCTGATGATGCTGCTGGAGGCGGCGCGCGCTGGCATCGTGCTGGTGCCGCTGGCGGCCTGGGCGTTCGATGCGCTGACCCTGAAGCTGCTGGTCGGGACCGCCGTGGCGCTTGCTGCCCTGCGCGCGCTGTTCGACCCGGCGATGCAGACCATGGTGCCGGCGCTCGCGCCCGAGCCGGTCCGCCTGCGCGGGCTGAACGGGCTGCTGGATGTCACCACCCGCACCGCCCGGCTCGGCGGCCCCGCTTTGGCCGGCGCGATCGCGGCGGTGCTGCCGGCGATCCAGATCCTGTGGCTGCCGGCGCTGGCCTCCGCCGCCTCCGCCGCCATCCTGTCGCGCCTGGCCGCCGACACCGCCCCGCGCCCCGCCGCCGCCAGCGCCTGGGCGCGCGCCATCGAGGGCTTCGCGGTGCTGCGGCGCGACCGGGTGATCCGCATGCTGGTGCTGGCCAACGCGATCATGCTGGCGCCGTGGTCGCTGGCGCTCGGCATCGGCCTGCCGCTGCTGGTGGCCGCGCGCGGGCAGGGGATGGCGCAGCTCGCCCTGGTGATGGGCGCCTATGGGCTGGGCGACGTGCTGGGCAACGTCATCGCCTCCGCCCGGGTGCCGCGACGGCCCTACCTGTCGATGTTCGCCGGCTATGTCTGGCTCGGCGGCGGCATCGCGGCGGTGGCGCTGGCGCCCGCCCCGTGGGCGATGGCCGCCCTGGCCCTGTTGGCGGCGATGGGCGGGCCGTTCTTCTTCCTGCAGTTCCTCGCCACCGTCCAGGCCCGCCAGCACGGCGCGGCGCTGACCGCGGTGCTGCGCCTGCGCCTGGCGGTGGTGGCCGCGGCGATGATGGCCGGTGCGGCGATCGGCCCGCTGCCGTTCCACGCGTTCGGGGCGGCCGCCACGGTCGCCGGCTGCGGCGCGATCATCCTGCTGGTCGGGCTCTGGGGCGTGGCCTACGCCACCAGGCTGGCGGCCCGCGCGCCGGCGCCATAGGCCCCGCCCACCGTGCCGGCCAGCCCGTCGGTGCAGGTCGCCTCGCCGGCAAACACCAGCCGCCCGCCGGCCAGCGGCGTGCCCAGCACCGCGCGCGCCCCGGCCTGGCCCGGCACCGCATAGGCATAGGCGCCCAGGTGATGCGGGTCCCCGGCCCAGGGCGAGACCACCGCCTCGACCACCCCCGCGGTCGCCGCGTGCCCCAGCAACCCGGCCAGCTGCGCCAGCGCGAATGCCTTGGTCGCACCCTCCCCGGCGCGGGCGAGGTCCCAGGCGGTCGGCCCGCCGACGAAGCCGGCGATGTGGTCCGCGCCCTGCGGCCAGGCATGGAACGACATCACCGGCTCCAGCGTGCGGTCGATCCGCCGCCGCAGCACGGTGTTGTGCGGCAGCCCCAGCCGCCCGGCCCCGGTCAGGCGCAACCCCACCTTGGTCAGCAACCCCATCGGCAGCCCGGCGATCGCCGCCTGCGTGTCCTCGGGCAGCGGCGGATCGAAGCGGATGGCACCGGCCGCCAGCACCCCGGTCGAGACCGTGACGATGCACGCTGCCGCCCGCAGCGTGCCGCCCGCCGTCTCCACCGCCACCCCGTCCGCGCCCCAGGCCACACGCCGCGCCGCCGTCGCCAGCCGCAGCGTGCTGCCGGGCGGGGCGAGATGGCGGCAGATCAGGTCGCCCAGCCCGTGCGGCGGCCACAGATTGCGCCCGCCCAGATCGTTCGCCGACCAGTCGCGCACCGAGAAGCAACGTGGGTCGGCCGCGGCGATCTGGGCCGCCTCCCAGGTCTCGACCGCGGCCATCCAGGGATCGCCGCGCAGGTGGTCGATCGCCGCGGCCACGCTGACATCCGGCTCCTGCTGCGCGCGGGCATGGCAGGCGGCGTCGAAGGCGGCGGCGGCGCGCGCATGGGCGGCCTCGTCCGCGGCCTCGGCCAGCCGCCCGCCGAGCACCCACAGCCGCCGGCGCGGCCCGTCGGCATCCGGCAATTCCTCCCCGGCCGCCTGCGCCAGGTCGACCAGCGCATTGCGGTCGGCATCGTGCAGCCAGGTGGCGCCGAGGTCGAAGGGATGCGCGCCCAGCGCGATGGTATGCGCCCGCCCGCCGATCCGCCCCGCGGCCTCCAGCACCAAGCAGCTTCGCCCGGCCCGATGCAGCGCGGCGGCGGCGGCGAGGCCCGCCACGCCGGCGCCGATGATGATCACGTCCGTTTCGGTCATCCCCCAACCTACTCGCAGGCCCAGGCCGCGCAAAGCCGCAAGCTGGCGCAACCCCGATGAATCGGCCACCATTCGGGCAGGAAACGCAGGAGACGGACGATGTGGGAAGAAAGTTCGCGATACCCGGACCCGCGGGTGGTGGCCATGGACCCGAGCTTCAACCGCTTCCGGGTGCTCGGCTCGGTGGAGCGGCTGTACACCGGCTGCCGCTGGGCCGAGGGGCCGGTGTGGTTCGGCGACCAGCGCGCGGTGCTCTGGAGCGACATCCCCAACAACCGCATCCTGCGCTGGGACGAGGAGACCGGGCAGACCTCGGTGTTCCGCAAGCCGTCCAACAACGCCAACGGCAATACCCGCGACCGCCAGGGCCGGCTGGTCACCTGCGAGCATGACAGCAGGCGGGTGACGCGCACGGAATACGACGGCAGCATCACGGTCCTGGCCGACAGCTACCAGGGGAAAAAGCTGAACTCGCCCAACGATGTGGTGGTGGCCCGCGACGGCAGCATCTGGTTCACCGACCCGACCTTCGGCATCCTGGGCTTCTACGAGGGCCACAAGGACGAGAGCGAGATCGCGCCGGCGGTCTGGCGCATCGACGGGCAGACCGGGGCGCTGGAGATGATGGCCGACGACATCCCCGGCCCCAACGGCCTGGCCTTCTCGCCCGACGAGAGCATCCTCTACGTGGTCGCCAGCCGCGCCGACCCGCGCGAGATCCGCGCCTTCGATGTCGTCGGCGGGCGCAAGCTGGCCAATGGCCGCGTCTTCATCAACGCCGCCGGCGGGTCGCCCGACGGGTTCCGCGTCGATATCGACGGCAATCTCTGGTGCGGCTGGGGCATGGGCACCGAGGAGCTGGACGGGGTGCGGGTGTTCAATCCCGAAGGGGCGGCGATCGGCCATATCCGCCTGCCGGAGCGCGCCGCCAACCTGTGCTTCGGCGGGCGCCACCGCAACCGGCTGTTCATGACGGCGAGCCATTCGCTGTACTCGCTGTATGTGAACACGCAGGGCGCGGCTGGCGGCTGAGCATGTTCCAGCCCCAGCCCGGCTTCTGCGGCCTGCCGCGCGGCCTGCCCGCCGCGGGGACGCGCGCGGCGGTGCTGGGCGTGCCCTATGATTGCGGCATCCACCCCGACCGCGTCGGCTCGCGCGAGGCGCCGGTGGCGGTACGCCGTGCCTCGCGCCATCTGCGCGCCTTCCATGTCAGCCAGGGCGATTTCAACGTGCTGGCGCGGCTGGGGGCCGTGGATTGCGGCGACATCGCCCTGGTGCCGGGCCGGCCGCTGCTGGCGTTCCCGGCGATCGAGGCGGCGGCCGGCCTGGTGCTGGATGCCGGCGCGGTGCCGGTGGCGATCTGCGGCGACGGCTCCGGCTCGCTGCCGCTGATGCGCGCGGCGGGGCGGCGGCACCCCGGCATGGTGGCGCTGCACATCGACAGCCACACCGATGCCTATCCGCTGCCGGAGGTCGATCCACTGGACCCCTCCACCCAGTTCACCCATGCCGCGGCCGAGGGCGTGGTCGACGCCGCCCGCTCCTGGCATGTCGGCATCCGCGGCTTCAGCTCGGTGCCCGGCGTGATCGCCCGCGCGCGCGGCCTGGGCTACGGCGTGGTCACCACCGAGGACCTGCTGCGCCGCGGCTTCGCCCAGACCATGGCCGAATTCCGTGACAGCGCCGCCGGGCGGCCGGTCTATCTGTGCTGGGACATGGACATCTTCGATCCCGCCGTGGCGCCCGGCGTCTGCACCCCGGTCTGGGGCGGGCTGTCGGCGCGCGAGGGGATCGAGCTGCTGCGCGCCTGCGCCGGGCTGAACATCGTGGCGATCGATTTCAACACCGTCAGCCCGCCGCAGGATGTCGGCGAGCAGACCGCCTTCCTGTGCGCGCACATGGTGATGGAGGCGATGCTGCTGCTGGCCCGGCGGGATCAGATGTAGCGCTGCATCCGCAGCGTTCAGATGACGCGCTGCATGCGCAGCAGGACGAGCGCGCCGGCGGTCAGCACCAGGGTCAGCAGCAGCACGATCCACGCGCTGCCCCAGCCGGCGCGGCCGGTCACGCGCGCCTGGGCGCGCGGCGCCTCGCGCCGTTCCGCGGCTTCGACAAAGTCCGCCAGGGAGGGTTTCTTCTTCTTCGCCATTGCGCCAGAGGGGGGTTTCCCGGGCGATCGCCCGTCCGGCACCAGTGTATCACAACGAATCCGCCGGGCAACACGACACGCGTCGGGGGTCAGCCCGCCATGGCCATTCTGCGGCGGGTCAGCCCGCCGCGGCCATCCGCGGGTCAGCCCGCCGCGACCATGCCGCGCGCCCGCGCCACGGCGGCGA
>JBIPLY010000048.1:0-14703 GCA_044369385.1 Acetobacteraceae bacterium | reverse complement strand
GGTCGTTGGGGATGTCGCGGGGCGGGTGGGGAATCTTTCGCCGTCGAGGAAGCCGACCGCGGATCTGTTCCAGGGGCGGGACGGGTTCATCCTGTTGGCGGTGCTGACGGAGAAGCAGTATCGGGCGCTGTTCGTGGCGCTGGGGCGGGCCGACGTGCTGGAGGACCCGCGCTTTGCCGACTGGTTCCTGCGGATGGAGAACGCGGCGGCGATGAAGGCGGAGATCGAGGCGGCGTTGCAGGCGGACAGCATCGTGAACTGGGAGGCGCGGCTGAAGGCGGCCGATATCCCCAGCGCGCGGGTCTGGGGGATCGACGAGATCACGACGCATCCACAGATCCCGCACCGGGCGATCCTGCAGCAGGTGGACAGCGAGTTCGGCAAGCTGACGCTGGCGGGGCCGGCGTTTCGCATGGCGGCCGGCGAGGGCGGGATCACCCGGCCGCCGCCGCGCGTCGGGCAGCATAGCGATGAGGTGCTGCTGGCTGCCGGGTACTCGGCGGGGGAGATCGCGGGGCTGCGGGCGGCGGGGGCTTTGGGGTAGGTGGGACGTGGCGGGCTGAAGCCCGCCCTGCTTTGGGGCTACCAGCGGCGGGTGTGGTCGATTGCGTGGAGCTGGGTTTGCAGGTCGTGCGTCGCGCGTGCCGTCGCGGTGTCCTGGTCGATCTGCGGGGTGGTGATGGTGGTGTGGCCGTCCTGCGGGGCGTAGCCGATGATGCTTCGGGTCGGGCCGAGGTCCCAGCGCATGCCGGGGTTGTCGCTCATCAGGTTCAGCACCGCGAAGGGCACGTTTTCGGCCAGGACGGCGCGTTCGATCGCGTGGCAGAAATCGCGGTTGGAGAGCCACATCTGCTGGCCCCAGGCGCCCCAGTTCATGTGCGGGCCGGGCAGGTTGTCGCCGGGCTGGCAGTAGCCGATGCGCAAGCTGATCGAGGAGACGCCGCGGTGTTCGGCAAAGGCGCGGCCGATGCGCTCGCCGACCAGCTTGGAGACGCCGTAGGGGTTGATGGGCGCGGGTTCGTGATCGGGCGTGAGCGGGAAATCGGCGAAGCGGTGGCCGGCCATGGTCCAGTTCGAGCTGGCGAAGATGACGCGCTTCGCGCGATGGCGGGCGGCGGCTTCGTAGATGTTGTGGGTGAGGTCGATGTTGAGGCGCTGGGCGGCGGCCCAGCTGGCCGTGGGGCGGCGTTCGCCGGCCAGGTGGATGACGGCGTCGACGCCGGCGAAGTGGCGGGCCCAGGCCTCGTCGTAGGTGGCGAGGTCGGCGGCGATGATCGCCGGGTCGTCGCCGGGGTCGAGATCGAGCAGGACCAGGGTCCAGCCGATTGTGGCGAAATGGGCGCGCAGCTTGGTGCCGAGATTGCCGCGCGCGCCGGTGATCAGGACGGTTCGGGACATTGGGAGCGGGCCTAGGATTTGAGATCGCCGAAGCGGTCGATGCCGAGGGTGGCGCGCCAGGGCTCGCTTTCCTCGGCCTTGGCGGATTCCAGCGGGATGCCGGTGGCGTCCGCGATGCAGGTGATGCCGTTGAAGCCGGCGACGACGGCGGCGGCGTCGATCATCGCGGCCGCGCCGAGGGCGGCGGTCACAGCGGAGCGGGCCTGCGCGAGGGTGTCCGCGCCGGTGACGATGGCTTCGGCGAAGTGGGACAGGATGGCGCCGGCGGGAATGCCGCTGGTGGGGTCGCCGTTCATGGCCGCCTGGAGGTCATAGTCCCCACCGGTCGTCTGGCCGCTCGCACGGAGCAGGCTGAGATGACTGGTGGTTCAATAGATACACTGGTTCAGGGCGGCGGTGCGGGCGGCGAGCATCTCGATCTGGGCGTGGGTGACGGCGCGGAATTCGCGGGTGAAGTCGCGCATTTCGGCGGAGCGGAGATACATCGGCTCGAACATGTCCCACCAGGCGATCATGGCGTCCGGGACCAGGCTGAGGGCGTGGTGGATGTGGCCGCGGCCGCGTTCGGGGGGGCCGGGGAGGGCGCGGTAGAGGTCCGGCGTCGGCGGGGCCCAATCCTGCGGGAAGAGGACGGGCATCCAGGCGAGGCCGGGTTTGGCGCCAGGGGGCGTGACGCGGCTGGGCAGGCCGGGCATGGGCAGCGGCAGGTCGAGCGGCGGGGCGCCGATGCCCTGGCGGAAGCTGTCGATGGCGACCGTGATGGCGACGATGGCGACGAGCTCGACGTATTGGCCCTCGTTCAACTCGGGGCCGATCAGGCGGCGGTACCAGCTCTCGCCGAGGCGGCCGGAATCGGTGCGGATGCGGTGGATGGCCTCGATCGCCGCGGCCGGCAGCGTGGAGATGCTGTCGTGGGTGCCGAGGATGGCGGCGGGGATGGCGGCCTCTTTGCGGGCGCGGCAGAGGGCGCAGGTGGCGGCGTGGCGGGTTTCGGCGACGATGGCGACGCGGTCTTCGCCGCTCCACCAGATGCCGGGGGCGCCGAGCCAGGCCCAGGCGGTGGCCTGGGCGGCGAGGAGTTCGGGGCGGGTGGTCATGGCGCCAGCACCGCGCGGGCGCGGCCCAGGGCATGGGCGAGGCGGTTGGCGGCGCGGCGCGCGCTGACCGCGTGCAGATGGGCGTCGTCGCTGCCCGGCGTGGTGGCAGCCAGGTCGCGCAGCGGTTGCAGCACCGCCCAGTCCGGCACCGGCAGGGCGGGGTCGTGGGAGAAGCGGTCGGCGGTGGCGTAATCGACCGGGACCAGGGCGCGGGACAGCGCCATCAGGGTGGCGTTGGCGCGGGCGGGATCGAGGCTGGCGGCGCGGGTGGCGAAGGCCTCGGCGGCGGTGATGACGGCGTCAGTGGCGGCCTGCAGCGGGGCGAGGTCGAAGCGGCCGGCCAGGGTGGGGGCGAGGGCGGCAAGCTCGTCGCGCAGGGTGCGGGGCTGGGCCACGGGGTCGAGCGGCAGGATGGCGTCGGTCAGCAGGCGGGCGACGACGTGGACGAAGACGCGAGTGTCGCGCACCAGGTTGGCTTCGTCGACCTTGTCGAGCAGGTCCTCCGGCGTGTGCCACCACCAGCCGAGCGCGTTGCGCAGCTTCAGCTCGGTGGGCGGCTGTTCGGAGAGGCCGCCGAACATCGAGGGCACGCCGAGGCCGGGCAGCGAATCGTCGCTGCTGCGGTTCTTGCGCTTGCCCTTGTACTGGTGGCCGGTCTGCTCGGTGATTGCCTCGGATGCCAGCGCGTGCAGCGGGGCCATGGCGGCGGCGTCTTCCAGGACAGTAGCGCCGATGCCGCCGGTGGAGTCGACATTGACATGGGCGGCGCAGCGACGGTCCAGCTCGTCCCAGTGGTTGTCGACATACCAGGTGGAGCCGGAATAGCGGCCGTGGGAGTGGCCGGACCAGAAGCAGATGCGCAGACCCCGTCGCCATTCGGCGCGGCGGGTGGCGGCCAGGCGGGCGACCTCCAGCATGGTGGCATTGGCGCTGCCGTTGTCCATGACGCCGTAATACCAGGTGTCGTGATGGCCGCTGAACAGGATGAACGGGGTGTCGGCGGTGGCACCGAGGGCGTCGAGCTCGGCCTCCAGGATCGGGGTCTTGCGCCAGCCGGTGTCGACCTTTGCGTGTAGGGTGATCTTCGGGGATTCGCCGGCGGCCAGGCGGTCGCGCAGGGCGCTGCCATCGGCGTTGGAGATGGTGCAGGCGACGGTGGCGGGCAGAAGGTGGACGGTGCGCGGGTCCGGGTTGCCCCAGACCGGGGAGATGCACATCTCGTGCAGGTGGTGGTGGGGGGAGATGTGGAGCTGGCCGACCGCCCCGGCATCGCGCGCGCGGGCGGCGACGGCGGGGTTGCAGATGCCCTCGGCGAGCACGATTGTTCCCCGAAGCTCCTTGCCGGCGAAGTCGGCCGCGGTGCCGTGGCCGACATAGACCAGCGGGGCGGTGAGGCCGGCTTCCGGGGAGGCGCGGCCCATGGAATGGGTGATCGCGGTCAGGGTGACGCCGTCCGCCTCCACCCGCGCCGGGCCGGGCAGGCTGATATAGGCGTCGTGCAGGATGACGCGGGTGCGGTAGCCGTATTCGTCAAGGCGGGCCTGGATGTGGCGCAGGCTCTCGGCCTCCTCGGCGGTGCCGGACAGCTTGATCCAGCGGGCGAAGGCGCGGCAATGCTCCATCAGCAGCGGGCCGGAGGTGGCGGCGGCGAGGGCGGTGATCGGCTGGTCGGTCATCGGGCGGCTCCTGCGGCGGCGACACGAGCGTAATGCGGGCGATTGCGGGCGGATAGGGGGCGGCCTAGGGTTTCGGACCTACGCAAGACGGAGACTGGATGATGAGCGGGACTGCGACCAACCGGCCGGAGCTGGATGCTGACGAACTCCTGGCGGGGATCCGCGAATGGGTGGAGATCGAAAGCCCCACGACCGATGCCGCGGCGGTGAACCGGATGGTGGACAAGGTTCAGGCGGACTACGCCGCGATCGGCGCGCGGATGGAGCGGATTCCCGGGCGGGACGGGTTCGGCGACCACCTGCTGGTGACCTCGCCCTGGGGCGGGGATGGGCCGGGCATCCTGGTGCTGAGCCATCTGGACACCGTGCATGACATGGGCACGCTGAGCGGAAAACTGCCGTTCCGGGTGGAAGGGGATGTCGCCTATGGGCCGGGCATCTACGACATGAAGGGCGGCGCGCACCTGGCCTTCGCGGCGATGCGGCATCTGATGCGGCTGGGGCGGGAGACGGCGCTGCCGATCCGGCATCTGTGCGTGTCCGAGGAGGAGGTCGGCAGCCCGACCTCGCGCGAGCACATCCTGCGCGAGGCGCGGCGGGCGAAATACGTGCTGGTGACCGAGCCGGCGCGCGAGGGCGGGCGGATCGTGACCGCGCGCAAGGGCACGGCGCGGTTCGAGCTGCACATCAAGGGCCGGGCGGCGCATTCCGGGGCGCGGCACGAGGACGGACGCAGCGCGATCAAGGAGCTGGCGCGGCAGATCCTCGATCTGGAGGCGATGACGGACTATTCCACTGGCGTGACGGTGAATGTGGGCGTGGTCAGTGGCGGCACGCGGTCGAACGTGGTTGCCGAGGAGGCGCGGGCGGAGGTGGACATGCGGGTGCCCAATCCCGAAATCGGCGATGCGGCGGTGGCGCGGATGCTGGCGATCAAGGCCCATGACCCCGACGTGACGCTGACGGTGACCGGCGGGCTGAACCGGCCTGGCTACGAGAAAAGTGCCGCGATCGAGGCGCTGTTCCAGGAGGCGCGGCGGATTGCCGCCGGGATCGGGTTCGATCTGCGGGACCTGAAGACCGGGGGCGGCAGCGACGGCAACTTCACCGCGGCGATCGCGCCGACGCTGGACGGGCTGGGGGTGGATGGGGCCGGGGCGCATTCGGACGAGGAGCGGCTGTACGTCTCGTCGCTGGTGCCGCGGGCGAAGCTGTTGCTGGGGCTGTTCGAGGAACTGGCGTGAGCCCCCGCTCTGGAACCAGGGAAGCCGCGATCGCCGGGGCGCTGGCGATCTGGGACAGCGGCGCCTATCTGGACCGGCTGCGGGCGCTGGTGGCGGTGCCGACCGAGAGCCAGATGGCGGAGCGGGCCGGCGACCTGGACCGCTACTGCCGGGAGGTGCTGGGGCCGATGGTGGCCTCGATCGGGTTCGAGACGCAGGTGCTGGACAATCCGGCCCCCGGGCGCGGGCCGGTGCTGGTGGCCAGCCGGATCGAGGGGGCGGGGCTGCCGACCGTGCTGATCTACGGCCATGGCGATGTGGTGCGCGGCGAGCCGAAGCGCTGGCGGGCGGGGCTCGATCCTTGGGCCGTCACCGTCGAGGGCGACCGCGTCTATGGCCGTGGGGTTGTGGACAACAAGGGCCAGCACCTGATCGCCATCGACGCGCTGCGCGCGGTGATCGCGGCGCGCGGGCGGCTGGGGTTCAACGCCAAGGTCCTGGTGGAGACCGGCGAGGAGGTGGGCTCGCCAGGGATTCGCGACTTCCTGATCCGGCATCGCGACCTGTGTGCGGCGGATGTGTTCATCGGGCTGGACGGGCCGCGCCAGACCACCTTCATGCCGGAAGTGAAGCTGGGCGCGCGCGGGGGCGTGGCGTTCGACCTGGTCTGCGAGCTGCGCGATGGCAGCCACCATTCCGGGCATTGGGGCGGGGTGCTGGCCGATCCCGGCTTCATCCTGTCGCATGCGCTGGCCACCATCGTCTCGCCGCGCGGGCGCATCCTGGTGCCGGAGTGGCTGCCGACATCCGTGCCCAATTCGGTGCGCGATGCCTGCGCCGGGATCGTGTTCGAGGACATGCCGGGACTGCCGGAGGCCGATCCCGGCTGGGGCGAGCCGGGAATGGGCAAGGCGGAGCGCATCTTCGCCTGGACCAGCGTGATCGTGCTGGCCAGCATCACCGGATCGCCGGATGCGCCGGTCAACGCGGTGGCGGGCACGGCGCGGGCGCGGTTGCAGGTGCGGCACACGGTGGATATCGACGCGGCGCGGATCATCCCGGCGCTGCGCGAGCACCTGGCGGCGCAAGGCTTCGGGGGCGTGCGGGTGGAGCCGGTGATGGAGCGCGACGCATTCCCGGCCTCGCGCACCGATCCCGACGAGCCCTGGGTGCAACGCGTGGTGGCATCGCTGGCCGAGACCGCCGGGCGGGCGCCGAACGTGATCCCGAATTCCTCGGGGTCCAATCCCTCGCAGATCTTCCGCGAGGAGCTGGGCACGCCGGTGATCTGGATCCCGCACTCCTATGCCGGGTGCCACCAGCATGGGCCGGATGAGCATGGGCTGGGGTCGCTGCTGCGGGAGGGGTTGGGGCTGATGGCTGGGGTCTGGTGGGATATCGGGACGTAAGAAAGACGTTCTTTTTTGAAAAAAAGAACCAAAAAACTTTTCCTCATTCGCTCCGCGCTCCCCCGGGAGAGCGCGGAGCAAACGGATAAAGTTTTTTTGCTTCTTTTTGTTCACAAAAAGAAGATTCTTTCTATTCTTTTGCCTTGAACCCCATCGCCACGCCATTCATGCAATAGCGCAGCCCGGTGGGGCGCGGGCCGTCGTCGAAGACATGGCCGAGATGGCCCTTGCAGCGGGCGCAGTGCACTTCGGTGCGGGTGGCGAACCAGGAGCGGTCGACAGAGGTGCCGACCGCGCCCTCGATCGGGGTGTAGAAGCTGGGCCAGCCGGTGCCGCTCTCGAACTTGGTGGCGGCGTCGAAGAGTTCCGTGCCGCAGCCGGCGCACACGAAGGTGCCGGGGCGCTTTTCGTGGTTCAGGGGGCTGGTGCCGGCGCGCTCGGTGGCGTGCTTGCGCAGCACCTTGAACTGGTCCGGGGTCAGGCGCTGCTGCCACTCGGCGTCGGTGAGCGCTGCCGGGTCCGCCTCGGTGGTTGACTGGTGGTCCATGCTGTCCTCCCGCTTCGATGGCGATCATGTGGGGATGGCGGCGGCCGGGTCAACGTGACAGGGTGCCGGCCCCCTGGTTTCGGACATCTGCCTTGCCCTCTTCCTCGGCCTTTACCCTGTTGCGGCAGGGGGATTTCCGCGCCTTCCTGGGGGCCGCCGTGCTGGCGGGGCTGGCGGAAAGCGCGCTGGCGATCCTGCTGGGGGTGACGGTCTATCAACTGACCCGCGATCCGCTGGCGTTGGGGTGGCTGGGGCTGGTGGAGGCGGTGCCGGCGATCGGGCTGGTGCTGCTGGGCGGGCATGCCGCGGACATGCTGCCGCGGCGGGTGCTGCTGGTCGGCTGCCGGCTGGCGATGGCCGCGCTGACGGCGGGGATCGCGGTGGCTTCGGTGCTGGCGGGCGAGCGGTTCCTGATGCTGGTGTATCTGCTGGCGTTCTGCATCGGCATCGTACGGGCGTTCAAGGACCCGGCGCATACCGGGCTGGAGGCGCAGGTGGTGCCGGCGGAGCGGGCGGTGCAGGCGGTCTCGCTGATGGGCACCGTGACGCGGGCGTTCCGGCTGGTTGGGCCGGTGGCGGGCGGGTTCCTCTACGAAGCGGCCGGGCCGGCGGCGACCTATGGCGTGATCTCTGTCCTGCTGGCGGCCTCGGCGGCGGTGCTGACGCGGGTGCCGGCGCGCCCGGCGCCGCCGCGAGTTGTGGCGACCGGGGGTATGGTGGCCGATATCGGCGAGGGGCTGCGCCATGTCTACCGCGACCAGGTGCTGTTCGGCTCCATGGCGCTCGACCTGTTCGCGGTGTTCTTCGGCGGCATGGTGGGGCTGCTGCCGCTGTTCGCCGACAATCTCGGGGCGGGGGCGGACGGGGTCGGGATCATGCGCGCGGTGCTGGCGGCCGGGGGGCTGGTGGCGCTGACCATCACCCTGCGCCATCCGCCGCAGCGCCGGGCGGGGCTGGCACTGTTGCTGGCGGTGGGCGGGTTCGGGGTGTGCGTGATCGGGTTCGGGCTGTCGGACAGCTTCGCCCTGTCGCTGTGCCTGCTGTTCGCCATGGGGGCCTGCGACGGGGTCAGCGTGGTGGTGCGCCATGCCATCGTCCGCCTGGCCGCGCCCGAGCACATGCGCGGGCGGATCGCGGCGGTGCGGATGGTGTTCCTCAACTCCGCCAACGAACTCGGCGACTTCGAGAGCGGCGTGGCGGCGCACCTGGTCGGCCCCGCCCTGGCCGTGGCCGGCGGCGGCGCCATCACGCTCGCCGTCGTCGCCATCACCGCCGCCATCGCCCCACGCCTGCGGCGCCTGGACCTGACCCGGTTGCGGCCGATGGAGTGAAGCAAGGCTGGGGCTCTGCCCTGGACCCGCTGGGGCCTGAGGCCCCAGACCCCCATCAGTTTTCGCCTTCGGCGGGGAGGGGCCGTCCGTGTGGTCCGACTGGCCTCGACGGCCCCTCCCCGCCGAAGGCGAAATGAACGAGGTCCAGGGTCTCGGACCCTGGTGGGGTCTGGGGCAAAGCCCCAGCCTTCCTTTACCCCATCGCCGCAATCCGCGCCTGGAGCTGGGCGGCGCGGGCGAGGGCGGCGGGGGGGAGGGGGCCTTTGTTGAAGGCGGCGATGGCGGTGTCGAGGTGGTTGAGGTCGGAGAAGCCGACCAGGGTGGTGGTCATGCTGTCGTTGCTGATGGCGTAGCGCATGGCGGCTTCGGCCAGGGAGGTGGCGTGGCCTTCCTGGACCAGGGGGAGGAATTGGCGGGCATTAGCCAGGTCGGCTTCGTAGGTGGGGGAGGAGCCGATCGGGGGGACAGAGGGCATGGCAGTGGGGTGGCGGGTGTCCAGCCCGGCGAGCGCGCCGGCGGCCAGGACGCGGATGCCGATGATGCCGACGCCGTGTTCGCGGGCGCGCGGCATGAGCTGGTTGTAGTCGCTGGCGGGGAAGCCGCGGGGCAGGCCGCGGATCGGGCTGGGGTTGAGCAGGTTCAGCGGCACCTGCGCCGAATCGAGCAGGCCGGCGGCGATGAGGCGGTGCATCGATGCCGCGTCGCCGATGGCGGTGATGCCGAGGTAGCGGAATTTTCCGTCGGCCTGGAGGCGTTCGAAGGCGGGGATGACTTCGTCCAGCACGGTGTCGGCCGAGAGATTGGCGGGTGCGCCCGAGGCGGCGATCGGGTTGTGGAGCTGGAAGAGGTCGATGCTGTCGCGGCCGAGGCGCTTCAGGCTGGCTTCCACGGAGGCGCTGATCTCGGCGGCGATGCGGCCGGGGGCGGCCTCGCGCAGGCGGACCTTGGTGCCGACCACGACGTCGGCGCGCAGGTTGCGTAGGACGCGGCCGAGGACGGTTTCGGATTCGCCGGAGCCGTAATCCGGGGCGGTGTCGAAGTAGTTCACCCCGGCGTCGATGGCGCGGGCGACGGCGCGTTCCTGGTCCGCGGCACTGCCGCGCACCATCAGCCCGCCGACGGCGCCGCAGCCGAAGCCGAGCACACCGAGCGACAGGCCGGTGCGCCCGAAGATGCGCCGTTCCATCAGCGCTTGCCGGCCGGCAGGCGGCTGAAGGGAATGTCCTTGTCCACGCGGATGTCGCCCGGCAGGCCGAGGACGCGTTCGGCGATGATGTTGCGCAGGATTTCGTCGGTGCCGCCGGCGATGCGGGAGGCCGGCGCGCCCAGCAGCGCCTCCTGGAACATCGCGTTCATCGGCGCCATCTCCTTGTCCATCACCACGCCGGCGGAGCCGAGCAGGTCCAGGCCGAAGCTGGCGATCTCCTGCAGCTTGGCGGCGTTGACCAGCTTGCCGATCGAGGATTCCGGGCCGGGGGTCTGGCCGCGCGACAGCGCCGTCATGGTGCGGAAGCGGGTGTATTTCAGCCCCTGGCTGCGCACATGCATGTCCGCGATCTTCTCGCGCACCGCGACATTCTGCATCGCCGGCGCCCCATCCAGCTCGATGGTGCGGCAGAAATCGAGCAGGTCTTCGACATCCGGGCGCGGCACGTCGCCGATCGCCAGGCGCTCGTTCATCAGCGTGGTCAGCGCCACGCGCCAGCCGGAGCCGACCGCACCCAGGCGCTGGCTGTCGGGGATCTTCACGTCGGTGAAGAACACCTCGTTGAAATGCGACGCACCCGAGGCCTGCTTGATCGGGCGGATCTCGATGCCCGGGGACTTCATGTCCAGGAAGAAGAAGGTCAGGCCCATGTGCTTGGGCACATCGGGGTTGCTGCGGGTGACCATGATGCCGAAATCGGAGAACTGCGCGCCGGAGGTCCAGATCTTCTGGCCGTTGATGGTCCAGGTGTCGCCGTTCTTCTCGGCGCGGGTGCGCACCGCGGCGACGTCCGAGCCGCCGGCGGGCTCCGAGAAGAGCTGGCACCAGACCTCCTCGCCGCGCAGGGCGGGGGCGACGTAGCGGGTGAGCTGCTCCGGGGTGGCATAGGCCATCATGGTGGGGATGCACATGCCCAGCCCGATTTCGAACACGCCGCGGGGGATGGCGTAGGCCTCTTCCTCCTGGTTGAAGATCACCTGGTGGATCGGCGGCGCCTCTCGCCCGCCCCATTGCTTGGGCCAGGTCAGGCCGGCCAGGCCCGCGGTGGCCTTGGCACCCTGGTATTTCTTGGCGCGCGCCAGCTCCTCCGGCCCGACATTGCGGGCGCGCGAGGGGGGGGCGCCGCGCTTCTTCGGCTCGGCATTGCCGGCGAGGAAGGCGCGGACCTCGTTGCGGAACGCGGCCTCGACTGGGGTGTCTTCGAAGTCCATGGTGTCCTCCCAAAAAAGGAAGAAAGCGTCTTCTTTTTGCGAACAAAAAGAAGCAAAAAAACTTTATCCACTCGCCAGCATGGAGGCCGGGTCTGAACGGATAAAAGTTTTTTGGTTCTTTTTTTCAAAAAAGAACTGCTTCCTTCCTATGCTGCGTTACGCGTCTCAAGCGCCGTGACCACCCGGTCTTTCCACCACGGTGCCGCCCCCAGGGTGAGCCCCAGCAGCTTGGCGCGGCGATAGTACAGGTGGCAGTCCATCTCCCAGGTGAAGCCGATGCCGCCGTGGGTCTGGATGTTCTCCTTGGCGGCCAGCCAGGCGGCCTCGGTGGCGCTGACCCGGGCGGAGGCAGCGGCCAGCGCCAGTTCCCCGCCGCCGGCGGTCATCGCCCAGGCGCCGTAATAGGCGTTCGAGCGCGCCAGCTCGGTGGCGACATAGACATCGGCCAGCTTGTGCTTGATCGCCTGGAACGAGCCGATCGGGCGGCCGAAGGCGTGGCGTTCCATGGCGAAGGCGACGGACATGTCCAGGCACGCCTGCGCCAGCCCGACCTGTTCGAAGGCCACCAGCACCGCGGCGCGCTCCAGCACCTGTTGCAGCGCCGCCCAGCCGTCGCCGGGCAGGATCTCGGCCGGCACGCTCTCGAAGCTCAGCTTGGCCTGCTCGCGGGTGGGATCGACGGTGGTCAGCGCCTCCGGATGGACGCCCGCGGCGCCGAGGCGGACCAGGGCGAGCACAACGGTGTCGGCCTCGTCGCGCGCGGCGACGATGGCGAAATCGGCGATGCCGCCATCGGCCACCGGCCACTTCACCCCGGTCAGCCGCCCGCCGGCGACGCGCGCGCGGATGCGGGCGGGGTCCGGGTTGCCCGCACCCTCGGCCCAGGCCAGCGTGCCGATGGCCTCGCCGGCGACCAGGCGGGGCAGCCATTCCTCTCGCTGCGCCTCGCTGCCGGCGATCATCAGCGCTTCGGTCGCGAGATAAACGGACGAGGAGAACGGCACCGGGGCCAGCGACCGGCCCAGCTCCTCGGCCAGCACGCACAGCCCGACATGGCCCAGCCCGGCGCCGCCGTATTCCTCCGGCACCGCCGCGCCCAGCCAGCCCATGGCGGCGATCTCCTGCCACATGGCGCGGTCATAGGGCGCCACGCCATCCAGCACCTGGCGGATTCGCTTGGAAGTGGAATGTTCGGTCAGGAACCGTCGCGCCTGATCGCGCAGCTGGTGCTGCTCCTCGGAGAAGTCGAAATTCATGGCCGCTCCACCCTGTTCGCCCCGCTGCGTGCCGGCGGGTGGGGCAAGCCTAGACTCAACGCGGCACGGGGGGCAAACTCCCTGCGCTGGCGCGCCGGGGATTCCGGCCGCCGATACCCTATCCCGGTGAGGAAACGAACATCATGGCAACATTCCTGGACGGCCGCGTGGCCATCGTGACCGGCGCCGGCCGCGGCATCGGCCGCGAGCACGCTATCATGCTGGCGAAATACGGCGCCCGCGTCGTGGTCAACGACCTGGGCGGCAACACCGACGGCACCGGCGCGGACGAGACCCCGGCGCAGGAAGTCGTGCGCGTGATCAAGGAGGCCGGCGGCGAGGCGGTGGTGAACACCGAGAACGTGGCGAGCTTCCTGGGCGCCAAACGCATGATCGACCAGGCCATCGACACCTTCGGCACGCTGGACATCCTGGTGAACAACGCCGGCATCCTGCGCGACCGCGTGCTGGCGAACATGATGGAGGAGGAGTGGGACGCGGTGATCGCCGTCCACCTGAAGGGCACCTTCGCCCCGGCCCGCCATGCCGCGGCCTATTGGCGCAACAAGTCCAAGGACATCAACGGCCCGGTCAACGCGCGCATCATCAACACCTCCTCGGTCTCCGGCATTTACGGCAACACCGGGCAGACCAACTACGGCGCCGCCAAGGCCGGCATCGCCGCGTTCACCGTGATCGCGGCGCGCGAGCTGAAGCGCTACGGCGTGACGGTCAATGCGGTGGCTCCGGTGGCGCTGACCCGCATGACCGAAGGCCTGCGCGAGATGAGCGAAGAGCAGAAGGCCGCGCGCAACCCCGCCCTGGTCTCGCCACCGATCGTGTGGATCGCCAGCGCCGAATCCCAGGACTTCACCGGGCGCATCGTGGAAGCCGGCGGCGGGCTGCTGGCCATCGCCGAGGGCTGGCATCGCGGGCCGCAGGCGACCCCGATGGACGACCCGTCGAAGCTGGGCGCCACGATGATGGAGCTGCAGGCCAAGGCGCGGAAGAATGCCGGCATGAACGGCGTGGACCTCGACTGACCATGTCGGGCACCGCTGCACGGGCGAAGGCTGGTCCGGCGCGCATGACCGGGGCGATGTACCCGGGCGAGCATGCCCGGACCATGCCTGACCGCGCGGCGGTGATTTGCGCCGACACCGGCGCGACGCTCAGCTACGCCGCACTCGATGCCCAGTCCAACCGTCTGGCGCAGCTCCTTCACCACAAGGGGCTGCGCCGCGGCGACCGCATGGCGCTGCTGATGGAGAACCGGATCGCGTATTTCGTGGTCATGTGGGCCGCGATCCGCTCCGGCCTCACCATCACCGGCATCAACCGCTACCTCACGCCCGAGGAAGCCGCCTATATCGTGAGCGACTGCGGCGCCAAGGCGCTGGTCACCTCGCTCGACCGCGCCGAGACGGCCATCCCGCTCGCCGTGCTCATCCCCGCCTGTCCCCTGCGCCTCATGATCGGCGGCACTGTGCCGGGCTATGAGAGCCTGGAGCCGATGATGGCCGCGATGCCGGCCACGCCATTGGACGAGGAATGGCTCGGCGACACGATGCTGTATTCCTCCGGCACCACGGGCCGGCCGAAGGGCGTGAAGCGCGCCACCGTGGATGCACGCATCACCGAGGCCTTCCCGGGCCTGGACCGCTTTCTTGACCACGGCTTCGACCGCGACATGATCTACCTGTCGCCGGCGCCGCTGTACCACGCGGCACCGCTCGCCTTCTGCATGGCCACCCACCGTTTCGGCGGGACCGTGGTGATGATGCCGCGCTTCGATGCGGTGGAAGCGCTGCGGGCCATCGAGCGCCATCGCGTCACCCACAGCCAGTGGGTGCCGACCATGTTCGTGCGCATGCTGAAGCTCGCCCCCGCCGATCGCGCGGCTTTCGACCTGTCGAGCCACACCCATGCCATCCACGCCGCGGCGCCCTGCCCGGTGGAGATCAAGCGGCAGATGATCGATTGGTGGGGTCCGATCATCACGGAGTACTACGGCGGCACGGAAGGCAACGGCTTCACCGTCATCACCAGCCAGGAGGCGCTGGAGCGCCCGGGCTCGGTTGGCCGCGCCAATGTCGGCATCATCCACATCTGCGACGACGAGGGCACCGAGCTTGCGCCGGGCCAGGACGGGCTGGTGTATTTCGAGCGCGATACGATGCCCTTCGCCTATCACAACGATCCGGAGAAGACGGCGCGCGCCCAGCACCCGGCCCACCCCACCTGGACCTCGCTGGGCGATATCGGCCATCTCGATGCCGACGGGTATCTGTACCTCACCGACCGCAAGGCGTTCATGATCATCTCGGGCGGGGTGAACATCTATCCGC
>JBIPLY010000273.1:0-5638 GCA_044369385.1 Acetobacteraceae bacterium | reverse complement strand
GCGCCACGCCCGGGAGGATTTTGAGGGCCTGGGCCAGGCGGGGGGTGACGTTGAAACCGCCGGGGAGGGTGATTTCGACGTTCTGGTCGCCTTCGATGCGGGGGATCAGGACGACGCGGCCGCGGCCCTGGCCTTCGCGGGTCAGCAGGGTTTGGATGTGCGGGATCTGGGCGGTTTCCTCCAGCCAGACGCGCATGCCGCCGCCGGCGCGTTCGGCGGCGGTGTCCAGCGACTGGATGTCCGTGGCGGTGATGCGCAGGCTCTCGCCCTCCATGCGCAGGTCGGCGGTGACGACGACGGGGGTGCCGGCGGTGAGGAATTCGCGGGCGCGGCCGAGGGTTTCGCTGAAGAAGGTGACTTCGTAGGAGCCGGCGGCGTCCGACAGGCGGACCCAGGCCATGCGGCTGCCGGAGCGGGTGATGCGTTCCTTGGTGTTCACCACCGAGCCGGCGAGTTTGACGCGGGCGCTGCCGCGCGACGCGGTGGCTTCGAGCTGGGTGCTGGAGACGACGTGCAGGCGTTTCAGCGTGGATTCGTAGGCGTCGAGCGGATGGGAGGTGAGGTGGAAGCCGATCGCCTCGGCCTCGAAGCCCAGGCGGTCCATGGCTTCCCAATCGGGGATTTCGGGGATGCGCAGCGCTTCGGGGCTGTTGCCGCCGCCGAACATGGCGATCTGGCCGCTGCCTTTCTCCTCGGCCTGGGCCTGGGCGCGGCGCAGGATGGTCTCGGAGGCGGCGAAGGCGCGGGCGCGGACGGGTTCGATGCGGTCGAAGGCGCCGGCGCGGGCGAGGTTTTCGAGCTGCATGCGGTTGAGCTGCTTGGGGTCGATGCGGGCGGCGAGGTCGGAGAGGTCCTCGAAGGCGGAGGTGCCGCGGGTGGCCACCAGGGCCTGCATGGCGGCCTGGCCGACCTTCTTCACGGCGGCGAGGGCGTAGCGGATGGCGAATTTGCCGCCGGGTTGGCGTTCGAGGGTGAAGTCGGCGTCCGAGCGGTTGATGTCCGGCGGCAGGATGGTGATGCCCATGCGGGCGGCTTCCTGGCGCAGGGCCGCCAGGCGGTCGGTGTTGCTGACGGCCAGCGACATGCAGGCGGCGATGAAGGCTTCGGGGTGGTTGGCCTTCATCCAGGCGGTCTGGTAGGCGACCAGGGCGTAGGCCGCGGCGTGGGACTTGTTGAAGCCGTAATCGGCGAACTTGGCCATCAGGTCGAAGACTTCCTCGGCCTTTGGGCCGGGGATGCCGCGCGCGGTGGCGCCCTGGACGAAGATCTCGCGCTGGGCGTCCATCTCGGCACGGACCTTCTTGCCCATGGCGCGGCGCAGCAGGTCCGCACCGCCCAGCGAGTAGCCGGCCATGGTCTGGGCGATCTGCATCACCTGTTCCTGATAGACCATGATGCCGTAGGTCTCGGCCAGGACGCCGTGGATTTCGGGGTGGGGGGCTTCCCATTTCTCGCCGTGCTTGCGCTGGCAATAGGCGGGGATGTTGGCCATCGGGCCCGGGCGGTAGAGGGCGACGCCGGCGATCAGGTCTTCGAAGCGGTCCGGGCGCATCTGGCGCAGGACGTCGCGCATGCCCTGGCCTTCGAACTGGAAGACGCCGCCGGCATCGCCGCGGGCGAGCATTTCATAGGTCTTGGCGTCGTCGAGCGGGAGGGTGTCGATGTCGACGTGGATGCGCTCCTTCTTCAGGAAGGCGACGGCGCGTTTCAGGATGGTCAGCGTGGTCAGGCCGAGGAAGTCGAACTTCACCAGGCCGGCCTGTTCGACGTATTTCATCGAGTATTGCGTGACCAGGACGTCGGATTTCGGGTCGCGGTAGACCGGGACCATTTCGGTCAGGCTGCGTTCGGCGATGACAATGCCGGCGGCGTGGGTGGAGGCGTGGCGGTAGAGGCCCTCCAACTGCAAGGCGATTTCGAGCAGGCGGGCGACGGACTCGTCCTCGGCGCGGAGCTGTTGGAGCTTGGGTTCGCCGTCGATGGCCTGTTGCAGGGTGACGGGCTTGGCGGGGTTGTTGGGGATCAGCTCGGCGACCTTGTTGACCTGGCCGTAGGGCAGGCCGAGGACGCGGCCGGTGTCGCGGACGGCGGCGCGGGCCTGCAGCTTGCCGAAGGTGATGATGCCGGCGACGCGGTCGTTGCCGTATTCGCGGCGCACATAGGCGATGACTTCGTCGCGCCGGTCCTGGCAGAAATCGATGTCGAAATCGGGCATCGAGACGCGTTCGGGGTTGAGGAAGCGTTCGAACAGCAGGTTGAACTGCAAGGGGTCGAGGTCGGTGATGGTGAGCGCCCAGGCGGCGACCGAGCCGGCGCCGGAGCCGCGGCCGGGGCCGACGGGGATGCCCTGGCCCTTGGCCCACTGGATGAAGTCGGCGACGATGAGGAAGTAGCCGGGGAAGCCCATGCGGGCGATGACGTCGAGCTCGAATTCCAGGCGGTCTTCGTAGATCTTGCGGCGGTCGGGCGGCGCGCCGATCTGGGACATGCGGTGGTCCAGGCCCTCGCGGGCCATTTCGCGGAGGGTCTGTTCCTCGGTGGCGCCTTCGCGGACCTTGGGGCAGACGGGGAGCATGGGTTTTCTCGACTCGGCCATCACGGCGCAGCGCTGGGCGATGGCGAGCGTGTTGTCGCAGGCTTCGGGGAGGTCGGCGAAGAGGGCGCGCATCACCTTCGCCGGCTTGAACCAGGCTTCGGGGGAGACGCGGCGGCGGTCGCGTTCGGGCAGGGTGCGGCCCTCGGCGATGCAGAGCAGGGCGTCGTGGGCCTGGTGCATTTCGGGCTTGGCGAAATAGACGTGGTTGGTGGCGACCAGCGGCAGGGCGGCCGCGTCGGCCAGGCGGATCAGGCCGGGTTCGATGGCGCGTTCGCCGGCCAGGCCGAGGCGGTTCAGCTCGATGGCGAGGCGGTCCGGGAAGGCTTCGGCCAGGCGGGCGAGGAGGGCGCGGGCGGCGGGGGCCTGGCCCTCGGCGAGGAGGCGGGAGAGCGGGCCGGTGGCGCCGCCGGTGAGCAGGATCAGGCCGGCGGAGAGGCCGCAGAGGCGGTCGAGCGGGAGTTGCGGGGGGAGGTGGGGCTCGGTTTCCAGGAAGCCGGCCGAGGAGAGGCGCTGGAGGTTGGCCAGGCCCTCGGCGGTCTGGGCGAGGAGGACGAGCTTGTCCGGGGGGAGGCGGGGGTTGTCTTCCCGGGCGAGGGCGATCTGGCAGCCGATGATGGGCTGGATGCCGCGGGCGGTGCAGGCCTGGCTGAACTCCATGGCGCCGAAGAGGTTGGCGGTGTCGGCGATGGCGACGGCGGGCATGGCGGCGTCGGCGGCCAGCGCGGCGATCTTGTCGGCCTTGATGGCGCCTTCGCTGAGGGAATAGGCGCTGTGGGTGCGCAGGTGGATGAAGTCGGCGTGGGGCATGGGCGGGGATCCGGTCGAGTCGGACGCCAGTCTAGCAGAGCGGGACGATGGCGCCGTCGCGCAGGGTGACGGTGCGGTCCATGCGGGCGGCCAGGTCCGGGTTGTGGGTGGCGATCAGGGCCGCGGTGCCGTGGGTGCGGACGGTGGCGAGCAACTCGTCGAACACCAGGGCGGCGGTGGCGGCGTCGAGGTTTCCCGTCGGTTCGTCGGCGAGGATGACGGCTGGGGCGTTGGCGAGCGCGCGGGCGATGGCGACGCGCTGCTGTTCGCCGCCGGAAAGCTTGCCGGGGAGGTGGGCTTCCCGGGCGGAGAGGCCGAAGCCGGCGAGCAGGGTGCGGGCGCGGGCGGCGGCCTGGGCGCGGGGGCGGCCGGCGATCATGCCGGGGAGCATGACGTTCTCCAGCGCGGTGAACTCGGCGAGCAGGTGATGGAACTGGTACACGAAGCCGATCGAATCCCGCCGCAGCGCGGTGCGGGCGGGGTCGTCCAGCGTGGCGGTGTCCTGGCCGGCGATGAGGACCTGGCCGGAATCGGGGCGTTCGAGCAGGCCGGCGAGGTGGAGAAGGGTCGACTTGCCGGTGCCAGAGGGGGCGACCAGGGCGGTGATTTCGCCGGGGCGCAGGATGAGGTTGGCGCCGCGCAGGATGTGCAGGTCGGACTCGCCGCTGCGGTAGGTGCGGGTGAGGTTGCGCAGTTCGAGGGCGGGGCTATTCATTGCGCAGCACCTCGACCGGGTCGGTGCGGGCGGCTTTCCAGCTGGGGTAGAGGGTGGCGAGCAGGGAGATCAGCAGGGCGAGGCCGACGACCTGGGCGACGCTGGGCCAGTGGACGTTGTTCGGGAGCGCGGTGAGGAGGAAGACGGAACTGTCGAAGACCTGGCCGCCGGTGAGGGATTCGATGGCGTGCTGGATGGCTTCGAGGTTCCAGCAGACGGCGATGCCGAGCGCGGTGCCGAGGACGGTGCCGGCGACGCCGACGAAGGCGCCGCACATGATGAAGATGCGCAGCATGGCGCCCGAACTGGCGCCCAGGGTGCGCATGACGGCGATGTCGCGGCGCTTGTCCTTGACCAGCATGATCAGCGACGAGATCACGTTGAAGGCGGCGACCACGATGATCATGCCGAGCACGATGAACATGGTGTTCTTCTGGATCTGCAGCACGGCGACGATCTGGTCGTTCGCATTGCGCCAGTCGCGCAGTTGCAGCGTGCGGGGGCCGAGCAGGGGGCGAATCTGGTCGATCGTCTCCCGCGGGCGTCGGGGGTCGGCGAGGCGGAGTTCGATGCCGCTGACGGTGTCGCCGGCCTGGAGGAAGACTTGCGCGGCGGGGAGCGGCAGGAAGACGACGCCGTTGTTGAAGGTGGAGAGGCCGGCATCGAAGACGGCGGCGACGCGATAGGCGCGCACGCGGGGGATGGTGCCGAAGGCGGTGGCGGCCCCCTGGGGCGAGACGATGGTGATGCGGCTGCCCGGCGCGAGGCGGAAGGAGGTGGCCAGGCCGGCGCCGACGATGATGGCGTCGTCGCCGGTGAAGGCATCGAGGCTGCCGGCGATGATGCGGATTTGCGACAGGGCGCGCAGGTCGGACTGGGCGATGCCGCGCAGCAGGGCGCCGGTGCCGCCGCCGCGGTCGGCGGTGACCAGGACCTGGCCGTCGAGCACGGCGGTGGCGGCGAGCACGCCGGGGAGGGCGGCGATGTCGGCGGTGAGCTTCTGGTGGCCCTGGATCTTCTCGCCGGCATAGGCCTGGAGCACGACGTGGCCGTTGGCGGCCAGGACGCGGCCGACGATTTCGGTCTGGAAGCCGGTCATGACGCTGGCGACGACGATGAGGGTGGCGACGCCCAGCGCGATGCCGACGAGGGAGAAGATGGCGATGATGCTGACGAAGCGCTCGCCCTTGCGGGCGCGGAGGTAGCGGGCGGCGACGAGGCGTTCGAAGGGGGTGAACATCTAGGAAGCAAGGCGAGGGCGCTGCCCTCGACCCGCCGGGGCCTGAGGCCCCGGACCCCCATCCGCAAGAAAAAGGTTTCCAAAGGCATGGCCTTTGGTGGGGTCGAGGGGCAAAGCCCCTCGCCTTGCCTTGGCTGGCTTCACTTCAGGATCTGCGCCAGCGCGTCTTCGAGGGCGATTTCGGCGCGTTCGCCGGTGCTGCGGCGCTTGAGCTCCACGCGGCGGTTGGCGGCGCTGCGGGGGCCGGCGATGATCTGCCAGGGGTGGCCCATCAGGTCGG
>JBIPLY010000299.1:0-5347 GCA_044369385.1 Acetobacteraceae bacterium | reverse complement strand
GCCAGGCGGCGCTGGCGTTTGTGGCGGCGGGGTTGGCGCTGTCGACGGCCGGGCCGCTGGTGCTGTGGGCGGTGGCCGCCGTGATTGCCGGCGGTGGGTCGGCGATGTCGACGCCGGCGAGTTCGCATCTTTTGGCGCGCTATACCGAGCCGCGGCAGATGCCGCTGGTGTTTGCGCTGAAGCAGACGGCGGTGCCGGTGGCGTTGTTGCTGTCGGGGCTGGTGGGGCCGTTCCTGACCGGGTTGTGGGGCTGGCGCGGGGCGATGCTGGTCATTGCGGCGGCGTGCTTTGCGTTTGTGCTGATGTTGCAGCCGTTCCGGCGCGAGTTCGATTCCGATCGGCAGCCGGGCTATCCGGTGCGGCTGGGGGATTTTGCCACCGTGGTGGCCGCGGTGCTGCGGGGGAAGGCGCTGCGGACGCTGGCGCTGGCTTGTTTTGCATTCAATGGGTTGCAGACTGTTTTTACCTCGTACTTCGTGATCACGCTGACCTCGCTGGGCTATGGGCTGGAGGCGGCAGGGGCGATGTATTCGCTGGCGATGGTGGTGGCGGTGCCGGGGCGGATCTTCTGGGGGTGGATTGCCGGGGGGATCGTTTCGCCGCGGGTGTTGATGGCGTGGCTGGCGATCGGCATGGCGGCGGGGGCGGCGGCGCTGGGGATGATCGGGGCGGAGTGGCCGGTGTGGCTGACCGCGGTGGTGGCGGTGGCGCTGAGTGCCACGGTGATGTCATGGCACGGGGTGGTGCTGAGCGAATGCGTGCGCCTGGCGCCGCCGGGGATGCCGGGGGCGGCGACGGGGGGCGTGCTGAGCTTCGGGCAGTTGGGCGGGCTGCTGCTGCCGCTGATCTATGCCGGGCTGCTGGTGACCACCGGGGACCATGGCATCGGCTATCTGGTCTGCGGCTTGCCGGGGCTGGCGGTGGGGGTGATGCTGCTGCGGAAACCTTAGTTGGGCCGCGTGATTCACGTCTTCGGCATTCCGCCTGCGACGATCACGCGGCAGAGGGAGGGCTGGACATGCGGGTGGGGTTTGTGGGGCCGGGGCTGATGGGGCACGGGGCGGCGAAGCACATCCTGATGAAGGGGTTTTCGCTCGCGGTGCTGGGGCATCGGAATCGGGCGCCGGTGGAGGATCTGGTGGCGCGGGGGGCCGTGGAGGTTGCCGATGTCGCGGGGCTGGCGGCGGCGAGCGATGTGATCGTGCTGTTCCTGCCGGGGGTGGCGGAGGTGGAGGCGTTCGTGGCGGCGCTGCTGCCGGTGGTGCGGGCGGGGATGGTGGTGGTGGATGCCAGCACCGGGCTGCCGGAGGCCACGCGGCGGCTGGGGGCGGCGCTGGCCGAGCGGGGGGCGGCGATGGTGGATGCGCCGGTGGGGCGCACGCCGAAGGAGGCGGAGCAGGGGCGGCTGTCGTCGATGCTGGGCGGGGATGCGGCGGTGGTGGCGCGCATTCGGCCGATCGTGGAATGCTATGCCGATACGATCGTGGAATGCGGGGCGCTGGGGGCGGCGCTGACGATCAAGCTGGTGAACAATTTCGTCAGTTTCAGCAATGCGATGATCATCGGCGAGACGTTTGCGTCCGCGGCGAAGATGGGGGTGGATTTGCGGGCGCTGGCGGCGGTGATCGAGGCGGGGGGATCGAACAGCGTGATGTTCTCCTGGATTGTGCCGTGGATCCGCGCGGGCGACGACAGCCTGGGGCGCGGGCGGCTGGGGATGGGGCAGGGGGTGCTGGAGACCTATCGCGCCATGGCCAAAGGCGCCGGGGCGCCGACCGAGCTGGCTGACGCGGTCAGCCGCACGATCGCGGGGATCGTGGCGGCCGGGCATGGCGAGCGGTTTGTGCCGACGCTGCCGGGGATCATGGCGGCGATGGCGGGGGTGCCGTTTCGGGAGCTGGATGAGGGGTGAGGCCGGGGGTCAGCCGGTGGGCACCCAGGGGGTGGGCACGAGGAAGCGGCTGCCCATGGTTTTGAAGCCGGAATCGTCGCTGGCCAGGGCGGCGGTGCGCAGGGCGATCAGGAGCCGGCCGGCCATGGTGCGGCTGTAGAGCCAGGCGTTCAGCTGGTCCGGCGGTGGGACGGGGCCGTCGGCCATGGCGGCTTCGAGGATGAAGGCGCGCAGGTCGTCGGCCAGGAAGCGCAGGGCGAGGGCGGGGGAGGTCAGCGGTAGGGGCGGGGGCGGCAGGTGGCCGGCCAGGAAGGCGCGCGCATAGGCGCCCCACGACATTGGCGGCTGGAACGACACGCCGACGGCGGTGCGCCCGGCGCGGTTGCGGGCGCGGGTCCAGGACGGCAGGGCGCGGGCGATCTCGGCGTCCAGCGCGGCCTGCCATTCGGCGGGGGTGGCCGGCGCGGTGAGATGGGGAGTGAAGGCGGGGGTCCAGGCGGGGTGGTGATGCTGGCTGGGGGAGTCGTGGGGGAAATCCTCCAGCAGCACCGGGCCGTCGGGGCGGTCCAGCAGCGCCAGGGCGGCGGCGAGCACGCGGTGCTGGAAGGCGGGGTCGGCAGGTTCGCCGAGCGGGCGGCCGAGCGGGAAAGGCACGAACAGGCCGCGCGGATTGGCGCTGCGCGCCATGTGCGGGCGCACCAGGCCGATCACGACGGTGGCCAGGCCGCGGGCTTCGAGCATTGCCGCCAGCGCGCACACGGCGCGCGTGCAGAACGGTCAGACCGGGCAGAGCAGGACGGCGTTCACGCCCTCGGCGTGCATGGCGGCGGCCATCGTGTCGGCGGCTTCGCCCATGGCGCGCGGGTCGGTGGAGCCCATCACGCTGTAATGCGCGTCGGCGACCGATCCGATGGTGCCGTCTGCGGCGAGGTCGCGCAGGCGGTCGATCGGGTAGGCGACGTTGATGTCGCGCGACCAGGCGGCGCGGTCGAAATTGATCGACACGTGGCTCATCACGATGTCGGCCGGCGGGAGCGACGCGGGCAGGACCCGCAGCTCGGCGCTGCCGGGCGGGAACGGGGCTTCGCCGCGGCGGTGCAGGGCGGCCGAGGTCACCATGGCCACGCGCCTTGCGGCCAGGGGCGGGCCGGGCACGAAGGGGTGGGTGGTGGCGGCGGGCACGTCCAGCGCGAGGATTGCCGTGCGCGTCGGTTCGGGAATGTCGTCGATGCGGGCCATGCGGGGACTCCTGTTCGGCTTCAGCGTGGCAGGTTGGCGGCGCCAGGGCCATGGGCCGGGGGGGGGTCAGGGGCGGAACACGTAGCGCCGGGCGAAGCCGAAATTGATGAACATGCCGGCCAGCGTGCCGGCGAAGGTGGCGAGCACCGGATGTTCGATGCAGAGCGGGCTGATGGTGACCAGGAGCGCGAAGACGCCGCGGTTGACCACGAAGCCGACGCTTTGGGTCATCAGGAAGATGGCCCATTGCCGGGCGGCCGGCTGGCGGGCGGCGTGGCGGAAGGCCCAGATGCGGTTGAACAGCCAGGAGAAGCTGGCGGCGAAGATGTAGGCGGCGGCGCCGGCGGCGTAGATGCCGATCGGGCCGCGCAGGGCGTAGACCACGGCGGTATCGACCATGAAGCCGGCGGCGCCGACCACGCCGAAGCGCATGAACTGGACGGCCAGGGCGCCCAGCCGGGGGCCGAGCAGGCGATGGAGCAGGGTCTGCATGGCGAGGGGCTTAGAGCATGCGTGGGCCGGGCAGAAGCCCCCGGGCGCGGCGGGGGCGGCGCGAAGATGGAGAAAAATTCATTCCGGTCGACCCATTCACAGGGGGTGCATCTGCCTTGCGTTTGCCGCTAGGCTGCGTGGCACAGGGATCGCCAGTCCGTGTCACGGCGCAAAGCCGGGCCGCCGGATTGACCGAGGCTTCATGTTTCCGTTTTTTGCAATGGGAGAATCGCGCATGCGCAGGCGCAGTCTGATCAAGGGATTCGGTGCGGCCGGGCTGGGGCTCGCCGCGCCGTCCATCGTGGCGGCACAGGGTGCGAGGGTGCTGAAGTTCATCCCGCATGCCGACCTGACGGTGCTCGATCCGATCTGGACCACGGCCTATGTGACCCGCAACCATGGCTATCTGGTGTACGACACGCTGTTCGGCATGGACAACGCCTTCAAGGCCTCGCCGCAGATGGCCGAAGGCATGACGGTGGAGAACGACGGCAAGCTGGTGCGCATCACGCTGCGCGACGGGTTGAAGTTCCATGACGGGGAAAAGGTTCTGGCGCGCGACTGCGTGGCCTCGATCCGCCGCTGGGGGGCGCGCGATACCTTCGGGCAGAGCTTGCTGGCGGCCACCGACGAGCTTTCCGCCGCCGATGACAAGACCATCCAGTTCAAGCTGAAGCGCGCCTTCCCGCTGCTGGCCGATGCGCTGGCCAAGGCGCCGAGCAACTTCGCCGCGATGATGCCGGAGCGCCTGGCCAAGACCGATCCGTTCACCCAGATCACCGAGGTGGTCGGCAGCGGGCCGTTCAAGTTCGTGGCGCGCGAGCGCAATGCCGGCCACATCGTGGTCTATGAGCGGTTCGCCGACTATGTGCCGCGCGCCGCCGGCACGCCCGATGGCACCGCCGGGCCGAAAGTGGCGCATTTCGACCGCGTCGAGTGGCGCATCATCCCCGATCCCGGCACCGCGGCCGCGGCGCTGCAGTCCGGCGAGGTGGATTGGTGGGAATCGGTGTCCGGCGACTATCGCGCGCTGCTGCGGCGCGCCGGGCTGAACGTGGCCACGCTGGATCCCACGGGGTCGATGGGCTGCATGCGGTTGAACTTCCTGCAGCCGCCGTTCAACAATCCGGCCGCGCGGCGGGCGCTGTTCACGTCGCTGAACCAGGCCGACTTCATGGAAGCGGCCTCGGCCGGCGATCCGGCGATGTACACCGTGCCGACCGGGTATTTCCCGCCCGGCACGCCGATGGCCAACAGCGCGGGGTTGGAGGCGATCCGGGCCAAGCCTGATCACGCCGCCACCAAGGCGGCGCTGCTGGCCGCCGGCTACAAGGGCGAGAAGATCGTGCTGCTGCACGCCACCGACCTGGCCTCGGTCAAGATCCTCGGCGATGTCGCGGCCGACATGCTGAAGCAGGCCGGGCTGAACGTGGAGGTCCAGGCGATGGACTGGGGCACGGTGGTGCAGCGCCGGGTGAAGAAGGACCCGGTGACGCAGGGGGGATGGAATGCCGCCTGCACCTATTGGTCCGGGCAGGATCACCTGACTCCGGCCGGGCATGTCTTCCTGCGCGGCACCGGGGAGCGCGGGGGCAACTGGGGCTGGCCCGAGAGTGCGCGGCTGGAGGAGCTGCGCGACGCCTGGTTCGCGGCCCCCGACCTGGCCGGCCAGCAGAAGGCGGCCGCGGCGTTGCAGGCGCAGGCCTTCATCGACGTGCCCTATGT
>JBIPLY010000272.1:0-5660 GCA_044369385.1 Acetobacteraceae bacterium | reverse complement strand
TGCCGATCCACTCACGATCCAGCGGGTGGAACCGATGCGACTGCAGGGGCGCGGTCCACAGGAAGAAGTTTTCCAACCCCAGCCGCAACGCGGGATCCTGCCGCACATCCATCTCGCTGGGCCGCTTCTTGGCGAGGCACTCGATGAACGAGGTGGACCAGAAGTGCTCGATCGTTGGCCCGTCATAGGGCCGTGCCACCCCCGCGCCCAGCCGGCCGCTGTCCATGTCCCGCAACATGCCGTCCACCACTGCACGCCCAGGCGCAACGTCCGGGAAGTGCACGCTGCACATCTGGGAAATCGCGCTCAGCCGCACGATCGACTTGCCCTCCTCCCGGTCGACGCAGAAATCATAACCCGGCAGCACCGGGATCGCATGGCGGTGATACTGCCGATCGGTCAGCCGCCACCGCCAAGGCAGGAACACGGCCGCGATGCGCTCGCTGTCCGCAGCGCGCTCGGCCGCGTCGATGAACCGCGCCAACTGGCCAGGCCTGCGGTCGGCAAAGAACATGAACTCGTCCGCATCCACGAACCCAACCCAGCGATAGTCGCGCAGCGCATCCAGCAGAAGGATGGCATGCTGATACGCCTTCCTCTGCGGATTCACGCCCGGCGCCAGCACGTTGCGAACCAACGTGATGGCTCCGCTCAGTGCCAGCGCGTCCAGCAGCCGGTCGGAGCCATCCGCATTGTCGTTGCTATAGACGAATATCCGGTCCACGCCGAGAAGGCGGTAGTGCGCGATCCATTCCGGCAGGTAGATGCCCTCGTCGCGCGCCAGCAGCACAACGGCCACCCGATGCCGCGCCGCCCGGCGCGATTGCAGCGCCAGGCAGCAGAACTGCACCAACGACAGCGAACTCAACCCGCACCGCTCGGACAGGAAGTCGTATTCCAGCCCAACCTCCAGGATCGCCGGCGTGTCGGCCGGGCCGGGATCGCCGCCGCCCGCCTCCACCCTGCGGCGCAGAACCGCGGCCATCAACGCCCAGAACGGCTGCTCCTGGTCATGCAGCAGCACGCCGCTGGGCAATGTGCCCGACACGCCGGCAACACATTCGGCCAGGGCACGCGCATGGCCGAGATTGCGGTCGCCGGGAAACACCAGGGGCGCGCGCGCCACGAAAGCGTCGATCCCGTCCGGCCCGCGCGTCAGGCAGGCGAATGCCGCGTCGCAGTCGCCGTCCAACGCCCGTTCCATCGGTCCCTCTGGCCACAAACCCGTATCGATGTCAGCCGCCGCCGTCACGCAGCGATGAATGCCCAACCCGCCGACGGCTGCCGCACCCTACTCCCCGCCACGCGGCCGAGCCAGACTCAAGCCCCCCGCCGCCACCGAGAACCCGGCCGCCACCACCAGCACCAGCGGCGTGCCCGGCCCAGGAAACAGATTGAACATCAGCGCCACCAGCGCCGAGCCGATCGTCTGGCCCAGCAGCCGGCTCGTCGCCTGCATCCCGCTCGCCCCACCGCTGCGCGATCGCGGCGCCGCGGCCATGATCGTGCGGTTGTTCGGCGAGTTGAACAGCCCGAACCCCACCCCGCACAGCACCGTCGGCGCCACGATCACCCACCAGGCCACCCCCGCCGCCCCGAACGCCCACGGCCCCGCCGCCAGGCCCAGCAACCCCAGGCACAGCGCCGCCTGTCCCAGCCCGCCCACGATCGCCGGCGAGAACCGGTCCGACACCCGCCCGGCGAAGATCGCCGTCAGCGCCATCGCCGCCGACCACGGCGTCATCAGCAGCCCGGTCTCGGTCTGCGTCCGGCCGAGATCCTGCACCAGGAAGAACGGCAATGAGGTGAACGCCATGCTCTGCGCCGCGAACGAACACACGCTCGCCGCCACGCTCAGCGCGAACACCGGCCGGCGGAACAGATCGACCGGCAACAGCGGCTTGGCCTGCGGCAACTGCCGCAACACCAGCGCCACGCCGACCACCGCGGCCCCCAGCAGTTCCAGCCCCACCACCATCCGGTCCTGCCCGTGCCCCACCCCGTCGATGCCCAGGATCAGCAGCCCGAAGAACGCCGCGTTCAGCGCCGCACTCCCCGGATCGAATTTCTGCTCCCCCAGCGGGCTGGCCGGCAGCACCCGCCGCCCGATCAGCAGCGCCAGCACCCCCAGCGGCAGGTTCACCGCGAACAGCATGTGCCAATCCGCCACCGCCAGGATCGCCGAGGCGATCGACGGCCCCAGCGCCGAACACGTCCCTCCGATCATCGCGTTGTAGCCCACCCCGCGGCCGAGCTGCGCTGACGGATAGATGAACCGGATCAATGCAGTATTGACGCTCATCACCCCCGCGGCGCCCAACCCCTGCACCACCCGCGCGGCGACAAGCTGCTCCATGGTCTGCGACAGCGCGCAGGCGCCGGAGGCCAGGGTGAACACCACCAACCCCCACAGATACACCCGCCGATAGCCAAGCTTCTCCCCCAGCGAGGCCAGCGGCAGCAGGGTCATCGTCACCGCCAGCTGATAGGCGTTGGAGACCCAGATCGCCTCGGACGCGCTCACCCCGAACTCCCGGCTGATCGTCGGTAGCGCCAGGTTCGCCAGTGTCCCGGTCAGCACCGCCATCGCCAAGCCGAGCGCAAGCGTCACGATCGCCCAGAGCCGCCGCGGCATCGGCAATCCGTCGGCGCTCCCGCTCATCGCATCCCTTTCGCCATGCTGCGATGCAATATCCGCTGGTCCGCGGGGTGTGGCAACAGCAAGGAAGGAAGCATGTTCTTTTTTGAAAAAAGAACCAAAAAACTCTTTTCCGTTCGCGCCCACCTTCCCGCGTGCAAATGGATGATGTCTTTTTGCTTCTTTTCCATCAGAAAAAAAGGACTTTCTTCCTTCGCTGAAATCCCCTACCCTCCCGCCAAACGCCAGGAACCGTCAGCCATGCCCAAATCCCTTGCCGCCCTGCGCGGTGTCGTCCCGCCGGTCGTCACCCCGCTGAATGCCGACTTCACCGTGGACTACCCCTCCTTCACCCGCGTCATCGAGCATCTGATCCAGGGTGGCGTCCACGGCCTGTTCTTCCTCGGCTCCACCAGCGAGGTGGTGTTCCACGACGAAGCCACCCGCGACCGCATCCTGGAGCACGCCGTCGCCGTCACCGCCGGGCGCCTGCCGGTGCTGGCCGGGGTGGTCGACCCCACCACGGACCGCGTCATCGGCCACGCCAGGCGCGCCGCAGCGATCGGGGTGGACGGCGTCGTCGTCACCGCGCCGTTCTACACCCGCACCAGTCCCGCCGAGACGGTCGAGCATTTCCGCTACGTGGCCGGCGCCTCCCCGGTCCCGGTCGTGGCCTACGACCTGCCGGTCAGCGTCCATTCCAAGCTCGCCCGCGACAGCATCACCACCCTGGCGCGTGAGGGCGCGATCGTCGGGCTGAAGGACTCCTCGGGCGATGCCGGCGGGCTGCGCTACGTGATCGCCGACATGGCCGACCGCCCGGACTTCTTCTGCATGACCGGCGGCGAACTGGACGTGGACGCCGCCCTGCTGATGGGCGCCCACGGCGTGGTCCCCGGCCTGGGCAATGTCGATCCCGGCGCCTATGTCCGCCTCTACAACGCCGCCATCAAGGGTGACTGGGCCGCCGCCAAGGCGGAACAGGCCCGGCTGTGCCGGCTGTTCGAAATCGTCTGGTGCGGCATCCCCCGCACCTCCGCCGGCGCCAGCGGCGTCGGCGGCTTCAAGACCGCCATGCGCGCCATGGGCGTCATCGCCACCAACACCATGGCCCGCCCCCAACGCAGCCTGAACGCCGAGGAATCGGCCCGGGTGGAAGCAATCGCGCACGCAGCCGGGTTGCTGGGCGCGTAGGGAGGAAGGCAAGGCAAGGGGCGAAAAGGAAGAGGTCCAGGGTCTCGGACCCTGGTGGGGGTCCGGGGGCAACGCCCCCGGCCTTGCATGCCCCTACTGCGCCATCCCCGGCCGCATCCCGCGCCAGGGGGTGGCTTCTTCGTAGGCCTGGCAGACCCGCAGCAGCAGCGCGTCCTCGAACGGGCGGGCGGCCATCTGGATGCCGACGGGCAGGCCGCCTTCGCCGAAGCCGGCGCCGATGGTCATGGCGGGCTGGCCGGTCAGGTTGAACGGGATGGTGAAGCCGGGCTTCTCATAGCTCGACCATTTCGGCATGCCTTCGATCTTCGGCGCGACCGTGGGCGCACCGGCGGTCAGCAGGATGTCGACCTCGGCCATCGCGGCCGCCACGGCCTGTTGCAGCTCACGCCGGCGCCGCACCGCCTCCATGTAGTCGGCGCCGCTGATCAGCCCGCCGAAGCTGACGCGCTCACGGAACAGCTCGCCGTATTCGTCCCAGCGCGTGCGCAGCCATTTCTCGTGCAGCGCGAAGGCCTCGCAGGTCAGGATCAGCGAGCCGGCAGCCTGGAAATCCTGCAGGCTGGGCAGGGTGACTTCGCGGATGGTGGCGCCCTGGGTGCGGAAGATTTCCACCGCGTCGTCGATCGCCTTCTGCACCGGGGCGTCGACCTTGTTGTCGACCTCGTGGAAATGCCGCACCACGCCGATGCGCAGGCCAGAGACGCCGGCGTTCAGGCCGGAGAGCAGGTCGGGGGCCGCGCGGGTCGAACTGGCGGGGTCGGTGGGGTCGTGGCCGGCCATGGCTTGCAGGAGGATGGCGCAATCCTCGACCGTCCAGGCCATCGGGCCGGTATGGTCCATCGAATAGGTCAGCGGCAGGACGCCGGCGCGGGAGCACAGGCCGTAGGTGGGCTTGATCCCCGCGATGCCGCAGAACGCCGCCGGGCCGCGGATCGAGCCGCCGGTGTCGCTGCCGGTGCCGCCCAGGATCAGCCCGGCCGCCACCGCCGCCCCGGTGCCGGAGGACGAGCCGGAGGTGAAATGGTCGGTGTGCCACGGGTTGCGCGCCGGCGGCCAGGGCAGGTCGAAACTGGGGCCGCCCATGGCGAATTCATGGGTGGCGAGCTTGCCCAGCATCACCGTGCCGGCCTCGGCCCATTTGCGCACCACCGTTGAGTCGGTGGCCGGGATGTTGTGCTCCAGCAGGCGGGAATGGGCGGTGGTACGGATGCCGGCGGTGCCGTAGATGTCCTTGTGGGCGATCGGGATGCCGTCGAGCTTCCCGCGCGGGGTGCCGGCCATGAAGCGGGCCTCCGCGGCGCGGGCATCGGCCATCGCGCGCTCCTCGGTGACCAGGAGGAAGCTGTGCAACTGGCCGTCGAGCTTGGCGATGCGGGCCAGCTTGTCGCGGGTCAGCTCGACCGGGGAGATTTTCTTCGCGGCCAGGTCGGCGGCGGCCGAGGCGATGGTGGGGAAGTCGGCCATGTCAGACGCCCTCCGGGTTCAGCGGGCGGAAGGTATGGGACGGCTCCGCCTCCCGCCCGCGGGCGGGGTTGCGCAGGCGTTCGGTGAAGCGCTCGATATGCGGCCAGGCGCTGTACATGTCGGCGACAGTGGCCGGCGGCAGGTTCAGGCCGGCGCGCTTGAGCAGCACTTCGAACTCGGCCTGGGTCAGTGGCTCCGGCATGGCTTTCTCCCGCCCGCGATGAAACTCGGTGCTGCGAAGTGGGACAGTATCGGGGGGCCGCGTCAATCCGACTTCGGTGCCAAGGGAGCAATCACACCGCCTTCGGCGGTGGGGCGATATAAGTGGCGGCAAAGTCGGGGT
>JBIPLY010000271.1:0-5661 GCA_044369385.1 Acetobacteraceae bacterium | reverse complement strand
GGCGCGGGGCCAGATGCGGGCGCCGCGGCGGGTGAGGCCGCGGGAGATGCCGACGGCGTGGCCGTCGGCGCGCCAGCAGGCGGCGCCGGTCATGGTGCCGTCGTCGTTGAAGGCGATGCCGTTCATGCCGCCGGCGACATGGGGCAGCACCTCCACCTTGTGACCGCGGGCGCGCATCTGGCCGTAGGTCGACTCCGGGTAGGTGTTTTCCATCTCCAGCGTGGGGCCTTCGCTCCACTGGCGCGGCGCCTCGACGGCTTCCTGCAGGCTCATGCCGTGGTCGATGATGTTCATCATCGCCTGCCACACCGAGGGGAAGATGCGCTTGCCGCCGGGCAGGCCGAGGGCGAACTTGAGCTTCCCTTCCAGCACCGCCATCGAGGGCGCCATCGAGGTGGTGACGCGCTTGCCCGGGGCGATCGACAGCGCCCGGCCGGGGCGGGGATCGAAGGTGTGCAGGTAGTTGTTCGGGATGATGCCGGTGCCGGGGATGACGACGCGGGCGCCGAAGGTGTTGTTGATGGTCGACGTGATGGCGCAGACATTGCCGTCGCGATCCGCCGAGGTCATGTGGGTGGTGTTCTTGCCCTCGCCTTGGCGGATGCCGGGGCCCCAGGTCTGGGTATGGGCCATGTCGATGCGGGCGCGGCGCTGGTCGGCGTAGTCCCGGCTGGTCAGGGTGGCGACGGGGACATCGACGAAATCGGGATCGCCGCTGGCTTCGGCGCGGTCGGCAAACGCGATCTTCAGCGCCTCGGCCATCAGGTGCACCAGGTCCGGCGCGCCGAAGCCCATGCCGCGCACGTCATAGGCTTCCATGATGTTCAGCATCTGGGTGATGTGCACGCCGGAGGCGGCCGGCGGGGGCGGCATGATCAGCTCCCAGCCGCGATAGGTGGTGCGGATCGGGGCGCGTTCCTTGGTGCGGTAGGAGACGAAATCCTCGCGCGACAGGACGCCGCCCATCTTCTGGACATAGGCGACCACGGCATCGCCGATCGGGCCGCCATGCAGGGCGGCGACACCGTCCTTGGCGATCAGGCGCAGGGTCTCGGCGTAATCGCCCTGGACCAGGCGTTCGCCGGCCTTGAGCGGGCTGCCGCCGGGCAGCAGCATCGCGGCGATTTCCTTTTGCAGCGCCAGGTCGGCGGCCGCACCGGTGATGCACTCGAACAGATAGGGCGTGACGCGGAAGCCGCGGCTGGCGTGCTTGATGGCGGGCTGGAGCACTTCGTCCAGGCTCATCGTGCCCCAGCGAGCCAGCGCCTCGGCCCAGCCGAGCAGGGAGCCGGCGGCGCAGATGCTGTTGACGCCGACGACGTTGGCGCGGTCGGTGGTCTCGTAATTCTCCGGGGCGCCGTTCGGCACCGGCTTGAACATGTCCGGCCGGCCGGCGAGCGGGACCGCGCTCATCGCGTCGAGGATGCGGTTCTGGCCGTCCGCGGTACGGATGTGCAGCGTGCCGCCGCCGACGATGCCGACCATCATCGGCTCGACCACGGTGAGGCAGAGCAGGGTGGCGACGGCGGCGTCGATGGCGTTGCCGCCGGCGGCGATCATCTCGGCACCGGCGGCCGAGGCGAGCGGGTGGTTCGAGACCACCATGCCGCGGCTGCCGAGCGCGGGCTGCTTCTCGCAGTGGAATACGGTGGTTGCGCGTTCGCGCCAGCTTTGGGCCATGGGTCGTTCCCTCGATATCGGTTGGCCGAGCGTGCCATGGCGGGGCCGCGGGCGCCACCCGTGGTGGCCGCACGGGGGAGTTGCGGCGGCGCGGGACCTGCCGCACACAGGGGGGATGAGCAGCTTCGCCATCGCCATGGGCCGCGACCCCGAGCCCTGGATCGACACTGATCCGCAACGGCGCGCGCCCGCCCGGGGGACCGCGGCAGTGGCGGCGGCGCATCCGCTGGCCGCGCGGGCCGGGCTGCTGATGCTGCGGGCGGGCGGCTCGGCGGTGGATGCGGCCGTGGCGGTGCAGGCGGCGCTGACGGTGGTGGAGCCGCATGCCTCGGGGATCGGCGGCGGGGCGGTTCTTCTTGTTCACGAGGGCGCGCGGATGCTGTGCCTGGATGGGCTGGCCCGCGCCCCGGGGCGGGTGACGGCGCGGTTGGCCACGGATTTCGACGGGCGGAATGTGCCGACGGAGCGGGCGATGTATGGCGGGCGGACGGTGGGGGTGCCCGGGGCGGTGATGGCGCTGGAGCACGCGCATCGGCGGTTCGGGCGGCTGCCCTGGGCCGCGCTGTTCGCGCCCGCGATCGAGCTGGCGGCCGAGGGGGCGCCGCTGGCACCCTATCTGATGCGGGCGCTGGCGGAGAACCCCGCGGTGCGGGACACGCGGTTTGGCCGCGAGCAGTATTGCGCGGACGGGCTGGCGCTGCCGGCCGGGACGGTGCGGCGCAATCCGGCGCTGGCGGCGAGCCTGGCGGCGATTGCGGCGGGCGGGGCGGCGGCGCTGCATGAGGGGCCGTTGGCGGAGGCGATCGTGCGGGCGGTGGCGGCGGATCCCTTCGCGGGCACGCTGACGCTGGCCGATCTGGGCGGCTATGTGCCGGTGGAGCGGGCGCCGGTGCGTTTTGCGCTGGGCGCGATGACGGTGCTGGGCGGGCCGCTGCCGGCCTATGGCGCGCTGGCGGCGGCACAGATCGTGGCGTTTGTCCGGCATCACGGGCTGGGTTCGCTGCGGGACCTGCCGTCGGAGGATGCGGTGCATCTGCTGGCCGAGGCGGGGCGGTTGGCGATCGTGGATCGCTGGCCCTATGCCGATCCGGATTTCGCGCCGGCCGATGTGGGGCAGCTGCTGGACCCCGACTACCTGGCGGCGCGGGCCGGGCTGATCGATCCGGTGCGGCGGCGGGAGCGGTTTCCGGCCGGGCGGGGACGGGAACTGGGCGGGAGCATGACCAGCCACGTGTCGGTGGCCGACGCGCGCGGGCAGGTGGTGTCGATGACAACGACGCTCAACCAGACCTGCGGCAGCCGGATTGCCGTGGGCGGGTTCTGGCTGAACAACGTGATGACGAATTTCGCCGCCGAGCCGGTGCTGCGCGGGCGCAGCGGGCGGGAGTGGCACGACCCCAATGCGATGGCGCCGCACAAGCGGGCGCGAACCACGATCGCGCCGGTGATCGTGCTGGGGGCGGATGGGCGGCCGGTCGCGGCGCTGGGGGCGGGCGGCGGGTTTCGCATCATCGGCTATGTGGCGAACGCGCTGCTGCGCCTGGCCGGCGGGATGCGCGACCCGCAGGCGATCCTGGATGCGCCGCATGGGCTCAACACCAACGGGGTGACGGAGATCGAGCCGGAGCTGGCGCACCATGCGCCGGGGCTGGCGGCGCGGGGGCATTGGCCGCATGTGCGGCGGATGGACGGGGCGACGCAGTGCGTGATCCTGGACGGCGGGCAGGTGCTGGCGGCGGGGGATCGGCGGCGGGATGGGGTGGGGATGGCGACCAGTTAGGAAGGCCTTCTTTTTCTGAAGAAAAAGAAGCAAAAAGACTTTTATCCATTTGCACTGCCGACGGGTGCTCTAGCACGGCGCAAACGGGTGAAAAGTTTTTTGGTTCTTTTTTTCAAAAAAGAACGTCTTGCTTCATTTCCTGCGCTGTCGGAAACGACCCGAAGCATCCTTCCCGCCCGACGCTGATCGCCGCCGCGCGCTGGGCGCGGAGGATGGCCTGCGGGAGTGCCGCACCGCGGGCCCAGGCGGCGGCGAGGGCGCCGCAGAACACGTCGCCGGCGCCGGTGGTGTCCAGGGCGCGGGCGGGTTGGGCGGGGAAAAGCCGCGGCTGCGGGGCGGCGAGGAGGCAGCCTTCGGCGCCGAGGGTCACGATGGCGAGGGCGGGCGCGGGGGCGAGGGCGGCGGCGGCTTCGTGCGGGTTCGCGTGGCCGGTGATGGCGCGGGCTTCGTGCCGGTTGGCGATGACGAGGTCGCAGAATGGCGCGACGGCCGCATAGTCCCAGCGGATCGGGGCGGTGTTCAGCATGATGCGGGCGCCGCGGGCGCGGGCGGCCTGCATGGCGGCGCGGGTGACGGGTTCGCGCAGGTTGCCCTGCATCAGGAGGATGTCGTCGGCGCGCATCGCGGACACGAAGCGGATCGCGGCGTTCTCGCCCAGCGTGTCGCAGCAGGCGCCGGTGCTGACGATGCAGTTCTCGCCGTCCGGGGCGACCATCAGGCTGGACAGGTCGGTGGGCGCGCCGACATCGACGAGGTGGCAGGCGGCGAGCGGCTCGCGGGCCAGGGTGTCGCGGATCAGGGCGGTTTCGGGCTCGGGGCCCAGCGCGGCCATGAAGTGGACCTCGGCGCCGGCGCGGGCGGCGATGACGGCCTGGTTGAGGCCCTTGCCGCCGGGGCTGCGCTGGAGGCCGGTGGCCATCAGGGTTTCGCCGGGGGCGGGCAGGCGGGGGACGCGCAGGGTGGTGTCGAGCGAGGCGTTGCCCAGGACGAAGATGCGGCTCATCGGGCCTGGTTGGCGGCGTGCATGAAGGTGGCGAGGCGGTCGGGGTCGACCTGGTTCCACCACAGGCCGTCGCGCTTGAGGGAGCTGGCGACGATGACGGCGTCGGCGATGGTGAGGATGTCCGCGACGTTGGCGGGGTTCACGCCGCTGCCGACGGCGACGGGCAGCGCGGTGCCGGCGGCGATGGCGCGGAGTTCCTCCGGGGTGGCGGAGTCGCCGGTGCGCTGGCCGGTGGCGATGGCGACGTCGGCGTCGAAGAATTCCACGTCGCGGGCGAGTTCGGCGATGGGGCGGTCGGCGGTGAGGGCGTGGGCGCCGTGCTTGACGTGGACGTCGGCGAAGATTTTCACCCCGCGGGCGTGGAGCCAGGCGCGGTAGCGGGTGGCGGCGGCGGCGCGGCCTTCGATCAGGCCCTCGTTGGCGATGTAGGCGTTGGCCCATTGGTTGACGCGGATGAAGGCGGCGTCGGCGGCTTTGGCGACGGCCAGCGCGGGGATGGCGGCGTTGGCCAGGACGTTGATGCCGATGGGCAGGGCGGCGGACATGCGGACGGCGCGGGCGATGACGGCCATGCAGGCGGCGGTCTCCGGGCCGAGCTCGTCGGGCTTGGCGAAGGGGATGTCGCCGTGGTTCTCCACGATCAGGCCGTCCACTCCGCCGGCGCGGTAGGCTGCGGCTTCCGACAGGGCGTGGGCGATGAGGCTGTCCATGGTTTCGCCGTCGTAGTCGGGCGCGCCCGGCAGGGGGCGGAGGTGGATGACGCCGATCACGGCCTTGCGGCGGGCGAAGATCGCCTGGATGGCGTGGGGGCGGGCGCGGAAGACGGGCATTGGGGGCTCGCGGCTGTTGCGCGCAGGCTAGCCGCGTTACCTTGGCGCCACCATCCGCGGAGAGTTCCATGGCGCATAAACGCATCCTGCTGGCCGGCGAAAGCTGGATGTCGGCCACGACGCATATCAAGGGCTACGATCTGTTTCCGGCGGCGACCTATGCCACGGGGTGCGGGCCGTTCCTGGCGGCGCTGGCCGGCGAGCCGTTCGAGATCGAGCACATGCCGTCCCATGTGGCGGCGTCCGCGTTTCCGGCGACGCTGGCCGAGCTGGAGCGCTACGACGCGGTGATGCTGAGCGATATCGGCGCCAACACGCTGTTGCTGCATCCCGATGTGGCGCTGTTGTCGAAGACCTTTCCCAACCGG
>JBIPLY010000270.1:0-5718 GCA_044369385.1 Acetobacteraceae bacterium | reverse complement strand
TGGTGCGGCCGGGGATCGTGATGCCGTTCAGCGTGGCCCAGATGCCGGCCCAGCAGCGCCCGGCGGAGAACGGGTTGTAGCCGCCGCCGCCGGTGACCACCAGGCGGGGGGCGGCGCGCATGACCTCCGCCACCACCAGGAAATGGGCGTTGTTGGACAGGGACAGCCTGGCCAGCGGGTCTTCCTCCAGGGCGTCGGCGCCGGCCTGGAGCATGATCGCCTGCGGGCCGAAGGCGTCGATCAGGGGCAGGATCGCCTCGTGCAGCAGCCAGCGCAGCTCGCTGTCGTTGAAGCGGGAGGGGACCGGGAAGTTGCGCGCGAGGCCCCCGGCGCGGTCCTCGGCGGGGCCGGTGCGGGGCCAGCGGCCGGCTTCGTGGACGGAGAGGGTGAAGACGCGGGGGTCGTCATGGAAGGCGTCCTGCACGCCGTCGCCGTGATGGGCGTCGATGTCGAGATAGACGATGCGGGTCAGGCCGGCTGCGAGCCATTCGGTGATGCCGAGCACGGGATCGTTGAGGTAGCAGAAGCCCGATGCCCGGTCTGGCCGGCCGTGATGGGTGCCGCCGCCGGGGCAGTGGACGATGCCGCCATCGATCACGCTGCGGCAGGCGAGCGCCACGCCGCCGGCCGAGGTGGCGGGGCGGCGGAACATCTCCTTGAAGATCGGGTTGCCGGCGGCGCCGAGGGCGTGGCGGGCGCGGACCGCCTCGGTGACGGACTGGGTGGCTTCGGCCTGTTTCAGCGCGGCGATGTAGGCGGGCGTGTGGAAGCGGTGCAGCAGGGCGTCGTCGGCCAGCGGGGCAATGCGGGTCTGGGTCTCGTCCAGCCAGCCCATGGCGCGCACCAGATCGGTGCAGACCGAGACGCGCGGAACGGCCAGCGGGTGCTTCGGGCCGTAGCTGGAGCGGCGGTAGATCTCGCTGTGGATGTAGAGCGGCCGCGTCATCAGGCCTTGTGCCGCGGCTCCGCGCTGGAGCCGTCGCGCCGGCCCACCCATAGTGCGACGCCCCAGCCCAGCGCGGCGATGCCGGCTGGCAGGATGACGAAGGCGAACCATTGCAGTCCGGTCATGCCACCAGGCTCCCGAGTACACGACGCGCCGCCAGATGTAACGCCACCGCAGCCCCCAGCCAGGCCACGGCCAACAACACCAATGCGCCAACCGGCAGCGCCGTCGGTCCGAAACTATACAATGCCGCGGCGATCGGCGGCACGACTCCGACGGTGAAGCTGGAGGTCGCCGCCGTGTTCAATGCACTGGCGGTCAGCTTGACCCGCTCGTTGTGGACGAGCGTGCTCATCCCGCCGTCGGCAGCACCGTCTGCACGATCGAGGCATCCAGCGCCTCGTAGGCGTGCAGGCCGATCGTGTCGTAGAGCTCAGCGCGGGTCTGCATCCGTTCCAGCATCGCCTTCGTGCTGCCGTCGCGCGCGATGGTGGCGTAGAGGTCCGCGGTGGCCTTGGCGGCGACGCGCATGGAGCTGACCGGCCAGATCACCATGGCGTAGCCCATCGCCTGGAACTCGTCGGCGGTGAAGAACGGGGTGCGGCCGAATTCGGTCATGTTGGCCAGCAGCGGCGCCTTCACCCGGGCGGCGAATTCGCGGAACATCTCGGCGGAGATCATCGCCTCCGGGAAGATCGCGTCGGCGCCGGCTTCGAGGTAAAGCTTCGCGCGGGCCACGGCGCCGTCCATGCCCTCGCTGGCCGCGGCGTCGGTGCGGGCGATGATGTACAGGTGGCGGCGGGCTTTGCGGGCGGCGGCGACCTTGGCAGCCATGTCGTGGGCGTCGGCGAGTTTCTTGTCGTTGAGGTGGCCGCATTTCTTGGGCAGCAGCTGGTCCTCGATATGCACCGCACCCGCGCCGGCCTCTTCGAAGCTGCGCACCATGTGCATGACGTTCAGCGCCTCGCCATAGCCGGTGTCGCCGTCGACCAGCAGCGGCAGGCCCGATGCCCGGGCGACCTGGCGGATGAAGAAGCACACCTCGTCGACCGTGATCATGCCGAGGTCGGGGATGCCCATCGAGGCGGTCATGGCCGCACCGGACAGGTACAGCCCCTCGAACCCCGCCCGCCTGGCCTGCAGCGCCGCCATGCCGTTATGGGCGCCGGGCAGGCGGGCGATGCCGCCGCGCTCCACCAGGCGGCGGAAGCGGATGCCGGCGGGCTCGGCGGGCAGGTCGTCGGCGATCAGATAGGGCATGGCGGGCCTCGTGTTTCAGCGGAAGAAGAGCAGCGTGACCAGGGCGAACAGCGGCAGCAGCAGGGCGCAGGACCAGGCCATGTAGCCGAAGAAGCCGGGCATGCGCACGCCGCGATGGGCGGCGATGCTGCGCACCATCAGGTTCGGCGCGTTGCCGATATAGGTGATCGCGCCGAAGAACACCGCGCCGGCCGAGATCGCCTGCAGCGTGCGCGCCTCCGGCCCGGTGAGCTGCGCCACGTCGCCGCCGGCGGTCTGGAAGAACACCAGGTAGGTCGGCGCGTTGTCCAGGAAGGCCGAGAGAATCCCGGCCAGCCAGAAATACGCCACCGGGTTGTGCGCGCCGGACTCCGTGGTGGTCAGCGCCAGCAGCGCCGCCAGCGGACCGGCCGCGCCGGCGCCGAGCATGGTCAGGACCGGGGCAATGGTGATGAAGATGGCCAGGAACAGCACCGCCACCTCGACCATCGGATCCCAGGAGAACAGGTTGCCCTCGCGCGCCGCCCGCGGGGTCAGGCGCAGCGACAGCGCCATGATCGCCAGGAAGGCGGCCATGGCCACCAGCCGCTCGATGCCGATCGCGGTGCCGAACAGGGCGACGGCGCCGGGCTGCCAGACGCCCTGGAGCAGCACGCAGCCGACGATGGCGGCCAGCAGCGGGAGGTTGGCGCGCCCGACCAGGCGCAATGGCTGGCGCGGGGGATGGGCGTGGCCGCGCTCGCGCCGGGACAGGACATGGTCCAGCGCCCAGAACACCGCCAGCAGCGGCAGCGCCACGGTGAGCATCTTCGCGGTGAGGTTCAGCAGCGGCCAGCTGAACGGCACGCCCTGCAGGAAGCCGATATACAGCGGCGGGTCGCCCAGCGGGGTGGTGGAACCGCCCACGTTGGACACCAGCAGGATGAAGAACACCACCAGGTGGACCTTGTGCCGCCGTGTCTGGTTGGCGCGCAACAGCGGATGGATCAGCACCATCGACACCCCGGTGGTGCCCATCACCCCGGCCAGCACGGTGCCGATCGCCAGCAACAGGGTGTTGCCGGCCGGCGTGCCCCATGGCCCGCCCTGCAGCAGAATGCCGCCGCCGACGGTGAACAGCGCCAGCAGCAGGGCGGTGAAGGGCAGGTATTCCAGCAGCATGGCGTGCCAGGCGGTGTGCGCCGCCATGCCGGGGCCGAACAGCGCCGCCTGTGGCAGCAGCAGCGCCAGCGTCCAGCCGGCCGCGACCCAGGGCATGTGGCGGTGCCAGAAATGCGGCGCCACCAGCGGCACCAGGGCCACGGACAGCAGCAGCCCGACGAACGGGATGCCCCAGGCCAGGCCGGGGATGTCGCCGCCAGGGGGGGCCGCCAGGGCCGCTTCGGGGAGCAGAAGCCCCGCCCCTGCCAGAGCGGCGGTTCGTACCCATATCCGCGTTGCGGCGTGCTTCGGTTGCATGGCTATCCCCCTATAAGTAACTTCCGCCCGGCGCAACGGAGAACGGCGATCCATGGACATGTCCGGCGAGCGGCGGATTTCCGCGCCGCGCGAAAAAGTGTGGGCGGCCCTGAACGACCCGGCGGTGCTGAAAGCGTCGATCCCCGGCTGCGACTCGCTGGAGAAGCTGTCGGACACCGAACTGAAGGCCACCGCCTCGGTCAAGATCGGGCCGATCGCGGCGAAATTCGCCGGGAAAGTGCAGCTTCTCGACCTCGACCCGCCGAACGGCTACCGCATCGAGGGCGAGGGCCAGGGAGGCGTGGCGGGCTTCGCCAAGGGCGGCGCCAGCGTGCGGCTGGCCGCCGACGGGCGTGACACGATCCTGTCCTATGACGTGAAGGCCAATGTCGGCGGCAAGATCGCGCAATTGGGCGCGCGGCTGATCGATGCCACCGCCAAGCAGATGGCCGATGCGTTCTTCGACCGCTTCGCCGCCCAGGTGGCCAGCGCCGAGCCTGACGCCGCGGCCGCCCCCCCTGCCCCGGCGGCGGCGCCGAAGATCTCGGTGCTCGACCTGGTGCCCGCCGAGCCCGGCGGGGTGCCGATCGTCGGCTGGATCGGCATCGCGCTGTTCCTGCCCATCGCCTTTCTGTTGCTGAAGGGCTTTTTCTGATGCTGCCGCAGACCGTCGCCGAGACCGCCGCCCTGCTGGAGGCCGGCGGCTATGTCGCCGACACCGCGCTGGCCACCACCGTGCACCTGGCCATGGCGATGGAGCGGCCGCTGTTCCTGGAGGGCGAGCCCGGCACCGGCAAGACCGAGATCGCCAAGGTGCTGGCCAGCGGGCTCGGCCGGCGGCTGGTGCGGCTGCAATGCTATGACGGGATGGACCTGTCGGCCGCGGCCTATGAATGGGACCATGCGCGCCAGTTGATGGCGATCCGCATCGCGGAGGCCAGCGGCACGGTGGAGCGGCACAGCCTGTCCAGCGACATCTACGGGCGCGAATACCTCCAGGCCCGGCCGCTGCTGAGCGCGATTGACCCCGACCTGCCGCCGGCGGTGCTGCTGATCGACGAACTGGACCGCGCCGACGAGCCGTTCGAGGCGTTCCTGTTGGAATTGCTCGCCGATTTCCAGATCACCGTGCCGGAATACGGCACCGTGCATGCCAAGACCAAGCCAGTGGTGGTGCTGACCTCCAACCGCACGCGCGAGGTGCACGACGCCATTCGCCGCCGCTGCCTTTACCACTGGGTCGACTACCCCGATGCCAAGCGCGAGCGGATGATCCTGGCGCGCAAGGCGCCGCAGGTGCAGGCGAAGCTGGCGGCCGAGATCGTCGCCTTCGTGCAGAAGATCCGTGGCCAGGATCTGTTCAAGATGCCGGGCGTGGCCGAAAGCATCGACTGGGCCAGCGCGCTGATGCACCTGAACCAGACCGAGCTGTCGCCCGGCGCGGTCGACGAGACGCTGGGGGTTTTGCTGAAATACCAGGACGATATCGCCAAAATCAAAGGTGCCGAGGCGGCCCGCCTGGTCACCGAGGCCAAGGCGTCGGTGTGATGGAACGGGAATTGGGCGCGCGCGGGAAGCTGTCGCTCAATGTCCTGAATTTCGGCCGGCTGCTGCGCCGCGCCGGGCTGCCGGTGGGGCCGGCCGACATGCTGGCCGCACAGGCGGCGCTGACGCTGGTTGAACTGGGCAGCCGGGCGCAGGTTCATGCCGCGCTGCGCGGCACGATGGTGCATCGGCGCGAGCACCAGGAGCTGTTCGACCAGGCGTTCAAGCTCTACTGGCGGGCGAAGGACAACAACGAAGTCCTGGAAGCGCTGGACAAGCTGGCCGGCCCGAAGCCGCCGCCGGAGAAGGCCCCGCCGGGGTCGCGCCGGCTGGCGGAGGCGATGGCGGCCAAGCAGGAGAAGCCGACCCCGCCCGAGGAGGCGCGCGAGGAGATCGACGCGGTGCTGACCGTGTCGGACAACGAGCGGCTGCAGGCGATGGATTTCGAGGCAATGGGGGCGGAAGAGATCGCCGCGGCCAAGCGCGAGATTGCGCGGCTGCATCTGCCGCTGGACGCCAGGCGGACGCGC
>JBIPLY010000268.1:0-5756 GCA_044369385.1 Acetobacteraceae bacterium | reverse complement strand
CGCCCGGATCGGCGCCAACACCGCCAGCCTGGCGCTCTACGACCGCAGCTTCCGCATCGAGGCGCAGGCGCTGGACGCGGTGCCCCGCGGCGCCCGGCTGCTGACCTATCTCGGCACCGATTGCCCCACCGGCTGGGCCACGCCGCGGCTGGAGCATTTCGCCTCCCTGGCGATCGTGCGGCGCGAGGCATTCGCCAACGACCAGTGGGCGGTCAGCGGCAGCCACCTGGTGCGGGTGAAGCCGCCCTGGACCGCCTTCGTCGATCCCACGCACTACGTGGCCGGCGCGAACTGCGCCAACCCTAACCGCCCGACGCTCGATCAGGCGCTGGCCGCCCTGCCGCGGCAGGATTTCGACTATCTCTGGCTGCTGCGGCCCCCGCCGTTCGATCCCGCCCTGGCCCAGGGCTGGCGGCCGGTCTGGCGCGCCGGCAGCAGCGTGCTGTTCGCCCTGCACCCGCAGGACCCCGCGCCCGCCCGGCAATAGGGCGGCAATCCGCGCGCCAGCAGCAGAAGGTCCAGCTGCGCCATCGCCTGCGCCGCGCCGCCCCGTCCCGCAGCACGCCCGCCACCACGGCCATGAACGCGGCCCGGTCGCAGATGTTGCGCGCTTCGGAGTCCGGCGGCCGGATCCATGTCATCGCCTGCAACGGCCCTGCAGCCGCCCAAGCCCCAGATCCGCCACCGCCCCCACCCGAGGCTGCACCCGGCGGATGAACGAGGTTCGGAACCGAAGCGGAAGCCGTGCTGACAGACGCATGGCCCCCGCTCTACCTCTTTGTTCAAGAAAGACAATCTTCCGACCGGATGATTCCACCCGGTCGGATATTGCCCTCGCGCCAGCCGGCATGACGCGCCCGCGCTGCTGGCAAGCCGGATGTCATCGAGCCCCTCGAAGTCGACGTCAGCTCGCCCGCCGCCGATCACGCCGAACCGGGGCGCGGCCATTCAAAATGACCGGCCACACCCCGCCGCACCCGCCACGTCTTAGCGGCGAACCATCTCCGCGATCTGCACTGCATTCAGCGCGGCACCCTTCAGAAGCTGGTCGCCGGCCACGAACAGCGCCAGCGACCGCCCGGAGCTGTCGGAGAAATCCTCCCGGATCCGCCCCACCAGCACGTCGTCCTGTCCGGACGCCTCGTTGGGCATCGGGAAATGATTGCCCGCGACGTCATCCACCAGCTTCAGCCCCGCGCCGGCCGCCAGGATCTCGCGCGCCTGGCCCGGCGTCATCGGCCGGTCGAAGGTCACGTTCAGCGCGATCGAATGCGCCCGCAGCACCGGCACGCGGACACAGGTGGCGGTCACCCTCAGCTCCGGCTCGGCGAAGATCTTGCGCAGCTCGCGGATGACCTTGGTCTCCTCGTCGTTGTAGCCGGTCTCCGGGTCGATCGCGGTGTTGTGGCTGAACAGGTTGAACGCATAGGGATGCGGCATCACGCTGGGCGTGAAGCTTTCCCCGGCCAGATACGCCCGCGTCGCGTCGATCAGCTCCTGCATCGCCGCCGCCCCGGCGCCCGACGCCGCCTGATAGGTGGTGATCACCACCCGGCGGATCGGATTGACCTGGTGCAGCGCCCAGAGCGGCAGGCCGGCGATGATCGCGGCACAGTTCGGATTGGCGATGATCCCCGCATGCCCGGCCAGCGCGCCGCCGTTGATCTCGGGCACCACCAGCGGCACGTCCGGCGCCATGCGATAGGCCGAGGAGTTGTCGATCACCACCGCACCCGCCGCCACCGCCGCGGGCGCGAACAGCCGGCTGCGCTCGCCGCCGGCGGAGAACAGCGCCACATCCACGCCGGCGAAGGACTCCGCGGTCAGTTCGGACACGGCCACATCGGCGCCGCAGAACGCCATCGTCGTGCCGGCCGACCGCCGGCTGGCCAGCAGCCGCAACTCGCGCACCGGAAACCCGCGCGCTTCCAGCACGCGCAGCATCTCGGTGCCGACCGCGCCGGTCGCCCCCACCACGGCCACGGTCGCGGGGCGAAGGGCGGCGGGCGGGCGGGCGCTTAACACTTGGCTGTCATCAGGGCTCATGGTCACTCTCCTCGTTGTGCGGTTGGGGGAGGGGGCCTGACATGAAAAAGGCCCCGTCCGGTTCGGCGGGGCCTGTGGAACGTCGCGGAAGGAAACCTCAGCGCGCGCGGACCAGGGACACCCGGGTGGGGGTCTTTTTGGTCGTAGTCATGGTCTTCGCGCTGAACATGGTTTCGCCTCTAGCCGATCCCGCCATCCGCTGCAACCCGGGGGGCAGCCGTCGCGCGGCCCTGGCGCGACGCGGCCAGCAGCATCGCCAGCCCGAACGCCCCGCCCATCAGCGTCACCAGCACCAGCAGCACCCGCAGCCGCGTGGCGGTGGCATCGGCCTGCGCCATCTGCCGCGCCCGCATCGCCACCCGCTCGGCCGTCACTGCCGCCTCGATCCCCGCACTCCCGCGCTCAATCAGGCCAGGCAGCACCACGGCGCTGTCGCCCAGCCGCGGCTTCAGCGCCGCCAGCCCCGCATGGTCCGCCGCCCGGGCGCGCGCCAGCACCTCGTCCAGCACCGCCTCGCGCGCCACCGCCCGCTCCAGCGGCAGCCGCCCGACATGCGCGGCCAGCATTCCGGTGAAGCCCACCACGGCAAAGCACATCGCCAGGAACCCGGCCAATGCCCCCCGCGCGCTGCCCGCATCGCTCATCGCCGCATTCCTCCGTGCCAGCCCGCCACATCGGCCCGCCCACCCCTTACGTCAAGCCGGCCCGTCAAGCGCGGGCAACGCTTCCTTCACCTACACCCTGCCATGCTTGCCCCTGCACAGGACCGCCCCATGCCGCTCGCCTCCCTGCTCCACTGGCTTTCGCGCGGCCGCTCCCGGCCCGCCGAGCCCGCCGACCTGTCGGCGCTTGCGCTGCAGGACTCCCCGGCGCAAGCGCCGCCGGAGCTGCCGACGCACGACCCCGATCGCCCCGCCAGCCCCGGTCACGTCGCCATCTGGACCCCGCCCCGCATCGCCATCGAGGAGGAGATCTGGGGGCCGGGTTTCCTCAACCCCGGCGCCGGCGGCGAGCTGTTGCGCTATGCCTCCCCGCTCGGCCTGTCGCCGGCCTCCAGCCTGCTGCTCCTCGGTGCCGGCGCCGGCGGCCCGCCGCGCCACCTGGCCATCGAACTCGGCGCCTGGATCAACGCCTACGAGGCCGACCCCGACCTGGCCGAGCTCGCCGCCCGCCGCGTCCACCGCGCCGGCGACGCCCTGGCCAAGCGCGCCACCGTCGCCGCCTGGTCCCCCCACGTCCCCGACCTGCGCCCGCGCCAGGCCAACCATGCCCTGGCCGTCGATGCCCTGCGCGACGCGCTGCTGGAGCCGATTCTGGCCAATATCAGCGCGGCGCTGAAACCCCACGGCCACATCATGCTGATCGAAACCGTCGCCCCCGCTGCCCTCGACCCCGCCGACCCCGCCCTTGCCGCCTGGGCCCGCCTCGAGGGCCGCCGCCCGGCGCTGCCGGACCCGCTGGCGATCACCCGCGCGCTGAAGCGCCTGGGCTACGACGTGCGCGTCGCCGAAGACATCTCCATCCGGCACATGCGCCTGGCCTTGGCCGGCTGGCGCCATTTCGTGCGCATCCTGGCCCGCGAGCGCCCAGCCCCGGAGCGCGCCGCTGCGGTGGTGCTGGAAGCCGAGCTCTGGACCCGGCGGCTGCGGCTGATGCATGCCGGGCGGATCCGGCTGATGCGCTGGCATGCGATCGGGCGCGCCTGAAGGAAGCAAGCAGTTATTTTTTGAAAAAAAGAACCAAAAAACTTTCCTACTTAAGATGATAAAGTTTTTTTGCTTCTTTTTGTTCACAAAAAGAAGATTCTTTCTTCCTTGCCTGTCTTGCTTGCTTCTTCCGCCGCCAAACAAACCCGCACGCTCAGCCCCGCCTCCGCCGCCGAAAGCGGGCTGACCCCGGCCATGAACCCGGCATGGCTGCGCCGCAGGTGCTCCACCAGCTCGAACACCTCGCCCGACCGCCCGAACCGCACCGTCTCCGCCGTCTCCGCCCCCTGCCGGCGGATCGACAGCCCCGCATCGCTCTCGCTCACCCGCGCATCGCCCGCCGACCACCACGACCGCAGCGCCCCGTCGCTGCCGGCGATGTCCAGCGCGCAATGGTGCTCGAACCCGTCCAGCAGCTGCGTCACCGAAAAGAACGCCCCGGAGCCATAGCGCACCGTCATCGCCACGTTCCCCCCCAGCACCCCCGGCGTGGCCACCGCCGACACCGTCTCCGGCACCCCATGCACCGAAAAATACCACAGCAACAGGTCGAGGAAATGCACCGGCTCCTCCAGGATCCACGACCCGACCCGGGCCGGATCATGCCGCCACCCCCCGGACCCGCCGCGGAACGGCCGCCGGAACAGCGAGTAGACCCCGGCCATCGGCACCCCGATCGCGCCCGCCGCAATTTCCCGGTGGATCAGCCCCCACTGCTCGGACACGCGCAGCTCATGCACCACGGACACCAGCTTCCCGGATGCCCGCTCGGCGGCCAGCACCCGGTCCAGGTCGGCCGCGCTGGTCGCCAGCGGCTTCTCCACCACCACATGGCACCCGGCCTCCAGCGCGGCCACCACCATCCCGGCATGAAGATGGTTCGGCGCCACGATATCAACGACCTCCACCCCGCTCCTCAGCAGCGAGGCGAAATCCCGATGCACCGCCACCCCGCCGAACTCCGCCGCCGCCTCCCCCGCCGAGCCATCGCCATGCGCCACGATCCCCACCAGCGCCGCGCCCGGCACCTGGCCCCAGCCGCGGGCATGGAACTTCCCCCAGGCCCCGAACCCCACCACCCCGACCTTCATCGCCCATCCCCCTCCAAATCTTCGCCCAGGATGGCGGCAATGGCGCGCCGCGCAATCCCCGCCAGCACCGGATTGCTGTCCCGATAATAGGGCAGGGCGATCACCGCCACCGACAGCGCCCAGCCCCGCCCCCGCGCCCAAGCCGCCGCATCCATCCCCGCCGCGCCCCGAAACGCCGCCCGCCCCGCGCCGGCAAACACCGTCCAGGCCGGCGACAGGTCGCACGCCGGGTCGCCGGCGCCCAGGCAGCCGAAATCCAGCACCCCGGCCAGCGCCCCGTCGCGCACCAGCAGGTTCGCGCCATGCAGGTCGCCATGCAGCCAACACGGCGGCCCGTCCCAGGCCGGAGCCGCCAGCGCCGCCTCCCATTGCGCCAGCGCCGCCGCGGCATCGATCATCCCGGCACACGCGCCGATCCCCGCCCGCGTCGCCGCATCGCGCGCCCGCAGCGCCACGCCGCGCCCGGCATTATGCGCCCCCGGCCCCGGCGCGCCGGCCGCGTCCAGCCCCCGCAGCCGGCGCACGAACCCGCCCAGCGCCCGGCCTGCCGCCACCGGGTCGGCAAACCCCACCGCCTGCGCATCGGCGCCGGCCAACCACCGGCACACCGACCAGCGAAACGGATACCCCTCGCCCGGCGCCCCCGCCGCCACCGGCTCCGGCACCGCCAGCGGCAGATGCGGTGCCAGCACCGGCAGCCAGCGCCGCTCCTTGTCCCCCTGCGCCGCCGCACTGGCGATGTGCGGCAGCCGCACCGCCAGTGCCTTGCCCAGCCGAAACAGCGCATGGTCCGTCCCGGCGCCGGCCACCGGCAATACCGTCAGTTCCGCCCAGGCCGGAAACTGCGCCGCCACCAGCCGCCGCACCTGCGCCGCATCGACGGCGACTTCATCGTCATGCATCACGGCATCAC
>JBIPLY010000267.1:0-5783 GCA_044369385.1 Acetobacteraceae bacterium | reverse complement strand
GGTCATAGAACCACCCGGCATGGGTCGGCCCGCGATGCCCGCGATGGCACTCCACCGCCGCCACCTCGCCCACCGCCCCGTCCCCGATCAGCCGCGCCGCCAGCAGGTGATCCGGCGTCTCGATGAACGGCAGCGCCATGAACGTCACCGGCCGCGCGCGCACCGCCGCCGCCAGCATCGCCGCCTCGGCCAGGCTCGGCACCAGCGGCTTCTCCACCAGCACGTGCTTGCCCGCCCGCACCGCCATCGCGGCAAACTCCGCATGCGTATCCGGCGCTGTCAGCACCAGCACCGCGTCAACCCCGGGATCGCCGATCACCGAAGCCACATCCGTCGACCAGCGTCGCACCCCGAACCGCGCCGCACAGTCCGCCATCCGCGCCCCGTCACGCCCGGCGATCGCCACCAGCTCCGCCCGCCCCGCCAGCTCCGCCAGTTGCGGAAAATGCTTGCGCTGCGCGATATCGCCATACCCGACCGCCGCAATCCGGATCACGGCGCCACTCCCATCCCGCCATCCGCCGCCCGCCGCCCCGCATCCAAAATCGCCACCGCCTGCCGGTTCAGCGAAACATCCAGCGTCGGATGCAGCGCCGCCCCCGTCTCGATATGGTGCAGCATCGCCTCCCCGATGTTGGCCCGCCCCACCGGCAACGCCTCCCCCTGCTCCACCCGGCTCGGCACCGCCGACCCGCGCTCGGTGAACACCAACACATCCCCCCCGTCGATCACCAGCGTCCCATGCGTCCCCATCACGATCGGCCCGTTCGCCACCCCGTTGTGAAAACTCGTCCAGCTCGCCTCGATCGTCCCGACCGCCCGGGCAAACCGCAGCAGCAGCGTGGCATTGTCCTCCGCATTCCCGGGGCTCATCAGGTTCGTCGCCATCGCCCGCACCTCCACCGGCATCCCCACCATCCACGCCGCCAGGCACGCCCCGTAGCAGCAGTAATCCAGCAGCGCCCCGCCCCCGGCAGATTTCTGGTGCCACCACTCGGACGCCTTCTCCGCCTCGCTCACCAGCCCGATCGTCGTCGCGCCGGGATGCGAACTGCCATGCGCCAGCGGCCCCAGCGAGGCCATGTTGCGCCAGCGGAACTGCACCACCGCCCCGATCTCGCCGCTGTCGATGATGTCCTTGGCCCGCCGCACCGCCGGCCGCCAGGTGATCGGCCAGTTGGTCACCAGCGCCACCCCCGCCTTCCCCGCCGCCGCGATCATCCGATCAGCATCCGCCAGCGTCCCCGCCAACGGCTTCTCGGTCAGCAGATGAATGCCCGCCGCCGCCGCCGCCTCCGCCACCTCGGCATGGCGCGAAATCTCCGGGCAGAACACCAGGATATCCGGCTTCTCCCCGACCACCCCGCGCCAATCCGCCAGATGCCGTGCCCCCCCCGGCGCCCCCAACGCCCGCACCAGGTTCGCCCGCCGGCTCCCCTCCACCTCGGTCAACGAAGGCGTCGCCGGCACCGTGTCGGCCACCGCCACGAAATCGCACCGCCCGGTCGCCGCCAGCCGCTCGACCAGCTCGTTGACATGCATGTGGGCGAAGCCCACCACCCCCACCCGGAACCGCCGGCTCATGCCGCCAGCGCCGTCATCTGGGCAAACAGATCGGACTTCCCCTCAAACCCGATCCCCGGCAACTCCGGCAGCACCACATGCCCCGCCTCCACCCGCACCCCATCGGGAAACCCGCCATAGGGCTGGAACAGGTCCGGATAGCTCTCATTGCCCCCCAGCCCCAGCCCGGCCGCGATCATCAGCGACATCTGGTGCCCGCCATGCGGGATCAACCGCCGCCACGACCACCCCATGTCCCGCATCACCGCAAGCGTCCGCTGGAACTCGCACAGCCCATAGGACAGCGCGCAATCGAACTGCAAAAAGTCCCGATCCGGCCGCATCCCGCCATGCCGCAACAGGTTGCGCGCATCCTGATGGCTGAACAGATTTTCGCCGGTCGCCATCGCCCCCGGATAAAACTCCGCCAGCGCCGCCTGCAACTGGTAGTCGAGCGGATCTCCCGCCTCCTCGTACCAGAACAGCCCGTACTGCCGCATCATCTTGGCATAGGAAATCGCCGTCTCCAGATCGAACCGCCCATTGGCATCCACCGCCAGCCGCGCCCGCCCGTCCAGCTCCCGCAGCACCGCCTCGATCCGCCCCTGATCGGCCGACAGGCTGTCCCCGCCGATCTTCATCTTCACCACGGTGTACCCGCGATCGAGATAGCTGCGCATCTCCGCGCACAGCATCGACGTGTCCTTGCCCGGGTAATAATACCCCCCCGCCGCATACACGAACACCCGCGGATCGGCCGCAATCCCATGCCGCTCCGCCAGCAGCCGGAACAGCGGCTTGCCGGCGATCTTCGCCACCGCGTCCCACACCGCCATGTCGATCGTGCCCACGGCCACCGACCGCTCGCCATGCCCGCCCGGCTTCTCGTTGCTCATCATCGCCGCCCAGACCCGGTCGGGATCGAGGTTCTCCCCGGACGCATCCACCAGCGACCCCGGTGCGGCCTCCAGCACCCGGTCGCGGAACCGCTCGCGGATCAGCCCGCCCTGCCCGTAGCGCCCATTGGAATTGAACCCATACCCGATCACCGGCCGCCCCTCGCGCACCACATCGGTGACCACGGCCACCAGGCTGGTCGTCATCTTGGAGAAATCGATATAGGCATTGCGGATCGGCGAGGCGATCGGCCTGGAAATCTCGCGGATGTCGACGATGCGCATGCAATCCCCCCCTGAGCGGCCCCGCATTGATCCCGCAGCCGCGCCCGCTTGGCAACGCCACAGCGCAGGATTCACATGGAGACGAAGAGACGAAGAGCAGAAAACACATTTCCTGTGATCTCTCCGTCTCTCCGTCTCCATGTGAAATCACTTGCTTTTGCCGCACACGCGCCACTGGCCATCCCCCCCCCGCAATGCCACATTGACCGCCATGGACCATCCGCCATCCCATCCCGGCGGCCGCCCGATGCTCGGCGGGCGCTCCGCTTCCCTCCCGCCGGCGCTGGACGCCCGCTCGGCGGCCGTGCTGCGCGAGATCGTCGAACAATATGTCGAAACCGGCGAGCCCGTCGGCAGCCGCACCCTCTCCCGCCGCCTGCCGATGGCGCTCTCCCCGGCCACGATCCGCAACGTCATGGCCGACCTCACCGATGCCGGCCTGCTCTTCGCCCCGCACACCTCGGCCGGCCGCCTGCCCACCGATCTCGGCCTGCGCCTGTTCGTCGACGGCCTGCTGCAGTTCGGCGAGCTGTCCGAAGACGACCGCGCCGCCGTCGCCACCTCGCTCGCCACCTCCGGCCGCAGCCTGGAAGACACGCTGGGCGAGGCCTCGGCCATGCTCTCCGGCCTCTCCGCCGCCGCCGGCCTGGTCCTCGCCCCCAAAAGCGAAGGCCCGCTGCGCCACATCGAATTCGTCCCGCTCGGCTCCGGCCGCGCCCTGGTCGTGCTGGTCGCCGGCGACGGCCATGTCGAGAACCGCGTCATCGAGATCCCGCCGGGCCTGCCCCCCAGCGCCCTGCAACAGGCCGGCAACTACCTCAACGCCCGCCTCGCCGGCCGCCCGCTGGACGAGCTGCGCCGCGTGGTGGCCGAGGAGATGGCCGCCAACCGCACCGAGCTGGATGTCCTCGCCACCCAGGTCGTCGAAGCCGGCCTGGCCACCTGGACCGGCGACGGCCGCGGCGCCAGCCTGATCCTGCGCGGCCAGGCCAAGCTGCTGCAGGACGTCACCCAGATCGAGAACCTCGCCGCCATCCAGGTGCTGTTCGAACGCCTGGAAGCCCAGGAGACCATGATCCGCCTGCTCGAACTGGCGGAGCGCAGCGACGGCGTGCGCATCTTCATCGGCGCCGAGTCCGGCCTGTTCGGCTCCTCCGGCCTGTCGATGGTCGTCGCCCCGGCCCGCAACGCGGCCAACCGCATCGTCGGCGCCATCGGCGTGATCGGCCCCACCCGCATCAATTACGGCCGCATCATCCCGGTGGTCGACTACACCGCCCACGTCATCGGCCGGCTATTGGGTTGAAGCACGGCGGCTTGGCTGGTGGTAGGCCGATCCCTGCACCGGCTGCGGGGCTGGTTTTCCGCCACCGCGCCCCGCTTGTGCCGGGCCGGCCGGGCGACTAACTGAGGGCCATGAGCACCGAACCCCAAGACCCGGCGGCCGATGCCGCGCCCGAAGCCTCCCCCGACTCCCTGATGCAGGCCGCCACCGCCCGCATCGCGGCGCTGGAGGCCGAACGCGACGAGATGAAGGACCGCTGGATGCGCGCAGAGGCCGAAATGGCCAATGTCCGCGCCCGCGCCAAGCGCGACGTGGACGAAACCCGCCAGTTCGCCGTGCAGAAATTCGCCCGCGACGTCGCCGAAGCCGCCGAGAACCTGCGCCGCGGCCTGCACTCCATCCCGGCCGGCGCCGAGTCCGACATCGTCGCCAAGCTGCGCGAAGGCTTCGAGGGCATCGAACGCAGCTTCATCGCCCTGCTGGAGCGCAACGGCATCGCCGGCACCGACCCCACCGGCGCCAGCTTCGACCCGAACCTGCATCAGGCGATGGGCGAACAGGAAACCGCCGACCACCCGCCCGGCACGGTGATCCAGGCCTGGTCGCTCGCCTGGACCCTCAACAACCGCCTGCTGCGCCCCGCCATGGTCGTGGTCGCCAAGGCTCCAGCCGCAGCGCCCAAGCTGGACACCAGCGCTTAACCCCTGGCGTGGCAAAATTGCCTAGAAAATAATCACCGCCCGCGCCTCCCCCCCTTGCCGCGGGGCCAGGCGGTGAATACATCGCAAGCGTCACAACGGGGGCTGTCCGGGTGCTTCGGGCCCGGAGAAGCCCGCCAACAGGAGCAGTTCACATGAGCAAGGTCATCGGCATCGACCTCGGCACCACCAATTCCTGCGTCGCGATCATGGAAGGCCCGTCCGGCAAGGGCGAGATCCGCGTGATCGAGAACAGCGAAGGCGCCCGCACCACCCCCTCCATCGTCGCCTTCAGCGACAGCGGCGAGCGCCTCGTCGGCCAGTCCGCCAAGCGCCAGGCCGTCACCAACCCCACCAACACCCTGTACGCGGTCAAGCGCCTGATCGGCCGTCGCTACGACGACCCGGCGGTGGCCAAGGACAAGGGCATGGTCCCCTATTCCATCGTCCGCGGCGACAACGGCGATGCCTGGGTCGAGGCGCGCGGGGAAAAATACTCCCCCAGCCAGGTCAGTGCCTTCACCCTGGGCAAGATGAAGGAGACCGCCGAGGCCTATCTCGGCGAGCCCGTCACCCAGGCCGTCATCACCGTGCCGGCCTACTTCAACGACAGCCAGCGCCAGGCCACCAAGGACGCCGGCCGCATCGCCGGCCTCGAAGTCCTGCGCATCATCAACGAGCCGACCGCCGCCGCCCTGGCCTATGGCCTGGACAAGAAGAAATCCGGCACCATCGCCGTCTACGACCTCGGCGGCGGCACCTTCGACGTCTCCGTGCTGGAAATCGGCGACGGCGTCTTCGAAGTGAAATCCACCAACGGCGACACCTTCCTGGGTGGCGAGGATTTCGACCTGCGCGTCATCGAATACCTTGCCGAGGAGTTCCGCAAGGAACAGGGCATCGACCTGCGCAAGGATCGCCTCGCGCTGCAGCGCCTGAAAGAGGCGGCGGAAAAAGCCAAGATCGAGCTGTCCTCCTCCAAGGAGACCGAGCTCAACCTGCCCTTCATCACCGCCGACGCCACCGGCCCGAAGCATCTCCAGATGTCGATCACGC
>JBIPLY010000266.1:0-5792 GCA_044369385.1 Acetobacteraceae bacterium | reverse complement strand
AGGTGCCGCCCCAATAGACATGGGTGTGCATATCGATCAGCCCGGGGGTGACGATCCTGCCCGCCACATCGCGGGTCTGCACCGCGGCGCCGAGATTGTGGCCGAGCGCTGCCACCTTCCCGTCGGCAAAGGCGACATCGAGCACTTCGTCGATGTTGCGCGCCGGGTCGATCACGCGCCCGCCGGTCAGCACCAGGTCGAACATGGCAGCCCCTCCCTGTGGAAAGCCCATGGTCGCGTCGCGGGAAAATTCGCGCAACCCCTCGCCAAGCTGGAAATCTGGTGCATGATGCAGCCAGTCTTCGTTCCCAGACGCGGCACGCGCCATTCGCAGGAGCCTCCGATGAGCACCACCACCGCCGACGATGCCCGGACCAATTCGCGCATCGTCACCAGCTATCGCCAGCGCACCGCCGGATCGGCGGAACTGGCGCGCCAGGCGCAGGACCTGTTCCCCAGCGGCATCACCCATGACGCGCGCAACGTGGACCCCTATGGGATCTACGTCGCGCGTGCCGCCGGCCCGCACAAATGGGACGTCGATGGCAACAAATACATCGATTACTTCGGCGGCCATGGCGCGCTGATCCTGGGGCACAACCACCCCACCGTGCTGAAGGCGATCACCGAGGCGATGCAGGAGGGCTCGCAGTTCGGCGCCAGCCACCCGCGCGAGATCGGCTGGGCCAATGCGGTGAAGCGCCTGGTGCCGTCGGCCGAGCGCATCCGCTTCACTTCCTCGGGCACCGAGGCGACGCTGATGGCGGTGCGCCTGGCGCGCGCCTTCACTGGCCGTGAGACGCTGCTGCGCTTCAAGGGGCATTTCCACGGCTGGCACGACCAGATGGCCAATGGCTATTCCAACCATTACGACGGCACGCCGACGCCGGGCGTGCTGCCGGCCGTGGCACAGAAATCGGTGCTGGTGAACCCGGGCGACATCGCCGCGGTCGAAGCCGCGCTGAAGGCCAATCCGGATATCTGTGCCGCGATCCTGGAGCCCACGGGCTCGTCGTTCGGGCAGGTGCCGTTGAAGCCGGAGTTCGTGCAGGAGCTGCGCCGCCTGACCACCAAGTATGGCGCGCTGCTGATCATGGACGAGGTGGTGACCGGGTTCCGCACCTCCCCGGGCGGGGCGCAGGTGGCCTGGGGCATCACGCCCGATCTGTCGTCCTGGGCCAAGATCCTGGCCGGCGGCATGCCGGGCGGCTGCGTGACCGGGCGCAAGGACATTCTGGACCTGCTGGACTTCGCCGCCACCGCCAAGGCCGGGCGCGAGAAGATCGGCCATCCCGGCACCTTCAACGCCAACCCCGTCTCGGCCGCGGCCGGCATCGCCTGCCTCACCATCCTGGCGGAGACCGACGCGGTGCAGAAGGCGGCCGATACCGGGACGGCACTGCGGGCGGGGCTGAACGACGTGCTGGCGGAATTCGGGCTGAAATGGTCGGTGTACGGCACCTCCTCCGGCTTCCACCTGTTCGTCAATCCGAAGAACCGGGACATCACGCCGCACGGTTTCGACCCGTTCGCCATCGAGATGGAAGAGCTGAAGGCGCAGCCGCAGAAGCTGAACAACCGGATGCGCATCGCGCTGCTGGTCAACGGCGTGGACACCAATCCGCGCATCGGCGGGCTGCTGTCCGCCACCCACACGGCGCAGGACGTGGCCGAGACGGTGGCGGCCTATCGCGAGGCGCTGAAGATGCTGAAGGCCGAGGGCGAGCTTCCGGTCTGACTATCTTCCACGGGGCCGGGCGGGAACGTCCGGCCCCTTTCGATTCCGGGGATGGGGCGATGAACGACGAAGACCTGGGTTTCCTGCCGGCGACCGAATTGGCGCCGATGATCCGGCAGAAGAAGATTTCGCCGGTCGAGGTGATGGCCAGCCTGATCCGGCGGATCGAGCATCTGGAGCCGAAGATCAACGCCATGGCGGCCTTCGGGCCGGAGCTGGCGATGGAGCGGGCGCGGGCGGCGGAAGCGGCGCTGATGAAGGGTGCGGCGCTGGGGCCGCTGCACGGGCTGCCGGTGACGATCAAGGACCTGGCCTGGACCACCGATTTCCCGACCGAGAGCGGCAGCCACATCAACAAGGGCTTCCAGGCCAAGATCGACAACCCCTTCGTCACCCGGCTGCGCGATGCCGGCGCGATCGTGATCGGCAAGACCACGGTGTCCGAGTTCGGCTGGACCGGGGTGTCGCGCTCGCCGCTGACCGGGATCACCCACAACCCGTGGAAGCAGGGCTACAATGCCGGCGCGTCCTCGGCGGGGGCCGGGGCGGCGGCGGCGGCGGGGTATTCGGCGCTGCACCAGGGCAGCGACGGGGCGGGGTCGGTTCGCATGCCCAGCCATTTCTGCGGCCTGTTCGGGCTGAAGCCGTCCTATGGGCGGGTGCCAAACCATCCGGTGGGGGCCGGCGACTATACCAGCCATATCGGCCCGATGACCCGCACGGTGGGGGATGGCGCGCTGATGATGCAGGTGATGGCCGGGCCGCATCCGCTGGACCACACCAGCCTGGAAGCCTGGCCGGGCGACTACATGGGGCGGCTGGACGAGGGGGTGCGCGGGCGGCGGGTGGCGTTCTCGATGGACCTGGGCCATGCCCGGGTCGATCCCGAGGTGGCCGCGCTGGTGCGCGCGGCGGCGGAGAATTTCGCAGCCCAAGGCGGGTTCACCATGATCGACGTCAACCCGGCCTGGGGGCCGGTGGGGCGCGACCTGGCGCGGACCATGTGGGCGGCGCATATGACGCGCACGGCGGCGCAACTGCCGAAGTTCGAGCATCAGATGGACCCTGGCCTGGTCGCCTGCATCCGCGACGGGGTGAAGGTGACGATGGCGGAGTACCAGGATGCGCGGATGCGCAAGCTGGCCTATTGCGCCGATATCCAGGTGTGGTTCGAGGATTGGGACTTCCTGATCACGCCGACGGTCTCGGTGGCCGCCTTCCCGGCGGAGAAGCTGATCCCGGATCACTGGCCGCAGCATGCCTGGGACTGGCTGCAGTGGGCGGAGTTCTCCTATCCGTTCAACATGTCCTGGAACCCGGCGGCCACCGTGCCGTGCGGCTTCACCAGGGAGGGGTTGCCGGTGGGGATGCAGATCGTCGGGCGGCGCTTCGACGATCTCGGCGTGATGCAGGCGTCGCGCGCCTTCGAGCGCATCCAGCCCTGGGCGGACCGCCGGCCGGCGATGGATTGGTAGGATGGGCGAACTGGTCGCGCGGCCGATCGGGCGGCTGCGCACGCCGTGGCAGACCACGTCCGAGTGTCCGCGCAACGGGCGGCGCGGCGCGGTGCCGCAATGCCGGGTGGAGGTGGACGACGCCTTCGTCGCCGGGCTGAAGGATGTGGACGGCTACACCCATCTGATCCTGTTGTACTGGCTGGATCGGGCCGGCGCGCCGGAGATGGTGTTCACGCCGCCGAACGACAGTGAGCCGCGCGGCATGTTCGCCACCCGCACGCCGCGGCGGCCGAACCCGATCGGCTTGTCGGTGGTCAAGCTGGAAGGGTTTGCCGGCCCCGGGGTGCTGCTGGTGCGGTATCTCGATTGCGTGGATGGCACGCCGCTGCTGGACATCAAGCCCTATCTGCCGAGCACCGATTGCGAGCCCGCGGCCAGCATGGGGTTCCAGCGGCGCCCGGGCTGATCCCGGCCGCCGCCGCGCCCGGCAGGCTGCGGCGGGCGGTCAGCGGTTGGCGCGTGCCAGCGCCGCACTCGCCAACACCTCCACGCCGGCGGCGCAGTGTTCGGGCGTGGCCCATTCGCGCTCGCTGTGGCTCCAGCCGTCGCGGCAGGGCACGAAGATCAGCGTGGTCGGGCAGATGCGCGTCATGTTGAAGGCGTCGTGCCCCGGCCGGGTGCGCATGCGCATGCAGGAATGGCCGAGTGCGGCGGCGGCCTGTTCGCTCAGCGCGGTCATTGTTTCGTCGAAATGCACCGGCGCGCGCTGGCGCTTCACCAGCGTGTTGATCGCAAGGCCGGTTTCCGCCGCGATCCGCGCCTCGGCCGCCTCCACTTCGCGTGCCATCGCCGCGGCGCCCTCGGCGTCCGGGTGCATGATGCCGTAGCTGAAGACGGTGCGATGCGGGATGTTGATGCGGTTGTTGGGCCAGCAATCGATCACCACCGCGCTGGCCGAGCCGGCGGGGGCGTGGGCCAGGCCGATCTGGTCGATCGCGTCGATCAGCTTCGCCGCGCCCACCAGGGCGTTGCGCCGGCGCGTCATCGGCATGGACTGGATGTGGCTGTTCTCGCCCAGCACCTCGATGTCGGCGAACACGGAGTGGTGGCTGTGGGTGACCGCGCCGATGGTGATGCCGGCCTCCTCCAGCAGCGGTCCCTGCTCGATGTGCAGTTCCAGATAGGCATCGATGGCGCGCCCGCCCATCGCGGCGGTGCCGGCATAGCGGATGCGGCGCAGCTCATCGCCGAAGCGGCGGCCGTCGCGGTCGGTGGCGGCCAGGGCATCGGCCAGCGGCAGCGCGCCGGCGAAGACCGCCGAGCCCATCAGCCCCGGCGAGAAGCGCGCGCCCTCCTCGTTGGTCCAGTTCACGACTTCCAGCGCGCGCCGTGTGGCGATGCCGGCCTCGGCGATGCTGCGCACCGCCTCCAGCGCGCCGAGCACGCCGAGCGGGCCGTCGAACTTGCCGCCGGGCGACTGGCTGTCGAGGTGGCTGCCGAGCTGCACGGGGGGCAGGGTGGGGTCGGTGCCCTCGCGGCGGGCGAACATGTTGCCCATGGCGTCGATGCTCATCGACAGCCCGGCGAGGTCGCACCAATGGCCGAACAGGTTGCGCAGGTCGCGGTCGCCGTCGGTCAGGGCCATGCGGTCGACCCCGCCATGCGGCAGCTGGGCGATGGAACCGGACGCCATCAGCTCGGACCACAGGCGCTGGGCGTTGATGCGGATCGGGGTCATGGGGCGGGGCCTTTCGGTGGCGCGCGGCGATCTTGCGCCAAGGCGGGGGTGCGGCTCAATCCTGTCGTGCCCCGCCCTGCCATGACGGGCTTGACGCCTGCGCCTGGCCGGCGCGCAATCGGCCCATCAGAGGAGGACCGCCATGCCCCGCCCCGAACGCCGCCAGCCCGCCGCCCGCGCGATGATCGTGGCCCCGCAGCCCGAGGCGGTGGAGGCCGGGGCGGAGATCCTGCGCGCCGGCGGCTCGGCGGTGGATGCGATGCTGGCCTGTGCCTTCACCCAGGGCGTGGTCGATCCGCTGATGTGCGGGATCGGCGGGCTGGGCACGATCCAGGTGTTCGATCCCGCGAGCGGGCGGCACCAGATCATCGACGGGATGGGCACCTGCCCGGCGGCGGCGACGGAGGATCTGTGGGCGAAGGATTTCCTGGGCGAGTGTCCGGACGGGTTCGGGTTCGTGGTGAAGGACAACGTCAACGAGCTGGGGCGGCGGGCGGTGACCACGCCGGGGATCGTGGCGGCCTTCGCGCTGGCGCATCGGCAGTTCGGAAAATTGCCCTGGGGCGCGCTGTTCGGGCCGGCGATGCGGGTGGCGCGGGAGGGCTGGCCGGTGCGCCCGCATGTGGCCGGGGTGTTTGCCACCAACGAGTCGGCGTATCGGCGGCGGCCGTATATCGACAAGCTGCGGCTGACGGAAGACGGGGTGCGGCTGTATCTGCGGCCGGACGGGACGGTCAAGAAGCTGGGCGATATCGTGGTCAATCCGGACCTGGCAGAGACGCTGGGGGTGCTGGCGCGGGATGGGGCGGGGGCGTTCTATACCGGGGAGATCGCGCGCCGGATCGTGGCGGACCAGGCG
>JBIPLY010000265.1:0-5810 GCA_044369385.1 Acetobacteraceae bacterium | reverse complement strand
TCGCCGCCGCCCGCGCCTGGCGAAAAAACGACACCTGATCCGCACCGCCGACGCACGCCCAAGACATTCCACTATCAGTTCATTCCGATCAACGCCAACCCTTGCGCCCGCCCCCCGCCCGGCGCCATCATCCCGCCATGCGCGCCCTCCTTCTCCTCGCCACGCTCCTGGCCCCCCTCCCGCTCGCGGCCCAGCCCATCGGCGCCCCCCGCCCCGATGCCAATCGCCCCGATGCGCGCAACGCCGCCACCGACGCCTTGCTCGACGGCCTGAAGCAAGCCGGCAGCGAGCTGGAGGCCAGCTCCTACGAAGGCAAGCTGCGCGAATCCTGGCTCCGCGCCGGCAGCCCGGTCGCCGCCCTGCTGCTCGGAAAAGGCACCCGCAACCTGCGCGCCAACGCCGAGGAAGATGCGCTCGACGATTTCGACGCCGCCCTGGTCCTCGATCCCAACTACATGGAGGCCTTCAACCGCCGCGCCATCGCCCGCGCCGCCCTGGGCGACTATCGCGGCGCCCTGGCCGATGTGCAGGAAGTGCTGCTGCGCGAGCCCCGCCATTTCGGCGCCCTGCAAACCCTCTCGCGCCTCGCCGAAGCCCGCGAAGACTTCACCGGCGCGCTCCGCGCCTGGGAAAAGGTCGCCGACCTGGCCCCCAACCTGCCGGGGGTCCAGGAACGGCTGAAAGCCCTGCGCATCAAGGCGCAAGGCGAGGAATCCTAGCCCTTCTTCTTCGCCTTGCCTTTGGCCTTGTCCTTCGCCTTCGCCTTGCCGAAATCTGGCACGTTGGACGCCGAAGCGGAGGTGGCGATGCGCGGCGACTTGGTGAACTGCAACGCCGCCTTCGCCGCGTCGTTCTCCTCGATATTGGTCAGGATCGCCTGCTTGGCCCGCTCGAAATACTCGCGGTTGTTGGCCACGAAATCCCGCGACTTCTGCAAGTCCTTCAGATACCCGTTGATCTGCGGCACCACATAGCGCGCCACCATGTCCCACGACCGCATGGTGTTCTCGGGGCTCGCCCAGTCATGCACAAACCCGATCACCGTGCCGAACCCGCCGCTGGCCGCCAGCACGGACTTGATCTTGGCCACCAAATCGTCCGGCGTCCCGATCGTCGCCACCGCCCCCTCGCCGAACGCCGTCCGGTCCACCGCCTCGTCGGCGCTGGAGAACGGCGGCTTGGTCCCCGGATTCTGCAGCGTGCCGTGGATGTATTCGTTGTGGTGATGCAAAAGCCCCGGCCCCGCCTGCCGCCGCGCCTCCTCGCGCGTCTCGGCGATGTGCCAGTTCAGCAGCACCCGCCAGTTCTTGCGGTCCACACTCTGCCCGTGCTTGGCCGCCGCCGCCTCGGCAAACCCCCATTGCGTCGGCAACGCCGTCAGCCCCTGGCTCGACAGCGACCCGATCGAGATCACCCCGGCCCCATACTTCCCCGCCAGCGTCATCCCCGACGGCGAGATCTGGGAGGCCACCACGAACTCCATGTCCTCCTGCATCGGCAGAAGCTGCAAGGCCGCGTCGTTCAGCTCGAACCACTCCGACTTGTAGGTGACCCGCTCGCCCTTCATCAGCCGCTTGATCACCCCGATCGCCTCGTCCTGCCGCGGCCGCTGCACCATCGGATCGATCCCCAGCACATGGGCATCCGACGCCAGCGCCCCGGGCCCGGACCCGAAGATCGCCCGCCCGCCGCACATCCAGTCCAGCTGCACGATGCGCTGCGCCACATTGAACGGATGGTGATACGGCAAGGAGACCACCCCGGTGCCCAGCTTGATCCGCCCCGTCCGCTCCGCCGCCGCCGCCAGGAACATCTCGGGGGACGCAATCATCTCCCAGCCCGAGGAGTGATGCTCCCCGCACCAGAATTCGTCATACCCAAGCTTGTCCAGATGCTCGACCAGCGCGATGTCGCGCCGGAACTGGAGATAGGGATGCTCGTTGACCGGATGATGCGGCGCGAGGAATGCACCGAAACCGAGGCGGGCCATGGACGTCTCCTGACATGCGTTGCCCAAACCCTAGGAGCGCCCCATAGGAAGGGCAAGCACCCCAAAGGAGAACCCGGATGCTCACCATCCACGGCATCAAGAACTGCGACACCATGAAAAAGGCCCGCACCTGGCTGGAGACCCACGCCATCGAGCACCGCTTCCACGACTACAAGACCGCCGGGATCGCCGAGGCCACCCTGCGCGCCTGGATCGCCGAGACCGGCTGGGAACCCCTGCTCAACCGCGCCGGCACCACCTTCAAGAAACTGCCCGACGCCGACCGCGCCGACCTCACCGCAGAAAAAGCCATCGCCCTGATGCTGGCCCAGCCCGGCATGATCAAGCGCCCGGTCCTGTCCGGCGCCGGCGCGCTGCTGGTCGGCTTCAAGCCGGAGACCTACGCCGCCCGCTTCCGCTGATCCCCACCCATGCCGGCAACGAGGCTTCCGCCCCCCGCCCGGCGCGGCTAGGTTGCCCCCCTTCCCGGCCGGGGGCTGCTCCGGCCGCAACAAGTCTGCGATGGAGACCGCCATGGATGCCGCCCCCGCCCCCACGGGCCGCCCGATCGGCCGCATGTTCTTCGCCAACCCGGGGCCGACCAACATCCCGGACTCCATCCTGCACGCCATCGGCCACGTCGCCGTCGACTTCCACGACCCCGCCTTCATGAAGATGTACGACGAGTGCTGGGAAGGCATTCTGCGCATCATGAAGACCACCCAGCACATGTTCATGTACACCGGCTCCGGGCACGCCGCCTGGGAAGCCGCCCTGGTGAACACGCTCTCCCCGGGTGACACCGTGCTGATCCCGGAAACCGGCGCCTTCTCGCTCTCCTGGGGCAGCATGGCCGCCGATCTCGGAATCGTGGTCCAGAAGGTCGAATGCGACTGGCGCCAGGGTGTCGACATGGCCGCCATCACCGCGGCGCTGAAGGCCGACACCGGGGGAAAAATCAAGGCGGTCTGCGCGGTGCAGAACGAGACCTCGACGGGCATGCACCTGCCGATCGACCAGGTCCGCGCGGCGATGGATGCGGCCGGCCATGATGCGCTGCTGATGGTCGACACCATCTCCTCGCTCGGCTGCATGGAGCTGCGCATGGACGATTGGAAGCTCGATGTCGTCGTCGGCGGCAGCCAGAAGGGGCTGATGCTGCCCACCGGCATGGCCTTCACCGGCGTCTCGGACAAGGCGATGAAGGCCGCCGAAACCTCGACCATGCCGAAGCACTACCTGAACTGGCGGGCGATGGCCGCGCGCAAGCAGCGCAGCTTCATCGGCACCGTGCCGACCAACCAGTTCTACGGCCTGCGCGAATCCATCCGCCTGATCGAGGCCGAGGGTCTGGACCAGGTCTTCGCCCGCCACACCCGCCTGGCCCGCGCCGTGCGCGCCTGCGTGCGCCACTGGTCCGGCAACAACGGCCCGACCCTGTTCTGCACCAACGCCGCGCGCGAGTCCGACAGCGTCACCGCGGTCCTGATGCCCGAGGGCTTCGACGCCGAGGCGATCCGCAAGACCACGATGGGCAAGTTCAACGTCTCCCTCGGCGGCGGCCTGTCCAAGCTCTCCGGCAAGGTCTTCCGCATCGGCCATCTCGGCGACCTCAACGAGCCGATGGTCCTCGGCACCCTGGCCGCCGTCGAAATGGCGCTGAAGCTCAACGGCGTGCCGCACGCCCCGGGCGGGGTGGCCGCCGCCATGGCCAGCCTGACCGAGGCCTGATTGACGCCGGGCGGCTCCCAACCTGAGCCGCCCACCGTCTGGGCGCTGTTCCTCGGCTTCCTGTCGATCGGCATCATCGGCTTCGGCGGCGTGCTGCCCTGGGCGCGGCGGATGATGGTGGAACAGCGCGGCTGGCTGACGCCGGCCGAGTTCACCGACCTGCTCGGCCTGTGCCAGTTCCTGCCTGGCCCGAACATCGTCAACCTGGCCGTCGCCCTGGGCAGCCGGTTCCGCGGCCTGCCCGGGGCCGTCGCCGCGGTCACCGGGCTGGTCTCGCTGCCGATGGTGGTCGTCATCGCCCTGGGCGCGGCCTATGGCGCCTGGCGCGACCATCCCGTGGTCGACGCCGCCGCGGCCGGGCTGGCGGCCGCGGCCTCCGGCCTGGTGGTCGCCACCGCGCTCAAGATCGCCGCCCCCCTGCGCGGCTCCCGCCTGGGCATCGGCATCGCCTTGGTGGTCATCGTCGCCATCGCCGTGCTGCATCTGCCGCTGGTGCCGACCATGCTCGTGATGGCGCCGTTGTCGATTCTGCTGTGCCATCGGCTGCAATGAGCGAGGTCGCCGACATCGCCGGCGTGTTCGGCCAGCTCTCGCTGGTCTCGATCGGCGGCATCAACACGGTGCTGCCGGAGCTGAAGCGCCAGGTGGTGGAGCGCCACGGCTGGATGACCGCCGGCGAATTCGCCGCGCTCTATGCGCTGGCACAGGCGGCCCCCGGCCCGAACATGCTGGTCTCCACCCTGATCGGCTGGCACGTCGCCGGCCTGGCCGGGGCGCTGGCCGCCACCGGGGCGCTGGTCGGCCCCTGCGCGCTGCTCACCTGGCTGGTGGCCGGCGCCTGGCAACGCTTCCGCGACCGGCCCTGGCGCAAGCTTGTCCAGGACGGGCTGATGCCGGTCACCGCCGGGCTGGTGGTGGCGGCGGCGATCGTGCTGTCGGAGGCGACCGCCATCTCCGCCGGCCATGCGGTGCTGACCCTGGCCGCCGCGGCGGTGCTGTTCGCCACCCGCCTGCACCCGCTCTGGGTGCTGGCCATCGGCGCGGCGCTGGGCGGCGCGGGGGTGCTTTAGCGGAAGCTGCGCTGCGGCGCGTCGATCGTGGCGGCCGGCACGGTCACGGTGCGGGCGGACCAGGCCTCGGCCACCTCGGTGTAGCGCGGCTGGCCGGCGCGCGGGCGGGCGAGGTTGTTGGCGACCATCATGCCGCGATCCGGCCGGTCATAGATGAAGCCATAGGTCGGGTAGACGCTGCCGAAGCCGCCGCCGGCCAGGCCGACCTGCACGGCCGACCAGTCATTGGCCTCCGACACGTCGATCACCGGCACGCCGCGGGCCACGCGCCCCTTGCCGCCGCCGGGGCCGGCCCAGTTGGCATGGTCGATTTCCACCGTGCGGCTGTCGACCACGCGGGCGACCACGGCGACATGGCCCAGGCGCATGCGCGACGTCGAGCGGAAGTTCAGGATGCTGCCGGCTTCCGGCCGCTGCCCGCGCTCATAGGTGCCGGCCGCGCTGTCCCACCAGGCATGGGCGTTGCCCTTCACCGCCATGCCGGTCGCCGCGCGGGCGAAGGGAACGCAGGAGATGCCGCCCCAGGTTTGCGTCGCCGCAACCGAGGCGACGCGCAGCTTGGCGGACTTGATGTTGCCCGACTTGGACGTCGGCCGCGCCGCGCCGGCCTGCGGCTTCAGCGTCTGGCCGGAGCGCGCCAGCACCGGGCGGGCGGCGGCAACGGGCCGGGCCGCGGCAACGGGTTTCGCAGCCGCAACGGGCCGGGTCACGCGCACCGGGGCCGCGGCGCGCGGCGCCTGGGCGGCGGGGCGGCTGGCGGCCGGCTTGGCCGGCGGGGCGGAGGCATGCGCGGGCTGGGCGCCGATGGTCAACGCGCCAACGGTCAACGCGCCGATCGCGAACGAGCAGGTCACCGCAAGCGCGGCGGCGGAACAGCTGGCGAGGATACGGTCAACCAAACGCATGCGTCGGCTCCTTGGCAGTGGGATACGCATGGGTATCGGCTAACAAGCGGGCCGCGCGCCTGGCAACAGCGGATCGCCGATTCGCAGTTCAGTCATGCAAATTCGCGTGATCGC
>JBIPLY010000264.1:0-5826 GCA_044369385.1 Acetobacteraceae bacterium | reverse complement strand
CTGAACTACACGATCTTCTACGGCTCGGAGGCGGCGGCGGGGCTGGGCAGCCTGAAGCTGTCCAACAACGTCGGCTATGCGGTGCAGGCCGGGTTCGACTATGCGCTGACCCGGAACATGTATCTGAACGTCGATGTGAAGCAGATCTTCCTGTCGACCAATGCCAAGCTGGCCGGTGGGGCGGTGCGGGCGAAGACCGATCTGAACCCGCTGGTGGTCGGTGTGGGCGTGGGGTGGAAGTTCTGAGGTAAGGAAGCAGTCCTTTTTTGAAAAAAAGGACCAAAAAACTTTTACCCGTTTGCACCCGTCTTCCCCCGAGGGAGCCGGGTGCAAATGGATGAAGTTTTTTTGCTTCTTTTTGTTCACAAAAAGAAGACTCTTCCTTACTTCTGAAGCGCCCGCCACCGCGCCACGTTGCGGTTATGCTCGTCCAGCGTGCGCGCGAAGGCATGCCCCCCGCTGCCGTCGGCGACGAAATACAGGTCGTCGCCGCCCGCCGGCTGCGCCACGGCCATGAGGGCGGCCGCCCCGGGGCTGGCGATCGGGCCGGGGGGCAGGGCGGGGATGCGGTAGGTGTTGTACGGGTGGTTGGCGTCGAGGTCGGCGCGCGAGATCGGGCGGTCGAGCACGCCGGCGCCGGCGCTGGCGCCATAGACCACGGTCGGGTCGGATTGCAGGCGCATGCCGCGGGCCAGGCGGTTGAGGAAGACCTGCGCCACGCGGGCGCGTTCGTCGGGGCGGGCGGTTTCGCGTTCGACGATGCTGGCGAGCGTCAGCATCTCCTGGGGGTTGGCCAGCTTCACGGCGGGGGTGCGGGCGGCCCAGGCTTCGGCCAGGGCGCGGTCCATGGCGCGGGCAGCGCGGTCCAGCAGGGCGGCGCGCGGGGTGGCGCGCTCGTGCAGGTAGGTGTCGGGCAGGATGGTGCCCTCGGGCGGCACGGCGGCGTCGCCGGCCAGGGTGTCGGCGCGGGCGAGCAGGGCGGCGATGGCCTGGGCGGTCAGGCCCTCGGGGATGGTCAGGCGGTGCTGCACCGGGCGGGCGGTGCGCAGGATGGTCAGCACGTCGCGCAGGCTGGCGGCGGCGGGGAAGGCGAACTCGCCGGCGCGCAGCGGGCCTTCGGCGGTGGTGACCCAGGTGGCGATGCGCAGGTCGAGCGGATGGCGGATCAGCCCGGCCTCGGCCAGATGGTCGGCCAGGCGGTTCGGGCCGCCACGGGGGATGACGATGGCGCGGGCTTCGGCGAGCGGGCCGGGGCCGTGCAGGCGGGCCTCGGCCCAGCGCAGCACGGCGAATGCGGCCATCGCCAGCAGCACGACCAGGGTCAGGGCGCCGGCGATCGGGCGCAGCAGGCGGATGCGGGGCTTCGGGGCGGGCGCGGGAGCGGCGGGCTGGGGCAGCCCGTTCTCCCTACCCTCTCCCCCTGGGGGGGAGGGCTTTGCTGCGTCGGGGGGCGGCGGGTCGCTCAGGCGGCGCGCTTGAAGATGATGCTGGCGTTGGTGCCGCCGAAGCCGAAGCTGTTGGACAGCGCCATGTCGATGCGGCGCGGCTGGGCCTGGTTCGCCACGCGGTCGATCACGCTGGCGCGGCTGGGCTCGTCCAGGTTCAGCGTGGGCGGCGCGACGCCGTCGCGGATGGCCAGGATGGAGAAGATCGCCTCGATCGCGCCGGCAGCACCCAGCAGGTGGCCGGTGGCCGATTTGGTGGACGACATCGCCAGCTTGGCCGCCGAGCTGCCGAAGAAGCGTTCGACGGCCTCCAGCTCCAGGTCGTCGCCGAGCGGCGTGGAGGTGCCGTGGGCGTTGACGTACTGGATCTGGTCCGGGGTGACGCCGCCGTTGCGCAGCGCGGCCTTCATGGCGCGGAAGGCGCCGTCATGGCCCTCCGCCGGGGCGGTGATGTGGTGGGCGTCGCCGGACATGCCGTAGCCGGCGACCTCGGCGTAGATCTTGGCGCCGCGCTTCTTGGCGTGCTCGTATTCCTCCAGCACCACGATGCCCGCGCCCTCGCCCATGACGAAGCCGTCGCGGTCCTTGTCCCATGGGCGGCTGGCGCGGGTGGGGGTGTCGTTGAAGCCGGTGGACAGGGCGCGGGCGGCGCAGAAGCCGGCGATGCCCAGCATGTTGACGGCGGCTTCCGCGCCGCCGGCGACCATCACGTCGGCATCGCCGAACTGGATCAGCCGGGCGGCGTCGCCGATGGCGTGCACCCCGGTGGCGCAGGCGGTGACCACGGCGTGGTTCGGGCCCTTGAAGCCGTATTTGATCGAGAGGTGGCCGGAGGCCAGGTTGATCAGCGCGGACGGGATGAAGAACGGCGAGAGCCGCTTGATCTTGCCGCTCAGCACCTGGATCGCGGCGTCGTAGATCGTCTCCAGCCCGCCGATGCCGGAGCCGATCATGACCCCGGTGGCGCAGCGGTCGTCTTCCGATTCGGGCACCCAGCCGGAATCCTCCACCGCCTGGATGGCCGCGACCAGGGCGAAGTGGATGAACGGGTCCATCTTCTTCTGGTCCTTGATCGGGATCCAGTCGTTCAGGTCCAGCTTGCCCTCGGCCCGCGGGCCGAGCGGGATGGTTCCGGCGATCTTGGCCGGCAGCTCGCCGACATCGAAGCCCTGAATCGCCCCGATGCCGGATTGCCCGGCCAGCAGCCGGGACCAGACAAGCTCCGTCCCCAGGCCAAGCGGGCAGGCAATGCCCATCCCCGTCACCACCACGCGCCGCATAGCTGTCATCCTCGCCCCGCGTTGCTCAGACCGGTCGGTCAGAACTCGCCGTGATCCCCGAGCCTTGTGGCTCAGGCGGCCTTCTGCTTCTCGATGTAGTCGATGGCATCCTTGACGGTGCCGATCTTCTCGGCCGCGTCCTCGGGGATCTCGACGCTGAAGGCTTCCTCGAAGGCCATCACCAGCTCGACCGTATCGAGGCTGTCGGCACCCAGGTCGTCGATGAAGGACGCCTCCGGGGTGACCTTCGCCTCTTCGACGCCGAGGTGCTCGATCACGATCTTCTTAACGCGCTCCGCGATATCGCTCATCGCTGTATCCACTCCTGGTGAGGCCGGGCGTTGCCGCCGGCGGGTTGCCTGTGATGGTCGTTCCAACCGCGACGAGTGCCCCAGGGCCATGGCTGGCCGCCGAATCCCTCGCCTTGCGCCGTGCAAGAACCCCGAACATAGGTTGGGCCGCGCTTAGCATGGTTTTTGCGAAGTCGCCAACAACCCGACGGCACGGGTGCGGGCCAGGGTCGCGCGGGTCAGATCATGGCCATGCCGCCATTGACATGGATCGTCGTCCCGGTCACCCAGCCAGCCTCGCTGCTGGCCAGGTAGACGACGGCAGCCGCGATGTCCGCGGGGTTGCCCATGCGGGCCAGCGGGATGTTCTCCATCAGCTTGGCCTTCTGCGCCTCCGTCAGCGCGTCGGTCATGGGCGTGGCGATGAAGCCGGGGGCAACCACGTTCACGGTCACGCCGCGGCTGGCCACTTCCTGTGCCAGGGCCTTGGACATGCCGACCATGCCGGCCTTGGCGGCGGCGTAATTGGCCTGGCCGGGATTGCCGGTGGCCCCCACGATCGAGGAGATCGACACGATCCGCCCGGCGCGCCGGCGCAGCATGCCGCGCAGGGCGGCGCGAGCCAGGCGGAACGGCGCGGTCAGGTCGACATCCAGCACCGCCTGCCAGTCTTCGTCCTTCATGCGGATCGCCAGCATGTCGCGGGTGAAGCCGGCATTGTTCACCAGGATGTCGAGCGGCGCGATCTTCTCCACCTCGGCCACCAGCGCATCCGGGGCGGCGGGGTCGCGCAGGTCGGCGGGGCAGGCATGGGCGCGCGCGCCCAACTCGGCGGCCAAGGCGTCCAACGCCTCCCGCCGCGTGCCGGAGAGCGCCACCGTCGCGCCCTGGGCGTGCAGGGCGCGGGCGATGGCGGCGCCGATGCCGCCGGAGGCGCCGGTGACCAGGGCCATCTTGCCGGAGAGGTCGAACATGGGGGTCTCCTCAGGAAGGAAGGGTCTTCTTTTTTTGAAAAAAAAGAAGCAAAAAAACTTTTCCCCGCTGGCAGCCGACCTCCCCAGGGCGGCGAACGGATGAAAGTTTTTTGGTTCTTTTTTTCAAAAAAGAACTGCTTTCTCAGATCAGCTTCAACACCGCCTCGATCTCCGCCGGCGTGCCCGCGCTGATCCCCGTGGCGTCGGGCGTCACCCGCTTGACCAGGCCCGAGAGCACCTTGCCGGCGCCGAGCTCGACGAAGCTGTCCACGCCCAGGGCGGCCATCGCCAGCATGCACTCGCGCCAGCGCACCGTGGCGGTGACCTGGCGCACCAGCAGATCGATGATCTCGGCCGGGTCGGTGGCGCGGGCGGCGGAGACGTTGGCGACCACCGGGACGGCGGGGGCCAGGGGCGGCGATTCGCGCAGGGCCTCGGCCATCGCGGCGGCGGCCGGCGCCATCATGGCGCAGTGGAACGGCGCGGAGACCGGCAGCTTCATGGCGCGGCGCACGCCCTTGGTCGGTGCGATCAGGATGGCGCGGTCGACCGCCTCGGTGGCGCCGGAGACGACCACCTGGCCGCCGCCATTGTCGTTGCCGGGCTCGATCACCTCGGTGTTTCCAGCGGGGCCTTGGGCCGCCTCGGCGCAGATTTCCAGCGCCAGCGGCATTTCGCAGCCCAGCAGGGCAGCCATGCTGCCGGCGCCGGGGGGCACGGCCTTCTGCATCGCCTGGCCGCGCAGGCGCAGCAGCCTTGCGGCCTGGGCGATGCCGAAGGCGCCGGCGGCGGCCAGCGCGCTGTATTCACCCAGCGAATGCCCGGCCACGACCACGGCGCGGTCGGCGAGCTTGAAACCGCCCTCGGATTCCAGCACCCGCAGCACCGCCAGCGAATGCGCCATCAGCGCGGGCTGCGCGTTCTCGGTCAGGGTCAGGGTCTCGGCCGGGCCTTCGAACATCAGGGCGGAGAGCTTCTGGTCCAGCGTGTCGTCGACCTCCTGGAACACCGCGCGGGCGGCGGGGAAGGCGGCGGCCAGATCGCGGCCCATGCCCGGGGCCTGGCTGCCCTGGCCCGGGAAGATGAAGGCGTGCACCGGCATTGGTCGTTTCCCCTATTGCGCCGCCGCGTATCGCTCCCCTGTCACATCGCTGTCAATCAGGGCGGGCGGATGCGGCTACGGCGCTTTGGGCGGGCTTTCGGGATGCACCCTGGCGGGCGTGGGCTGCACCACGCGCGGCGCGCCGGGCGGCTGCAGGATCAAGCGCGCCTCCGGCGGATAGGGGAAATTCGCGCCCGAGATGGCATCCACCGCCACCCCGATCAGGCCGCCGGCCACGGCATTGGCGATGGTGGCGCCGCCGAAGTCCGAGACATGGCGGATCGCGGTGGTTTCGAAGCCTTCGCGGTCGCAGGTCACCAGGATGTCGTTCTTGTTCTTTTCGATCCGCGCCGTGCCCGGCGTGGGCGCGATGTTCCCGATCATGATGCCCTCCCGCTCCAGCTTGCAGGTGGCGCCGGGCGGCTCGGTGATGACGGCCAGGCTCTGCGAGGAACCATGCATGATGGTCGCACAGCCCGGCAGGGCAAGGGCCGCCAGCAACAGCGGCACTTGGCGGATCATATGTTTGGTCTCCGGAATCGTGCGCATACGCAAGCATGTCGGAAGCGTCACGGCAATGGCCCGCGGGGACGGATGCATGTCAATGCCACGTTTCTTGCACACTCCTGCAACTTCCGCGCGCTAACCTGATCGCTCAGCACGGTTTGGGAGGTGCGGATGTGCCGGTTCCTGGTCTATCGCGGCGATGCCATCCTGCTGGAGAAGCTGGTGTCG
>JBIPLY010000029.1:0-17618 GCA_044369385.1 Acetobacteraceae bacterium | reverse complement strand
CCCCACCAGGGGCTCGGGCGCAAACACCACCGGCGAGCCCGGCACCGCCGCCCCGTCGCCCACCCGGCGCAATTCCACCACCCGCTCGGCATGGGCCGACAGCCCGCCGGGGATCTGCACCTGGAACGCCAGCCGCCCGGTTCCCATGCCCGCCGCCTCCAGGTCCGGGCGGTGCCGGTCGGCCAGGAAGCGGCCGATCACCGCCCCGTCCAGCACCAGCTCCAGCTCCACCGCCTCGCCTGGCCGCGCCGGGTCCATCGCCCAGCCGGTCAGGGCATGGCGGGTGGCCTGGTCGATATGCCCGGTCAGGGCAGATGCGGGATCGGACATGGATCGAGTCATGGCCCAAGGGGCCAGCGTGGACAAGCCCGCGCGCGCGCGCGATGAAGGGCGCGAACCATCGCGGGGACCAGGATGCACGACGAAACGGCGTTGCGCGCCGCACTCGCCCGGCTGCTGCCGCCGGGTGCGGCCCGCTTGCGCGAATTCACGGTGGCCGACGCAGGGGGAAGAATGCGCATCGGCGCGCTGGCCACCGATGCCGGGGTCTATGCCGAGGTGTCGAATTTTCTCGCCGCCCCGGCGCGCGGCCAGGCCGACTACATGGCGCCCTGGCCGGAGCTGCCCGGCATGTTCCGCTTCACCTGCGATGTCGACCTGTTCTACAGCGACATCGACCAGACCATGAAGATGTCCCAGGCCGCCGCCGAGGCCGCGCTCAGTCGGGGATGAGGGAAGCAGCCTCCCGATCCGACTCCCGCGCGCTGGCGCCCAGCCCGGCGGCGACGGCGGCGCGGTCCGCGGCCGGGCGGTTCTGGCTCATCTTGCGCTTGGCCGCGATGCGCGCGATCGGCAGGCGCAGCCCGACGATGCCGCGCAGCATGCCGGCGATGTAATCCGCCGGCGCGTCGCTAACGGCCCACGGCGCCGGCCGCCCGGCCTCGTGGATCTCCGTCAGCCTTGTGACCACCCCCAGCAGCCGGTCGGCGTCGTCGAAGAACTCGACCGGCCCATGGGCATGGATCGCCTGATAGTTCCAGGTCGGCACCACGCGCCCGTGCAGGGGCTTTTCCGCATACCAGGACGGCGAGACATAGGCGTGCGGCCCGCCGAACAGCGCCAGCGCCTCGCCGGTCGGGGCCAGCTTCCAGTGCGGGTTGGCGCGGGCGACATGGCCATAGAGCGTGCCGTGCGGCCCTTCGTCGGCCACCAGGTACATCGGCAACGGGGTCGCCATCAGCCCCTCGGCCGTCGCGGTGACCAGCGTGGCCAGCCGGGCGGCGGCCATCGCGGCATGGATCTCCGGCAGGTCGGTGATGCGGAAGGCGGGCGGGGTGTACATCGGGCATGCTCCTCTATGGCTGGAGCATGGTGCAGAAGTGGTGCGTTCGGAACCGCCAATTCCGCGCGTCTGCGCTGTACCAATTGGCTTCCGCTTCCACTCCCGCACGCCAGGCGCTATCACCGCGCCATGCTCCCCATCCCAGACTCCATCCCTCGGGCCGCCCTGGTCACCGGCGGCGCCGTGCGCCTGGGCCGCGCCATCGCCCTCGCCCTGGCCGGCGCCGGCTTCGATGTCGCCATCCACTGCAACGCCAACCGCGCCGCCGCCGAGGCCACCGCCGCCGAGGCCCGCGCCCTGGGCGTGCGCGCCGCCGTGCTGCAAGCCGACTTGATGCAAGAGGCCCAGACCGCCGCCCTGCTCGCCGCCGCTGCCGAATCCGTCGGCCCGCTCGGCGTGCTGGTCAACAACGCCAGCACCTTCGAACGCGACGAATGGCACGACGCCACCCGCGAATCCTGGGACCTGCACCTGGAGCCCAACCTGCGCGCCCCCTTCGTGCTGGCGCAGGATTTCGCCCGCGCCCTGCCGGCGGGGAACGAGGGCGTGGTGCTGAACATGCTGGACATGCGGGTCTGGTCGCTGACCCCGCATTTCGTCAGCTATACGGTGTCCAAGGCCGGGCTCTGGGCGCTCACCCAGTCCCTCGCCCTGGCGCTCGCCCCGCGCATCCGCGTGGTCGGCATCGGCCCCGGCCCCGCGCTGCCGAACGCGCGCCAGACCCAGGCGCAGTTCGACCGCCAGGCCGCCGGCACCCCATTGGCGCGCGGCACCACGCCCGAGGAAGTCGCCGCCGCCGCGCTGATGCTGCTGGCGCTGCCCTCGGTCACCGGCCAGATGCTGGCGCTGGATGGCGGCCAGCACCTGCAATGGGCGCCGGCCGGGCCGGGCGCGGCGCTCGAGGAATGACCTACGCCAGTGCCGCCGACGGCCTGCGCCAGGTCTTCCTGCGCGACATGATGCTCGCCGCGCGCATCGGCGTGCATGCCCATGAACAGGGCGCCCCGCAGCGGGTGCGGATCAGCGTCGCGCTCGCCGTCGAAGACCCCGGCGCGTCCGGCCAGGCCCCGGCGATCGGCGTGGACGAGCTGTCGCGCGTGGTCGATTACCAGGCGGTGGCCGACGCGGTGCGCCGCATCGTCGCCGCCGGGCATGTGCGCCTGGCCGAGACTTTGGCGGAACGCATCGCAAGCGCCTGTCTTGATGACAAACGTGTGAAGAAGGTGTGCGTAACCGTCGAAAAACTCGACGTCTTCGCCGATGCCGCCGGCGCCGGCGTGGTGGTGGAGCGGCTGCGCGGCTGAAATTGTCCACCGCGCGGCGTTTGGCGAGATATTACAGCGCGATGGCGGCAGGATTTGCGAATTTAACCGTAAGTTCATGTATCAATTGAGTGTTTTCAATGGCTTGACAAGATTGCCCAAAAATAGGGCAATCCGTGCGAGCCTCTGATTTTCCGGCATTTGCCGCCCCCGGCGCGGCGTTTCCCACAGAGTTATCCACCGGATCGGTGGATGAATCCGCCCCCGCTTGAGCCGCTCTCGCGCGGCGCCTAAACCTTGCCCGCATGAGCGATCCCACCCAGGCTGAACGCGGCGTCGCCATCATCGAGCGCGCGCTGGAGACCATGCCGCTGTCGCCCGGCGTCTATCGCATGCTCGCCGCCAACGGCGATGCGCTCTATGTCGGCAAGGCCCGCGCGCTGCGCAAACGGGTGACCAGCTACACCCAGCTCGCCCGCCTGCCCGAGCGCCTGCGCCGCATGGTCAACGAGACGGTGGCGATGGAGATCGTCACCACCCATACCGAGGCCGAGGCGCTTCTCCTCGAAGCCAACCTCATCAAGCGCCTGAAGCCGCGCTACAACATCGTGCTGCGCGACGACAAATCCTATCCCTGGCTGGTCCTGACCGAGGACCACCCCTACCCCCAGATCGCCAAGCACCGCGGCGCGCGCACCCGCAAGGGCAGCTATTACGGCCCCTTCGCCAGCGCCTGGTCGGTGAACGCGACCGTCACCGCCATGCAGCGCGTCTTTCTCCTGCGCTCCTGCCGCGACACGGTGTTCAAGAACCGCTCCCGCCCCTGCCTGCTGCACCAGATCAAGCGCTGCTCCGCCCCCTGCGTCGAACGCATCAGCACCGAGGATTACGGCGGCCTGGTCGACCAGGCCAAAGCCTTCCTGTCGGGCAAGGCCGGCGGCGTGCAGCAGGCGCTGGCCGCCGAGATGGAAGCCGCCGCCGAAACCCTGGAATTCGAACGGGCGGCGGCCATCCGCGACCGCATCCGCGCGCTGACCAGCGTGCAGGGCACCGACGTCATCAACCCCGCCAGCCTGACCGATGCCGACGTCATCGCCGCCTGGCAGATCGCCGGCCAGACCTGCGTGCAGGTGTTCTTCTTCCGCGGCGGCCGCAACAACGGCAACCGCGCCTTCTTCCCCACCCACACCAAGGCCGAGGACCCGCCCGAGGTGCTCGCCGCCTTCATCGCCCAGTTCTACGACGACAAGCCCCCGCCGCCGGTGATCCTGCTGAACCATCCGCTCGCCGAACAGGCCCTGGTGGCCGAGGCGCTGGGCATCAAGGCCAACACCTTCGGCAGCGGCAAGCGGGTGGAAATCGCCGTCCCGCAGCGCGGCGAAAAGGCCGCCGTGGTCGCCCATGCCGAGACCAACGCGCGCGAGGCGCTGGAACGCAAGCTGGCGGAGACCGCCGGCCAGGCGAAACTGCTGGACGCCACCGCCACCCTCTTCGCCCTGCCCGAGCCGCCCAGCCGCATCGAGGTCTACGACAACTCCCACATCTCCGGCAGCAACGCATACGGCGTGATGATCGTCGCCGGCCCGGAAGGCTTCCGCAAATCCGCCTACCGCAAATTCGCCATCAAGACGGTCGCCACCCCCGGCGACGACTTCGCCATGATGCGCGAGGTGCTGACCCGCCGCTTCGGGCGCGCCTTGAAAGAGGAGGAAGCCGGCGAGGAACCCGAATGGCCCGACCTGGTCCTGATCGACGGCGGCCAGGGCCAGCTCTCCGCCGCCCAGGCCATCCTGGACGAACTCGGCATCGACGACGTGAACCTGGTGGCGATCAGCAAGGGCCCCGACCGCGACGCCGGCCGCGAATGGTTCCACCGCACCGCCCAACCCCCCTTCCAGCTCCCGCCGCGCGACCCGGTGCTCTACTTCCTGCAGCGCCTGCGCGACGAGGCCCACCGCTTCGCCATCACCACCCACCGCGCCGGCCGCAGCAAAACCCTGGTCACCAGCGAACTCGACGACATCCCCGGCATCGGCCCCGGCCGCAAACGCGCCCTGCTCAACCACTTCGGCTCGGCGCGCGGGGTGAAACAGGCCGGGCTGACGGACCTGGAAGCCGCGCCGGGGGTGTCCAAGGAAATCGCGCGGCGGGTGTACGCGCATTTCCATCCGGGATAGGGAAGGCAAGGGGCAGGAAGGCCAGGGCTCTGCCGTCGCGACGCGAAGTCGCGCCGCGGATGACCCGCTGGGGCCGGCGGCCCCAGACCCCGTGACCTTGAAGTTACAAGGTCCAGGGGCTTGGCCCCTGGTGGGTGATGCGACGCGCCTTCGCGTCGCAGGGGCGAAGCCCAGCCTTGCCTTCCCTCCTTCCCTTGATCACCATCCCCTCCAGTCCACACCGGGAGGAACCCAAACCATGCCCACCATCCCCTGGCACGAATGGGCCAACCTCGACGCCACGGCCGTCGCCGCCCTCATCCGCTCCGGCCAGGTCACCGCGCGCGAGGTGGCCGCCCAGGTGGCCGAGGGCGTCGCCCGCGTGGACGATCGCCTGCACGGCGCGCTCGGCCTGTTCGAGGACGCGATCGAAAATCCCGACACCGACCGCCCGAACCCGAACGGCGCCCTCCATGGCGTCCCGATCTTCATCAAGGACCTCGGCCAGGCGATGGCCGGGCGGATGCAGGAAAGCGGCTCGAAGCTCTGGGCCGGCTTCGTGCCGCAGCGCCACGACCCGCTGATCGAGAATGTGCTGGCCGGCGGCATGGTGCCGATCGGGCGTTCCACCTCGCCCGAATTCGGCATGACCTTCGACACCGCGACGGACTACCTGGGCGAGGTCAAGGTCACCCGCAACCCGTGGAACCTCGCCCACACCCCGGGCGGCTCCTCTGGCGGCTCGGCCGCCCTGGTGGCCGCCGGCGTGACGCCGATCAGCCTGTCCTCGGACGGTGGCGGATCGACCCGCATCCCCGCCAGCTTCTGCGGCCTGGTCGGGCTGAAGGCGACGCGGGGGCGGGTGCCGCGGCCCTGGGGCCAGAACGAATACATGATGCGCACCGCAGCCGACGGCGTGCTGACCCGCAGCGTGCGCGACACCGCCGCGGCCTACGAAACCCTGTCCCGCGTCCCCAATGGCGGCAGCTTCATGGCCCTGCGCGCCCCGAAGCACGGCTACCTCGAATCGCTCACCATCGACCCCGGCCCCCTGCGCGTCGGCCTCTCGGTCGGCGACTGGGGCCGCACCACCCCCACCGACCCGCAGGTGGCGGCAAGGGTGCGCGAAGCCGGGCTTCTGCTGCAATCCCTCGGCCACCACGTGGAGGAAATCGACGACACCAAGATTTGCGACTGGGACACCATGTGGCGCGGCTACATCACCCAGTGGATCGGCAGCCGCGCCGGCTTCGTGGCGATGGCGCGCGAGCGCGGGGTGGAAATCCAGGAGCTGAACCGCTTCCTCTCCCGCATGACCTTCCGCCACTTCCAGGCCCACAGCCGCTACGACAAGTTCGACATCTTCGCCATGATGGCCGCCAACAACGCCACCACCCGCAGCTTCGGCGCCCTGATGGAGCGGTATGACCTGCTGCTCACCCCCACCCTGGCCGTGCGCGTCCCCGCCGCCAACGGCCCCTATTCGCTGCTGGCCGACGAGGAGCTGGACCCCTGGATTTCCCGCCTGGCCGATGCCTGCCGCTACACCATGCCCGGCAACGAAACCGGCCAGCCCGGCATCTCGCTGCCCGCCGGGCTGGACTCCGGCGGCCTGCCGATCGGCGTGCAGCTCCACGGCAATTTCGCCGCCGAGGACGTCTTGATTCAGCTCGCCGCCCAGATCGAGCGCGCCCGGCCAGACTGGTTCGCCGCCCGGCCTTTTGTGCATGTGGCCGCATAGCGCGGCCGGCAAAGGACTTGCGAGCCCATCGCGAGGCGGTTAAAAAGCGGTTAATTCTTCCGCTGCCGATTTAGCCGCCGTCCTTGTTCCCGCTGCCGAGAGATTTTTCCATGCGTCGGATGCATTTCAAGATGATCCAGTTCGGGATCCTCTTCTGCCTTGTCGCCGCGGTCGCGACCTTCGCCACGATCCAGCTGATGTACCGTTTCTGACCCCAGGCGCTGCGGCCTGACCCGCTGCCCGACCGCCGCCCCCCGGGGGACGGCAGGGCGATCGCATATGGCCGGAGCGCATCGCCCGGTGGCCGCCATAGCAAGCATTTTCACATGGAGACGGAGAGACGGAGAGGTCAATGAAGGCGGGATTTCTCCTCTTCGTCTCTCCGCCTCCATGTGAATCTTGCTTTCTGGCGCCCCTGGCAAGGCGCCCCTGGCAAGGCGCATCGGGCCGTGCGCAATCGCCCCCGTGGCCAAGGGGGCGCGCCGCGATCAGACCCCCAGCGTGCCCGCCTTCGCGGCGGCATAGCGCGCCTCGACCTTCGCCCAGTCCACCACATTCCACCAGCCCGCCAGGTAGTCCGCGCGGCGGTTCTGGTATTTCAGGTAGTAGGCGTGCTCCCACACGTCGTTGCCCAGCAGCACCATCTGCCCGTCCATGCGCGGGTTGTCCTGCCCCGGCCGCGCCCCGATCGCCAGCTTGCCGGCGGCGTCCACGGTGATGAACACCCAGCCGGAGCCGAACACGCGCATCCCGGCGCCGTTGAAGTCGGCCTTGAGCTTGTCCATCCCGCCCAGGTCGCGGGTGATCGCCGCGGCCAGCTCGCCGCCGGGCATGCCGCCCTTGCCGCCCATGATGGTCCAGAACATGGCGTGGTTGGCATGGCCGCCGCCGCTGTTGCGGATCACCCCGCGCACCGCCTCGGGCATCTCGCCGATCCTGGACAGCACCTGGTGGATCGGCAGTGCTGCGATCTGCGGATGATCCTTGGCCGCGGCGTTCAGGTTGTTGACGAACAGCGCGTGGTGGCGGCCGTGATGGATGGTCATCGTCAGCGTGTCGATATGCGGCTCGTTGGCCTCCGGCGCATAGGGCAGCGGCGCCAGGCTGAACGGGCCGGGCGCCTGGGCCAGCGCGGGGCTGGTGCGCAGGGCGGCGAACACGGTGGCGGTGGTGGCGGCGCCGATCAGGGCGCGGCGGCGGGACAGCAGGCGCATGGCGGGAATCCCCCAGGATTGTTCCGGTCACGATGGCGCGGAATGCGCCACCTTCGCGAGCGTTACGCCGCGGCGCCGCGACCGGATGCAGCCGCGGCTCAGATTTCCACCGCCCCGCTCTCGTCGGCCTCCAGGGCAAAGGCCGCAGCCATCAGCGCGCGGGTATAGTCCTCGCGCGGGGCGGCGAAGATCTGCTCCGCCGGGCCTTCCTCCACCACCTGGCCGCGCCGCATCACCACCACGCGATGCGCCATCGCGCGCACCACGCGCAGGTCGTGGCTGATGAACAGGTATCCCAGCCCATGTCGGGCTTGCAGGCTGCGCAGCAGCTCAACAATCTGCGCCTGCACGGACATGTCCAGCGCGCTGGTCGGCTCGTCCAGCACCACGAAGCGCGGCTTCAGCACCATGGCGCGCGCAATGGCGATGCGCTGGCGCTGGCCGCCGCTGAATTCGTGCGGGTAGCGCTGCGCGCTCTCGCCCGGCAACCCCACCTCCGCCAGCGCCTCGGCCACGCGCCGGTCGCGCGCCTCGGGCGACAGCGTGCGCGCATGCACCGCCAGCCCCTCGGCGATGATCTCGCCCACCGACAGCCGCGGCGACAGGCTGCCGAACGGGTCCTGGAACACGATCTGCATCCCCGCCCGCGCCCGGCGCAGCACCGGTGGCGGCATCGCGGCCAGGTCCGCCCCGGCAAAGGCGATGCGCCCCTGCGCCGCCTGCAGCCGCAACAGCGCGTAGCCCATCGTCGACTTGCCGGAGCCGCTCTCCCCCACCAGGCCCACCGTCTCGCCGGCGCGCACCGCCACCGACACGCCATCGACCGCCCGCACCGCGCCCACCGCCCGGCGCAACAGGCCGCGGCGGATGGCGAAATGCACCCGCACCGCCTCGCCCTGCATCAGCATCGCGGCCTCCGGCGGCAGCGGGGCCGGCGCGCCGCGCGGCTCGGCGGCCAGCAGCATGCGGGTGTAGTCATGGGCGGGCGCGCCGAAGACCGTGGCGACCGGCCCGGCCTCCACGATCGCACCGTCCTTCATCACGCAGACCTCGTCGGCATAGCGGCGCACGATCGCCAGGTCATGGCTGATCAGCAGCAGCGCCAGCCCGCGCGCGGCCTTCTCGGCGGCCAGCAGCTTCAGGATCTGCGCCTGGATGGTGACATCGAGTGCCGTGGTCGGCTCGTCGGCGATCAGCAGCGCGGGATCGTTGGCCAGGGCGATCGCGATCATCACCCGCTGGCGCTGCCCGCCGGAGAGCTGGTGCGGGAAGGCGTCCAGCCGCTGGGCGGCATCGGGGAAGCCGACCTCGGCCAGCAGCGCCGTCGCCCGGTCGCGGGCGGCGGGCAGCGGCAGCCGGCGGTGCAGCCGGATCGCCTCGACCACCTGCGCGCCGATGCGCGCCAGCGGGTTGAGGCTGTTCATCGGCTCCTGGAACACCATCCCGGCCACGCCCCCGCGCAGCCGCCGCAGGGCCGCCGGCGGCGCGCCGATCACCTCCTGCCCGTCCAGCACCACCCGCCCGCTGGCCACCGCCCCCGGCGGCAACAGCCCCAGCAGCGCCAGCGCGGTCAGCGACTTGCCGGAACCGCTCTCGCCGACCAGCGCCATGGTGCGGCCGGGATAGAGCCGCAGCGCCACATCGCGCACCACCCGCCGCGCGCCAAAGGCGATGTCCAGCCCGGCGATCTCGGCCAAGGGGGGGGGCAAAGGGGCGCCGGATGGGGCAGCGACCGGCGGCGTCATTCCAGCTCGATCACCGTGACCCCTTCGGCGCGCGGCCAGGTCAGCCCCGCCAGGCGGTCATTGTTCACGGTGACGACCATCGCGGCCTGCGGCGCATCCGGCGCGGACAGGCGCAGCGTGTTCTCAGACGGAATGCCCGGCTCGCCGCCGACCACCTGGTCGCCGATCTGGATCCGGTCGGCGCCGTAGTCGAAATAGGCGCGCGGGCGGGTGATGATGACCAGCGCGCCCTCGGCCGGGTCGTCGGCGGCCGGCAGATACGGGCGCAGGTGCAGATACTCGGTGCCGCGCGGAAACGGCGCGCGATAGATATGCGTCATCGGATGGCCGCGGGCGGTCAGCTCGAACTCGTGATGCGCCTGCGGGTCGACCTCGATCGGCCCCCAGCTGCCATCCGCGGCGGTCTGCCGGCTGTATTTCTCCGGCCCGGTGCGCCGCCCGCTGGCGGGGTCGACCACGAACACCCGCAGCCGCGCGCCGGGGATCGGCACGTTGGTGGCAATCCCGGCCTCGTAGCCGGTGACCCGCCCGGACAGCGCCGGCAGCACCTCGGGCCGCAGGCGCGGCACGGCGGGCCATTCGCCCATCACGATGCGGTGCATCTCGTTGAACGCATCGTGCGAATAGGCGGTGCCCAGGTGATCGGCGCCGGGCAGGGTGATGTTGGTCGCCCCGCGCAGGGTGGACGGGGCCGGGGGCAGCCCGGTCGCAACCCCGGGCAGGCCCAGGAAGCGCCCGTCCGCCTGCGCGAACTTGTCCAGCCGGTCGCTGGAAATCGTGAAGGTGGGGATGCCGGGCGGCACGCCCCCGGGCATGGCATTGAGCTGGCGCAGGAACAGCGAAGCGCCGTTCAGCTCGCTGCCCACCATGTGGCTGTCCGACACGATCAGCCCGTGCGCCGGTGTGCCGCACAGGATCGCCGCGCGGATCCGCTGGCCGGGGTTCAGGCGCAGGAAGTTGCGGATGATGTTCCCGGCGCGGCCATGACCGACCAGCACCAGCCGGTCCATCCCGGTGGTGCGGCGGATGCGCGCCACCTCCTGCGCCACCTGCGCGGTCGCCTCGGCGGCGGAGGAGCGGCCGGGCTCGCGCTCCGCATCGCGGCGCCGGGCGGTCGGCAGGCGCATGTCCAGCGCGAACAGGCGCTGGCGCGAATAGTAGTTGGATTCGAAGCGCCAGATGGTGGGAATCCACAGCGCTGCGCTGTCGCCCTCGCCGGGCACGAACAGGATCGGCGGCGTCTCCTGCCCGGCCTGGCGCTCGCGCGGCGGGTCCTGGGCGGTGGCGGGGCGGGCCGGGCCAGCCAAGCCCGCAGTGGCCACGCCCATCCCCAGCACGGCGCGCCGCCGCCAATTGCCGTTCGTCGCCGTCACCTGCGCGCCGCCCCCGCCAATGCCCGCCCCGCTATAGCACGCCCCTCAGCCGACGCGCGGCGAAACCGGCGTGGCCCCGTCCATGGTGGCGCGCAGGAAGGCCCCGCCGCTGGCGATCGCGCGGCGTCCGGCGGCCAGCACCGGATGCATGACGTGCCAGACATGGATCATCTCCGGCCAGATCTCCAGCGTGACCGCCACATGCGCCGCCCCGGCGCGCGCGGCCAGGCGGGTGGCGTCGTCCAGCAGCGTCTCCGCCGCGCCCACCTGGATCAGCAGCGGCGCGAGCCCGGCGAGGTCGCCATGCAGCGGCGAGGCATGGGGATGGCGCGGATCGGCCCCGGCCAGGTAGGTGCGCGCCATGAAGTCCAGCCCCGCCTTCTGCACCACGGGGTCCTCGGCGGCCTTGGCGGTGATCGATTCGCCGGTCGATTCCATGTCGACCCACGGCGAGATGCACCACCCGCATGCCGGCTGCGGCAGCCCGGCGTCGCGGATGGCCAGCATCGCGGCCACCACCAGCCCGCCGCCGGCGCTGTCGCCGGCGATGGCGATCTGTGCCGGGGAAAACCCCTGGGCCAGCAGGTGGCGATAACCGGCCAGCGCATCCTCGACCGGGGCGGGAAACGGGTGCTCGGGCGCCAGGCGATAGTCCAGCGCCAGCACCCGGGCGGCCGCCGCGCGCCCGATCTCGGCGGCGGCATGCCGGTGGCTGTCCAGCGAACCGATGACATAGCCGCCGCCATGCACATACAGGATGGCCCGCGTGGCCACCGCATTGGGCGTCGCGGTCCACTCCGCGCGCACCCCGGCGGCCATCGTGGGCGTCACGGTGACATCGGCGGTGAGCTTGTTGCCCAGGCCGCGCGCATCGATCCCCGCCCGCATCTCGGCCAGGTCGGCCGCCTTCGGCCGCGCGGCGATGGCGGCGCGCAGGGCGTCGATCTCGGGGTTGCTCATGCGGTCACTCCCTTGAGCCCGGCTTCCACCGCGGCGGCGACGCGGAACAGCCGGGCATCGCCCATCGTCTCGCCCATCAGCATCAGCCCCACCGGTGCGGCGCCCTGCGGCGTGCAGGGCAGCGAGATGGCGCAGCGATCGAGGAAATTGCCCAGCGCGCAGTTGCGCAACTGCATCATGTTGGCGTGGGTATAGGCATCGCTGTCCGCCGACAATACCGCGATCGGCGGCGGCAGCAGCGGGCAGGTGGGCATCACCACGGCATCGAACTCCCGGGTCTGCGCATCGGCCTGGGCGCAGATGGCGGTGCGCGCGGCCATCAGCGCCACATAGTCCGCCGCCGCCATGTCGCGCCCCGGCAGGATGCGCTTGAGCACCTGCGGATCGTAGCCCTCGGCGCGGCTGGCGATGAGGTCGCGGTGCCAGGCCCAGGCCTCGGCCGCCGCGAAGGTGCCGCGCGCATTGGCACGGGGAATGGCATCGAAGGCGGCCAGGGGCGCGCGCGTGATGCGCACCCCGGCGGCGGCCAGCGCCGTCAGCGCCGCCTCGAACGCCGCGGCCACCGCCGCATCCATGCCGTCCAGCACGATGTTGGTCGGCGCCAGCAGCCGCAGGCCGGACAGCGGGGCAGGGCGCAGATCGGGCACCGCAATGCCGGCAAAAATGGCGTCCAGCGCCGCACAGCAGGCCACCGAATTGGCCAGCGGCCCGATCGAATCCAGGCTGGTGGACAGCGGCACCACGCCATCGATCGGCACGCGCCGCGCCGTCGGCTTGTAGCCGACCACGCCGACCATCGCCGCCGGAATCCGGCACGACCCGCCCGTGTCCGTGCCCAGCGCGCCATAGGCCATCCCATCGGCGATCGACACCCCCGCCCCGGCCGAGGACCCGCCAGGGATGCGACCTGTCGCGCGGTCCCACGGCGCCTTCGGCGTGCCGTAATGCGGATTGATGCCCAGCCCGGAGAAGGCGAACTCGGTCATGTTGGTCCGGCCCATCGTCACCAGCCCGGCCCCGGCGATGCGCGCCACCACCGGCGCGTCGGCCGTGGCCGGCGCCGCATCGGCCAGCACGCGCGAGCCGGCCGTCGTGGTCTGCCCGGCGATATCGGCCAAATCCTTGATGCTGAACGGAATGCCGGCGAACGGCCCCGGTGCCCGCCCGGCGCGGCGCAGCGTGTCCATCGCATCGGCCGTGGCGCGGGCGGTGTCCGCATCGACGCGGATGAACGCCCGCGCCCCCTCGCCGGCGGGATCGGCGATGCGGGCGAGGCAATCCTCCACCAGCTGGCGGGAGGTGGTCTTGCCAACGGCAAGGGCGGCGGCGAGGTCATGGAGGGTGCGCATGGGCCGAGGGTGCCGGCTGCCGGCCGGGGATGCAAGGTCGGGCGATGCAAGATGTTGACGGGAACGCGGCGGCAATGGCCATGATCGCCCCCGTTCAGGAGGACGCGCCATGACCGAAACCCCGCAAAAACCCGTGCTGGTCACCGGCGCCTCGGGCGCGCTCGGCCGCGTGGTGGCGCGCGCGCTCGGCGCGATGGGCTGGCCCCTGGTGCTGACCGACATCGCCCCCTTCCCGGACCCGGTGCCCCCCGGCAGCCGCTTCGTGCGCGCCGACCTGACGGACGGGGTGGCGATCCTGCGCCTGGCGGAGGGCTGCGGTACAATCCTGCATTTCGGCGGCGTCTCCGTCGAACGCCCGTTCGAGGAAGTGCTCGGCCCCAACATAAGCGGCCTCTACCACATCTACGAAGCCGCCAGGCGGGAGGGCGCGCGCGTCCTGTTCGCCAGCTCCAACCACGCCATCGGCTTCCACGAGCGCACCGAGCCCCTGGACGACGACTGCGCCCTGCTGCCGGACGGCTATTACGGCCTGTCGAAAGCCTATGGCGAGCTGATGGGGCGGATGTACTGGTTCAAGCACGGCGTGGAAAACATCAACGTGCGCATCGGCAGCTCCTTCCCGGAACCGGTCGACGCAAGGATGCTCTCCACCTGGCTGAGCTACGCCGACTTAGTGCGCCTCTGCGCCCGCGCGACGCTGGCCGAGCGGGTGGAAAGCTGCGTGATCTGGGGCGCTTCGGCAAACAGCCGCACCTATTGGCGACGGGATGCGCGCGATGCGCTGGGGTGGGCGCCGGAGGATAGTGCCGACGGGTTTGCCGGGCAGATGGGGGGGAAGGTGAGCGGGGATGCCGTGGTGGAGCGGTACCAGGGCGGGCCGTACACGGCGATGGGGTATTCGCGGGAGGGTGGGGCGCCGGGGAAGGTGTTCGGCAAAGGCTGAGGCTGAGCGGGGCGAAACTCTGCGCCAACCGGCTTGACCGCGCCCGCGGCGCAGGTCAGTCTAGTCACGTTGTCGAAATGGTCTCGGCGGCGCTCGCGGGGGGATGGCCATGACGGTTGAGAATCTGCTGGCACACAGACACATCGATGTTCCGACGTCCAGCGGCAATTCTGAGCGGACGAAGGCCAAAGACTTCGTCGGGGTCTACCAGGCAGCGGATAATTGGTGCTGGGCCGCCGCCGCCGCCAGCGTGGTGACCTACTACGACACCAAGCGCAAGTCGGACGGCCCCGTTCATCCGCAGTGCCTGGTCGTGGAAAAGCTCGATGCAAACGCCAGCAAAGTGAGTGCAGTGCCGATTCGCGATCTGATCTGCGCGACGTTTCGGGACGGCGTTAGCAGTGCGGCCGGTTTGCGGTGCCGCTGCCAGCATACCGAGAACGACAAGGAGGGCTTCCTGCATCGCGCCCTGGCGGAATACGACATGCTCGCGGGCTGGGTGTCGCTGCGGTCCGGGAGACGACGCATCCTCAGGCGCAAACATACGACCGTCCCGCGGCCGGCCAACCCATTCCTGCCGGACCGCAGCGAGGCTGACCTGGCGCTGCTGGACAGCAGCATGGATATCGCAGAGCTGGACAAGCTTCTGCAAGCGGGCCATCTGGTTTGCCTGCGCTCGCGCCGCGGCCGGGCACGGCATTTCATCATCGTCTATGGCTGCGAGACCTATCCGGACAACTCGCTGCTGATCTGGGATCCCGCGCACGGCACCGACGTGGTCGAAGCCGACCGCTTCATGCAGGAACACGGCCCCTTCACGCACAAGATCATCACCCGTGCGCCGCAGGTTGCGCCATGAAGATCGAATTCCCCCCGGGATGCCCGCAAGAGGCCCAGGCCGCGGCACTTGCCAGGGTCACGGCGCTGGTCTCCTGGCACGTGGTGCCGATCGAGGCCGGCGCGCTCACGCTGTCGATGCCGCACCCGGTGTTCGTCGTGCGCACCCTGCGCATCCGGGCCGGCATGGAATTACGCGACGCGGTGGATGCCGCCGGCTGGCGCTTCCTGGTGCGTAAGGGCACCGAGGTGAAGGCCGCGGTGCAGGTTCGGGAGGATGGCGCAACCTGGCGCGTGTCCTCGGTGAAGATGGGCAGTTGGGCAACAAGGACCAAGGATGCGTTGGATAAAGCCTATGGCGAGGGTTCGGAACAGCCCGAGGTCTCGGCCTGGCCGAGCTATCTCTGGTGCCGCGCCACCTGGACCGCCGCGCTGTGGTTCCGCGCAACCGATCCGGAGCATGACCGCGTGGTGGCGCTACCCTATGTGAGGGGGGAGCTTAAGCCGCTCACGCCGTACACGGCGAAGAAGTTCATGGAGGAGACAGTGAAGCAGGTGCCCCCACCGCCCGAGTACGACTATGGGTATTTCTAGGCGCGGCGTCCGCGGGCGCCGTCACCCTGACGGCTAAGCCGGTCACGGGCAGCTTGCGGCATCTTCCGCGCGGATGCTGCCGCCCTGCCTGCCCATGAACCAGCACGGCCCCATCGTCGAGCGGCCGTGCTACGCTGCCTGAAGCAAGCTTTTGCGCCCGCACTTTTGCAGTCACTCGAGGGTGCGCTACGCCGGTTGCCGGCCGAGCAGCCCTCTTGCCCTACTTCGTTTCCTCTTTCTTGGGGTTGGCTCGGCGCCAGCTTCTCTGAGAGATCGGCGCCGCACCTGCCTTGGTCTTGATGCGTCCTCGCGACACTGACTGGTCGACCGGCTTGGCGGATATCGTAGCTACCGTGGACGTGGATGTGGTCGCGGGCTTCTCGTCCAATTGTATGATATCGCCGGTGTCGTTCACTGGCTCGGGAGCAGCGCCGCTAGCGGATGGTGTGATTGGGACGGCCGCTTTTGACACTGGCACTGCCGTCAGGACGGTTCCGCCCGGCGCCGTCAAAGCCTTTCCATCCATGCGCGAGGACAGCGTCCACTCCGCTGCCGCCCGCTCGCGCACGCGCTTATAGGACTCGACCGTCTCGAGCACTGCCATGATCGTCGGCACGATCGCCCAGCTTCCCTCCTTGTCGCTGGGCCAATGCACCCCGGCGCGCTCGCGGTTCACCGCGATCTCCTCCGACAGGCCGCGCAGCGCGCGCCCCATCGCCGGGGCGGCCTGGCGCACGCAACGCTCGATCAGATAGGCCTGCAGGGCATGGCCACTGGGATAGGCGGGGTGGGCCGGGGTGTCGATCATCGGCGCCACGCCGGGCCAGACCTGCACCGGGCGGGCGCGCATGAACTCGCCCTTGAACCGCGCGGCCACCATGCCGCCAATCTGCAGACCAATCAGCACCAGGCTCCAGGTCGCCGGGCGCGTGGCCGGCGAGCAGGCCAGGAGATCGGCGTAATAGGCCGTGAAATCCCCGGCCTGGGCGTAAATGGCGCCCTGGAAGCCCGGCCCGCGCTCGGACAGGCGCAGGTCGAGAAGATGGGCCAGCTCTGCCTGGATACTTTCGGGCGAGAGGTAGAGGTGCTTCGCCAGCTCTACCCGCATCACCTCCCATGCATCGATCGTCTTCGCTACAACTGCATGCGGGATGCCTTTGGCGGAGGCCGCCACCGCAAAATCCGTCGCTACCACGGCCGCCTTCAGCAGAGGGTCCCAACCATCCTCCGGAAAGCTGGTGTCCGTGATCATCGGCGCGCGCGTTGCCACATCCCCGGCATGGTCGGGGAGCGCCGCGCCAGCCAAAGCTGGGCCGCTCCGCCCCGACACCAGCCCGCCGGGCACCCAATACCAGCCCGGCGAACGCCCGCCGCTCTGGCCGCCACTTTGCCCGCCGCTTTGGCCCCCGCTCTGCCCCCCACTCTGGCCGCCGCTTTGCCCGCCGCTCTGACCCCCGCTCTGCCCGCCGAACGATACATCGATCGTGTCGTCCACTGCTTCCTCGATCGTAATGGCGATCTGGGCTGGCAGATTCTTGACCACTTCGGTCAGAGCCTCGATTGCTTTGAGCAATTTGTCGTCGTTCTCGGACATGTCCGCTCCTGTCGTTGCCGTTGTTGCCCGCCGCTACGCCGGTATCCCAGCCAGCAGCAGGTGCCGCCCATAGGCTTCCCGCCGCGCCGCATCGCGGATCGGGCTGTTGTTCACCACGTCGCGCACCCGCTGCTCCGGGATTTCCCGCATCGCCCGCTGCGCCACCGCGCGCGCCTGCACCAGGTCGCCGGCCGCGGCCAGCGATCCCGCGGTCCAGCGCAGCCCGGCGCGCAGATGGGCCGGCTCGGCGATCGCCTTCAGCCCCCAGTGCGCCGCGGTGGCATAGTCGCCGCCGACATAGTGGGCGACGCACAGCGTGCTGTAATAGTCATGCGCGTTGCGGTCGCGTGGCGACAGCTCCACGGCGCGGTTGATCCGCCGGATCGCATCCTGCGTCTCGCCCATATAGGCCCAGGTATAGGCGCTCCACAGCCAAGTCTGCGCCGAGCCTGGCCAGGCTTCCAGCGCCCGATCGTACAGCGCCGTCGCCGCATCGAAGTCCCGATGC
>JBIPLY010000028.1:0-17626 GCA_044369385.1 Acetobacteraceae bacterium | reverse complement strand
ATGGGATTGTTGCGCTGCTCATGCCAGCGGGATAAGGAAGAAAGCAGCTTCTTTTTCTGAAGAAAAAGAAGCAATAAGACTTTTTCCACTCGCCAGCATGATCTGCTGTGCTCAACTCCGGAAAAGTTTTTTGGTTCTTTTTTTCAAAAAAGAACGCCATTCTTACTTCCTCCGCGCCACCGCCGCCCGCTGCGCCAGCCCCAGCACCACGCTGCGGCTCAGCACTTCCGCGGGGCTGCCGGTGCGCTTGCAGGCGCGCTCCGCCTCCCACACCCGCGTGCATCCGGCCTGCAGCGCATCCTCGCTCCACAGCCGCAGCGCCTGGGTGAAGGCGCCCTCGCGGCGGAAGAATACCGGTGGGCGCGCCCCGCGCGCGGCCTCGCTCGCCGAGGCCCCCTGCGCCATGGCCGCACGCGCGCGTTGCAGCCGTTGCAGGTGGTACAGCGCCGCGCGCAGCACGCCCACCGGATTGGCCCCCTCGGCCATCGCCAGTTCCAGCGCCCGGTCACATGCCGCCACCTCGCCGGCGGTGGCGGCAAACAATGCATCGTCCAGCGACAGCCCGGCCAGGTCGCCCACGCAGCACTGCGCGGCTTCCAGGTCCACGCGCCCGCCCTGCCCGACATACAGCGCCAGCTTCTCCAGCTCCGCCCGGGTCACCGCCTGGTCGGCGCCGAGCTGGTCCACCAGCCAGGTCTGCGCGTCACGCTCGACCGTCACGCCCAGCTCGGCCAGGACGCGGCCGATCATCTGCTCCAGCGCCGGGCCATCCAGCGCATAGCACCCGATCGCCACGCCATCGGCCTGCTTCTCCACCGCCGCGCGCAGCTTCGAGCGCGAGGCAAGCCCGGGCGCCTCCAGCACCAGCAGGGAATCCCCGCCCTTCGCCAGCGCCGCGGTGATCGCCGCCAGCGCCCCGTCGCCGACATCGCGCACCCGCACCACCCGCCGTCCGCCGGTCAGCGCGCGGCTGGCCATCTCCTCGGCGATGCGGTTGAAACCCTCCTTCTCCAGCTCGGCCACCCGGAACGGATCATCGAGCCCGCCTGCCACGGCCCGCACCAGGCGGCTGGCGCGGTCACGGATCATGCCGACATCGTCACCGAACAACAGCACGACCCGGCACGCCCCCGGCGCGTCCAGGAAGCTTTCGATGCGCCGGGCTTCGAGCTTCATCTCAGCCCTCGGCCGGGCGCCCGAAATGCAGCGCCAGCTGGGTGGTGATCTGCTCGGCCAGCGCATCGACCATGCGCCGCTGCACCGCATTGCTGGTCAGCTCGGCGGCGAAGAATTGCTGGTTGATGATGTTGTAGCCATCGACCTCGCGCACCGTCCCGCTGGCAAGCGTCCGGCGCTGCGCATCCTTGGCGGTCAGCAGCCAGTTGGCAGAGCCGATCAGCCGCACGCGCGAGGTGGAATTGTCCGGCTGGATCGCGATCGGGTCCGCTGACATGCGCAACTGCACCGAGAGGTCATAGCGCCGTGCCGCCCCCGCCCCGCCGCGCTCCAGCCGCGTCATCAGCGCCTGGCGCAGCAACTGGCCGGTGCGCTCGGGGATCAGCAGCACGTTCACTTCCGCCAGCCGGTCCACCACCGCCCCGGCCTCGCCGCTGGTGCCGTACAGCGGCTGGAACCCGCAGCCGCCCAGGCCGACGGCAGCCAGCATCGCCAGCACGCCGCGCCGCCCCGGGGTGTGCGGCGCTGCCATCGCTACCCCGCGATCACGAAATTCACGATGCGGCCAGGCACATGGATGCGCTTGACGATGCGCTTGCCCTCCAATTGCCGCGCCACGTTGGGTTCGGCCTCGGCGGCGGCCAGCACGACTTCGGCATCGGCACCGGGCGCCACCTCGATCGTTCCACGCAGCTTGCCCAGGATCTGCACCGCGATCGTCACCGTCTCCGCCGCCGCCAAGGCGCTGTCGGCGTCGAGCCACGGCAGATCGGCGACAAGCTGGTCGGTGCCGGGGTGCAGTTTCGAAAACATTTCCTCGGCCAAATGCGGCATCATTGGCGCCACCAGCCGGGCGGCGGCCTCCAGCGCCTCGAACCGCGCCCAGGCCAGGCCGGCGTCACCGGCATCGCCGCGTTCGGCCTCGCTGATGGCGTTGGTGAACTCGTAGATGCGCGCGACGGCCACGTTGTAGGCGAAGCTCTCCAGCGCCTCGGTGACCGCGCCGATGGTGCGGTGGGTGGCGCGGCGCAGGGCCCGGGCGGCGGTCGACCACTCGGCGGGGGCTGCGGACGGCGCGGGCGCGCCCTCGATCAGCCGCGCCAGGCGCTGGGTGAAGCGGAAGGCACCGACGGCGCCGGCCTCGGTCCATTCCATGTCGCGCTCGGGCGGGTTGTCGGACAGGATGAACCAGCGCGCGGTGTCGGCGCCGTAGCGGTCGATGATCTCGCCGGGGTCGATGGTGTTGCGCTTGGACTTCGACATCTTCTCGATGCGCCCGACCTGCACCGGCCCGCCATTCGCCTTCTCGATGGCCGATCCGTCGCCGCGCAGCTCGACCTCGTCCGGCGTCAGCCAGCGGCCATCGGGCGCGCGGAAGCTGGCATGGGTGACCATGCCCTGGGTGAACAGCGCGGCGAACGGCTCGTCCAGGCCCACATGCCCGGTCTTGCGCATCGCCCGGGTGAAGGAGCGGGCGTAGAGCAGGTGCAGGATGGCGTGCTCGATGCCGCCGATATACTGGTCGACCGGCAGCCAGTGATCCACCGCCGCACGATCCACCACCTGGTCAGAGTGCGGCGAGCAGAACCGGGCGAAATACCAGGAGCTGTCCACGAAGGTGTCCAGCGTATCGGTCTCGCGCTCCGCCGGCGCGCCGCATTTCGGGCAGGCGACGTGCTTCCAGGTCGGGTGGTGGTCCAGCACCTTGCCAGGGCGGGAGAAATCGACATCGTCCGGCAGGATCACCGGCAGCTGGTCCGCCGGCACCGGCACCACGCCGCAGGCCGCGCAATGGATCACCGGGATCGGGCAGCCCCAGTAGCGCTGGCGGCTGAATCCCCAGTCGCGCAGGCGCCAGTTGACCACGCCCTGGCCCTGGCCCTGCTGTTCCAGGGCGGCGATGGCGGCGCGCTTGGCCTCGGCGGGGGCGGCCAGGCCGTCGAGGAAGCCGGAGTTGAACATGCGGCCGTCATCGGTGAAGGCCTTGGTGCCGACATCGAAGGTCGCCGCATCCTCGCCCGGCGGCAGCACCACCGGCGGCACCGGCAGGCCGTATTTGCGGGCGAAGTCCAGGTCGCGCTGGTCATGCGCCGGGCAGCCGAAGATGGCGCCGGTGCCGTATTCCATCAGCACGAAATTGGCGATCCAGACCGGAAAGGTGGCGCCGGCGATGAACGGATGCGCCACGCGCAGCCCGGTGTCGTGGCCGCGCTTTTCCGCCGCCTCGATCACCGCCTCGCTGGTGCCCATCGTCCGGCATTCGGCGACGAAGGCGGCGGCCGCCGGGTCGCGCGCGGCGACGGCCGCGGCCAGCGGATGCTCCGGCGCGATGGCGATGAACGACATGCCGAACAGCGTGTCCGGGCGGGTGGTATAGACCTCCACCTCCGCGATCCCGGCCTCCGGGGCCGCCAGCGCGAAGCGCAGCCGCGCGCCTTCGCTGCGGCCGATCCAGTTGGCCTGCATCAGGCGCACGCGCTCGGGCCATTTCTCCAGCGTGTCCAGCGCCGACAGCAGCTCCGGCGCATCCGCGGTGATGCGGAAGAACCATTGGGCGAGCTGTTTCTTCTCCACCGGCGCGCCGGAGCGCCAGCCGCGGCCGTCGATCACCTGCTCGTTGGCCAGCACGGTGCCGTCCACGGGATCCCAGTTCACCCAGCTTTCGCGGCGATAAACCAGGTCCTGCGCCAGGAAATCGAGGAACAGCCGCTGCTGATGCACGTAGTAGCTGGGGTCGCAGGTGGCGAATTCCCGGCTCCAGTCCAGCGACAGGCCCATGCGCTGAAGTTCCGCGCGCATCGCGGCGATGTTCTCCCAGGTCCATTTGCCCGGATGCACGCCGCGCTCGATCGCCGCGTTCTCCGCCGGCAGGCCGAAGGCGTCCCAGCCCATCGGGTGCAGCACCGCATGGCCGCGGGCGCGCTTGTAGCGCGCGACGACATCGCCCAGCGTGTAGTTGCGCACATGGCCCATGTGGATCTTGCCGCTGGGATAGGGGAACATCTCCAGCACGTAGTATTTCGGGCGGCCGTCGGTCGGCACATCATCCACGCGAAAGCAGCCCGCGGCGTTCCAGGCGGCCTGCCATTTCGGCTCGGCGCTGCGGAAATCGTAGCGCGGCGCGTCGGCCGGGGCGGCAGCTTCGCTCATCGCACGATCTAGTCCCGCACCACCTGTTGCGCGCGCAGGTCGCGGGCGCGCGCCAGAACCTTGTTTTCCAGCTCGGTGCCGGTATTGGCCGCCACCGGCGCATCCACCCACTGCCCGCCCTGCATCACCTGGCGATACACCGACACCCGCACCCCATCGGCGCGCAAGGTGCGGCCCAGGATATAGGCGGCGGCCTTGAACCGCTCGGCGCCGGCGCCGGGGGGCTGGTACCATTCGGTGATGATGACGCCGCCGAACGGATCGGCCGAGGCCAGCGGCATGAAGCTCAGCGTCTCCAGCGCCCCGCGCCAGAGAAAGGCGTTCACGCCCAGCCCGCCGCCCTGGTCACCCTGGTCGCCGCGGCCGCGGCCGATCGAGACCAGCGGCTGGGAATCGCCCAGGATCGATCCGCGGTTGCCGGCGCCGTAGTTGCGCGGGTCGGAATAGTCTTCCTTGAACTCCTTGCCGGGCGTGCAGCCGCCCAAGGCGAGACCGGCCCCCAGAAGCAGCGTGACGACAGCCGGCAGTCTCGACATGCAAAAAGCCCTTCGCGCTGGCGTCGCGGGCGGAACACCGGACGGTGCCGCATCGCCTATCGGATCGCGGCGGTCCTGGCAACCCGCAGGATCGGGCGGCCAGGAAAACGGGTGCCAGGAAAGCGGGCGCCAGGAAAATCGGCGCCAGCAAAGCAGCCCCGGAAAAAAGCAGGGGGGCGGCAACCCTGCGGCTGCCGCCCCCCCTTTGGTCAAGGCTCAGCCAAGGCTTACCAGCGGAAGCTGTTGCCGAGGATGACGGCGGTCGAGTTGATCGACTTGGTGGTGCCAGCGGTGCCGGCCAGCAGGTCGCGGCCGTTTTCCTTGGCGGTGCCGGTCACGAGCTCGACGAACAGACGGGCCCCGGGCACGTAGGTGTAGGTCACGCCGGCATGCACGCCGATGTCAGAGCGCTTCGCGGTGTTGCCGGTATTGCCAGCGGAGCTGGAGTTCACGTAGCCCACGCCAGCGACCCAGGGGCCGTTGGTGTAGCTGGCGCCAACCGTGTAGGTCAGGGCGTTCTTCTGGCCGGTCGGCAGCAGGGTCTGGCCGCCGTTGTGGGCGCCCGTCTCCATGTAGCCGCCAACCATGAAGCCGGAGTGCGACACGGTCGCGCCGGCGGAGATCACGCTCAGGCCACGGTTGGAAGCGCCGCCGCCGATGTTCTGGACAGCCGACGAGCCGACATAGCCGACATTCGCCTGCACGCCGAGGCCACCGAAGGTGCCGGTGTAGCGCGCGGCAACCTGGAACATGTTGCGGAAGCGGCCGAGGTCCGAAGCCAGGCCCGAAGCGGCCTGACGCACGGAGCCACCGGTGGCCACCGCGGCGCCGTAGCCGGTCGCGTTGTTGGCGGTGGACGGCGCGAACGACACGCCAACCTGGAAGCCGCTCATGATCGGCGAGGTGTAGTTCACCTTCGTCGACAGGTCGCCGCCGCTGGCGAGGAAGCGCCAGGGGTTCACGCCCGAGGTCATGGCGGGGGCCCAGCCGTTCCAGCCGCCGTCGGCGATCTGGCTCTCGAAGGTGCCGGTGCGCATGATCGAGGTCACGCCGTCAACCTGGCCGAACTGGACGCGGCCCAGCTGGTCGGTGCCGACATAGCCCCAGGCGCGGTTGACGAACAGGGTGTTCGTGGTGCGCTGGTTGCCGTTGCCGACCACGCCCGACGTCGCACCGGTGAGGGTGGTGGAGCCGGCGCTGTTGGTGTTCGAACGGATTTCGGCGAAGGCGCCGTAGCGCAGGCCGCCCGGGGTCTGGGCGTCGAACGACGGGTAGAAGCGGAACGTGCTCTGGAAGCCGAAAGCATCGGACTTCGCGCCGTTCGCGGCCTTGTCCAGCGAGTTGCTGGCGATGCCGGCGGCGAAGAACACATAGCCGTCGAGGCGAACGATCGCCTTGCCCGGCGCGGCGGTGCCGGTGATGGCGGCGCTGGACGAACCCAGGGTCGGCTCCAGGCCGGACGCGGCGGCAACGCCGGTCATTGCAACTGTGGCCACACCGGCCAGCAGGATCTTACGCATTGCACTCTCCTTTTAGCACCGGGTCATCCCGGCGGAGTTGAAAGGTCCCGCCCCGTTTCCCCCGGAAGCGAGCGGAAGGGCGACGACGCCACCCCCCCGATCCAACCGCACGACAGGCGGGAGCAGCCGGACCTGGGCCAGACTATTGCCCCCACCCGCCCTGGCCCGCAACCGCCCATCCATCCTCGGCATGGCATTTCCGAAACACTGTGGCGCGGATGCCACAGATATCCACAGCCCCCTCACGGCGCCAGGGCCCCGATCGCCGCCGCGCAGCGCAGCCCCGCCAGCCGCCGCACGCTCCCGCCATCGATGCCGCCCAGCGCGCCCACCAGCAGCCCGCGCGGCGCCCGGCGCGCCATCGCCGCCCAGCGCACGGCCCCCAGCCCGGCCGCACCGGGGTGGCTGGCGGTGGCGAAGGCCGGCGACAGGAACGCCACATCCGCCACGCCTGCCCGCCGCAGCTCCGCCGCGCCATGCGCCGAACTCGTCACCAGGCCGCGCAGCCCGCCCTGGCCGCGCACCCGCCGGCCGCCGCGCAGATGCACCCCCGCCCCGGCGGCGGCGGCCAGGCGCGCGTCACCGGCCACCACCAGCGCGTTGCGCCGCGCCCGGCAGATCGCCGCCAGGCGGCGGGCCAGCGCGGCGCGGTCCGGCCGCGCATCATCGCGCAGCACCACGCCGCACAGGCCGCGCGGCAACCCCGCCGCCGCCGCCAGCGGGTCTGCCAGCCGGGCCGCATCGGTGAACAGCCACAACACCGGCAGACCCGTCCGCGATCGGCGCTTGACCGCGCGGGCCCAAGCGACAAGCTTTGCATCCATGAGCGATCCGGCCCCCACCCTGTCTTCTTATACCCATGTCGCCGCCGGCCTGTCCGCGGTCCGCGCGCGCATCGCCGCCGCCGCCGCGCGGGCCGGGCGCGCGCCGGACAGCGTGCGGCTGGTCGCGGTGTCGAAGACCCATCCGGCCGAGGCGGTGATCGCCGCCCTGGGCCAGGGCCAGACGCTGTTCGGCGAGAACCGGATCCAGGAGGCCGCGGCGAAATTTCCCGCCCTGCGCGCCGCCCATCCCGCCCTGCGCCTGCACGTCATCGGCGGCTTGCAGACCAACAAGGCGCGCGAGGCGGTGCGGCTGGCCGATGTCATCGAGGTGGTGGACCGGCCAAAACTTGCCGATGCCATCGCCGAGGCGATCCAGAAGGAAGGCCGCGCGCCCGACCTGCTGGTGCAGGTCAACGTCGGCGACGAGGCGCAGAAATCCGGCATCCCGACGGCCGAGGCCGACGGCTTCATCGCCGCCTGCCAGGCCCGTTTCGGCGCCCACTTGACCGGGCTGATGTGCATCCCGCCGGCCGAGGGCGATCCCGGGCCGCACTTCGCCTGGCTGGCCGCCTGCGCCGCGCGGCACGGGCTGGGGGTGCTGTCGATGGGCATGTCCGGCGATTTCGAGGCGGCGATCGCCCAGGGCGCCACCCATGTCCGGGTCGGCACGGCGATTTTCGGGCATCGCGGCTGACCCCTGCGCTGCTTGCAGGTTGGCGCTGCTTGCGGGATTTTGCGGTGCAGCGTAATTCGGGCGGGCGGGGCCGTGCCCCTGCCGCGGGCCATGCCATGCGCCCGCACGCGCCTTTGCCGTCCCCATCGGATCGGAGCCCCCCATGACCACCCCCCATGATGCCGCCGGCAAGCTGCGCCTGGGCGTGATGCTCGGCGTGCTTGGGGTTGTCTATGGCGATATCGGCACCTCGCCGCTCTACGCCTTCAAGGCCACGATCGAGCATCTGAGCCATGACGGGGTGGATGCCGCCGATGTGCTGGGCATCCTGTCGCTGATCTTCTGGTCGCTGGTGCTGGTGGTGACCTTCAAATACGTCCTGCTGGTGATGCGCGCGGACAACCGCGGCGAGGGCGGGGTGCTGGCGCTGATGGCGCTGGCGCAGCGCGGCGTGCAGGGACCGCGGCTGCGCGGCGCGCTGACGCTGGTGGGCATCGCCGGGGCCTGCCTGTTCTTCGGCGACGGGGCGATCACCCCGGCGATTTCGGTGCTGTCGGCGGTGGAGGGGCTGAAGGTGGTCGATCCGCGCCTGCACAGCGTGGTGATCCCGATCTCGCTGCTGATCATCCTGGGCCTGTTCCTGATCCAGTGGCGCGGCACCGGGACGATGGGCAAGCTGTTCGGGCCGATCACCCTGGCCTGGTTCGTGGTGCTGGCGGTGCTGGGCATCATCGAGATCGCCGCCAACCCGACCGTGCTGCTGGCGCTGTCGCCCAGCTATGCGGTGCAGCTGGTGCTGCACCATCACTGGCTGGCGCTGGTGGCGATCGGCTCCGTGGCGCTGGCGGTCACCGGAGCGGAGGCGCTCTATGCCGACATGGGGCATTTCGGCGCCCGGCCGATCCAGCGCGTCTGGCTGATCGTGGTGCTGCCGGCGCTGGTGCTGAACTATTTCGGCCAGGGTGCCCTGGTGCTGGCGGAGCCGGCGGCAATCGCGAACCCGTTCTACCTGTTGGCGCCGGAGTGGTTCCGCCTGCCGCTGGTGTTCCTGGCCACCGCCGCCACCGTGATCGCCAGCCAGGCGATGATCACCGGCGCCTTCTCGGTCGCGCGCCAATGCATGCAGCTCGGCTTCCTGCCGCGGCTGACGATCCGCCACACCTCGTCCTCCGAGGAGGGGCAGATCTACCTGCCGCAGGTCAACTGGGCGCTGCTGCTGGGCGTGGTGGTGCTGGTGCTGGTGTTCCGCACCAGCGACAACCTGGCCGCCGCCTATGGCATCGCGGTGACCGGCACCTTCCTGTGCACCTCCGTGCTGGCGGCCGTGGTGTTCCGGCGCAGCTTCGGCTGGGGGCGCGGGCCGGTGATCGCGGTGTTCGGCGCCTTCTTCGTCGTCGATTTCGTGTTCTTCGCCGCCAACGTGCTGAAGGTGCCGCAGGGCGGCTGGGTGCCGCTGGTGCTCGGCGTGGCGATGATGGGCATGATGACCACCTGGAAGCGCGGGCGGGCGCTGCTGCTGGACCGCTGGAAACAGGACAGCCTGCCGCTGTCCAGCTTCCTGGCCCGGCTGCCGCAGTCGCGCACCGTGCGGGTGCCGGGGATGGCGATCTTCATGACCGGCAATTCGGATTACGTGCCCGGCGCACTGCTGCACAACCTCAAGCACAACAAGGTGCTGCACGAGCGGGTGCTGTTCGTCACCGTCGCCAACGAGGACATGCCCGCCGTTGCCGCCGCCGAGCGCAGCAGCGTGACCGAGCTGGCACCGGGCGTGCACCGCGTGATCGTGCGCTACGGCTTCATGGAAAGCCCCCACCTGCCGCGCGACCTGGCCGCCGTGTCGGCGCGCGAGGGGCTGGATTTCGACCCGCTGCAGGCCAGCTACTTCCTGGGGCGCGAGACGCTGGTGGCAGCGGCCCGGCCGAAGATGCCGATCTGGCGGCTGTGGCTGTTCCTGGTGATGGCGCGCAACGCGATCTCGGCCACCGAGTTCTTCCGCATCCCGACCGACCGGGTTGTGGAGCTGGGCGTGCGCGTGGCGATCTGACGCCGGCGGGCTGATCCGGGGGGCAGCGCGCCCCCCGGAAGCCGCGGGTCAGTGGCGGTGCTGCCCGGCGGGCGCGCCGGCGCCGGCGGCCTGCACCGTGACCGTGACGGTGACCGGCGCGGCTTTTTCGAAGGTGATGGTCAGCGGGAAGGTCTCGCCGCGGTTCAGCGGCCGCTTCAGCCCGATCAGCATGATGTGGTGCGCGCCGGGCTTCAGCACCGTCGGCGCGCTGGCCGAGACCATCAGCCGCGGCACCTCGCGCATCTTCATCACGTCGCCGTCGCGGATCGTCTCGTGCAGCTCGATCTTCTCGCTCACCGGCGAGGCGGCGGACACCACGCGATCCTCCCCGCCGGTGGCCTTCATGGTCAGGAACACGCCGCCCACCCGGGCGGAGCTGGTGGTGGCGCGCGCCCAGGCATCGGTGACGGCCACGGTCGGGGCCTGTGCCATGGCGGGGCGGGAGAGTGCGGCCAGGCCGAGGCCCGCCAGCATCATGCGTCGATTCATCGTCTTGCCTTGCATTTCGCGTTCAGGGGATCGTCGGGGTCAGGCAACCCCCCCGGGCGGCGCGCGCGAGGCATAGCCCCGCCATCGGGAAAGCGCGCCACCCTGCCCCACCGGCCAGGGCACGGCGCGGGCGGCATCGCCGGGCAGCATCACCACTGTCGCCGGCACCGGCCCGCCCCAGCCGCCCAGGGCCTGGCAGGCCAGGCAATGGTCATGCTCCGCGCCGGGCGCACCCTCCGGCCCGTCGGTGCCGCACAGCGACCCGCCGGCCAGCGCCATCGCCAGCGCCGGATCGGCCGCCGCCCGCGGTCCCGCCAGCGGGCCGAGCAGCACCGCCAGGATCAGGACAAGCCGCAGGGCGATCGTGCGCGACATCATGAGGGACAAGGGAAAACGGGCCCAAAAAACCGGGGCCGCAACGGTGTCAACCGCGCGGCCCCGGGCACTCGATGCAATCTGGCGCGGTGGTGGAGCCAAGCGGGATCGAACCGCTGACCTCCTGAATGCCATTCAGGCGCTCTCCCAGCTGAGCTATGGCCCCGCTACCGGAGGCGCGCATATATCGCCCCCCATCCGCACAATCAAGTGCCTGCGCCCGACAATCCGCCCACGACAGGGTTGCCATGCATCGGCGTCGGCCAGGCGATGGCGCGCTACCGCACGAACGGCGTGGCCGGCGCGGGGAAGCGCCCCTGCACATACTGGTCCGGCTCCGGCACGCCGGCCACGGTATGGACCGGCAGCACCCCGCCCCAGATCGGCCAGGTCTCGTCGCCGGGATCATCGCCGGGCGGCGCGGCGCGAACCTTGGCCGAGGCCTCGTCGATGGCCAGTGCCAGCACCCCGGTGGCCTTCATCTCGCGCTCGTTGGGCGGGCGCAGCCCCTCCCACCGGCCGGGGATCAGCCGGTCCATGAACGCCTTCAGCGAGGCCATCTTCTCCGTGGGATCCTCAACCAGGCGCGGCGTGCCGAAGCACATGGCGGAGCGGTAGTTCACCGAGTGGTTGTAGCCGGAGCGGGCCAGCACGTAGCCGTCCAGGATCGAGACCGTCAGGCAGACCTGGCCCCCGGCGCTGTTGGCGCGCACCATCCGGCTGGCGGAGCTGCCATGCCAATAGACGATGTCGCCGATGCGCCAATGGAAGGTGGGGATGACCACCGGGCGGCCGTCGATGAGATGGCCGACATGGCACAGCGGCGAGGCGTCGAGGATCGCGTGGATCTCGGCCTTGTCGTATCGGCCGCGCTCATGCATGCGGCGGGTGCGGACGAAATCGCTGGGCGGGGGGGCTGATGTGCTCATGACCGGCAGGCTCGGCGCAGGTGGCCCGATAAGAAAGGGCCGATCTTGGCTGATTCGATCAGACCAATGCTAGTCCACAAGCACTCCATGCTGGCGCAGGAACCCAAGCAGCGGCAACAGCGGCAGGCCGATGATGGCGGCATGCTCGCCGATGATGCGGTCGAACAGCTGCACCCCGGGACCCTCGACGCGATAGGCGCCAACGGTGGTGGTCAGCACCGGGCCCTCCAGCGCCAGGTAGCGTTCCAGAAACGCGTCGGAGAAATCCCGCATGGTCAGTTCCGGACTGGCGAGATGATGCCAGACGCGCTGCGCGCCACGCTGACACAGGATCGCTGTCTCCAGCCGGTGGGTGCGCCCGCGCAGGCGCCGGAGATGGTCGCGCGCCTCGGCCAGGTCGGCGGGCTTGTCGAACCATTCGCCGTCGCAGACCAGGATCTGGTCGCCGCCGATCACCAGCGCCTGCGGATGGCGGCGCGCGATGCGCTCGGCCTTCAGGCTGGCGAGCAGCAGCGCGGTTTCGCCGGCGCTGCGGCCCTCGGCGCGCGCGGCCGCCTTCACCGCGGCCTCGTCGACATGCGCGGGCATCGCTTCGGCCAGCACCCCGGCCCCGGCCAGCATCGCAGCGCGAAAGCGCGACTGGCTGGCCAGGATCAGACGCGGTTCAGGCGCCTGCACGGCGCTTGTGCTCGTGCCAGGCATCCATCAGTTGCAGGATGGTCGCCGCCGTTTCCTCGATCGAGCGCCGGGTGACATCGATCACCGGCCAGCCGCGCCGGGTGCACAGCCGCCGCGCCCAGAGCAGCTCGGCCTTCACCGCCTCCGGATCGACATAGTCGCCGCTGTCCTGCCGGGCGGCGGCCGTCGTTGCGGCGGCGCCGATCATGCGCAGGCGGTGGCGGCGGATCTCGATCAGGGCCGGGGGATCCAGTGTCAGGCCGATCACCGGGCAATGCGGGTTTTCCAGCTCCGGCAGTTCGGTGATCCCGGGGACCAGCGGGATGTTGGCGCATTTGATGCCGCGATTGGCCAGGTAGAACGAGGTCGGCGTCTTGGAACTGCGCGACACGCCGACCAGCACCACATCGGCCTCGCCGATCCCGGCATGGGCCTGGCCGTCGTCATGGGCGAGCACGTAATGGATGGCGTCGATGCGCTTGAAGTAGGCGTCGTCCAGCACATACTGCCGCCCCGGGCGCGAGGACGCCGCCTCCCCCATGGTCTCGGCCAGCATCGCCAGCACCGGATCGAGCACATGCACAACCTTCACGCCGAGGCGCTGGCAGGCGGTCTCCAGCTCGATGCGCAGGCTCTTTTCCACCAGCGTGGACAGCACCGGGCCCGGCTCCGCCTCGATCCCGTCGATCACGCTTTGCAACTTCAGGCGGGAGCGGATCAGGCTCCAGCGATGATAGATGATCTGGGCGTGCTCGAACTGCACCACCGTCGCGCGGGCGATGGAATTCAGCGTCTCCCCGGTGGCGTCGGAGACCAGGTGCAGGTTGATGCGGTTCGACATGACCTGAGGATAACGGGGATAACCCGCAGCGTCAGCCCTTCTTCGGCCATGCGGTGGGAAAGCCGGGGATAAACCCTCCCTGAGCGCCGGGCGGCCGGCGATATGGGGATCGCACCGGTTCTTGCCGCAGGGTCAGGCGCTTGGCCGTGCCATCGTGTGTGGATTGATTGGGCTGGGCCTGGGGTACCCCGTTTTCTGTCCTCCATCTAAGTCTTCATATTAGATTCTTAAGATTCTTTCTTTTGAAGCGGCCAGCCTGGGGAACGCCGGGCAGCGAAGGAAGCGTCTTCTTTTTGTGAACAAAAAGAAGCAAAAAAACTTTATCCATTTGAAAGTGTATAAAAGTTTTTTGGTTCTTTTTTTCAAAAAAGAACGCCTTCCTTCCTTCCTTCCTTTGGTCTAAACCCCCGCCGGGTCGCAACAGGGCGAGCGCAGCATGGCCAAGAAGGTTCTCAGGGTGCTCAACGGCGAGCCGGTCTGGCCGCCGCCGGTGTGGCTGATGCGCCAGGCGGGCCGCTACCTGCCGGAGTATCGCGCCCTGCGGGCCGAGGCCGGCGATTTCCTCAAGCTGTGCCTGAACCCCGCGCTGGCTGCCGAGATCACCTTGCAGCCGATCCGCCGCTTCGCCATGGACGCTGCGATCCTGTTCTCCGACCTGCCGATCGTCAGCCTCGGCCTGGGCCAGGCGCTGCGCTATGCCGAGGGCGAGGGCCCGGTGCTGCCGCCGATCCGCACCGCCGAGGACCTGGACGCACTCAGCCTCGACCGGGTGGCGGACACGGTGGCGCCGGTCTGGGAAACGGTCAGACGCGTGGCCGCCGAGCTGGACGACACCACGCTGATCGGCTTCTCCGGCGCGCCCTTCACCGTCGCGTGCTACATGGTGGAGGGCCACGGCTCGCGCGATTTCGCCGCCGCCCGCCTGATGGCCTATCGCGACCCCGGCCTGTTCGCCCGCCTGATCGAGCTGATCGTCCAGGGCAACCTGATCTATCTCCGTGGCCAGGCCGATGCCGGAGCCGAGGTGCTGATGCTGTTCGATTCCTGGGCCGGGATGCTGCCGCCGGCGGAGTTCCGCCGCTGGGTGATCGAACCCACGGCGCGCATTGCCGCCGGCCTGACCGAAACCCACCCGCATGTGCCGGTGATCGGCTTTCCGCGATTGGCCGGCGCCATGCTGGGCGACTACGCCCGCGGCGCCGGGATGCGCGGGGTGGCGATCGACACCGCGATGAACCCAGCTGCCGCCGTGCAGATGGTGCCGCCGCAGATCGCACTGCAAGGCAATCTCGACCCGCTGGCGGTGGTGGCCGGCGGCGCGCCGATGCAGCAGGCAACGGCGTCGATCCTGGACAGCCTGCGCGGGCGCCCCCACATCTTCAACCTCGGCCACGGCCTGGTGCCCCAGACGCCGCCCGAGCATGTCGCCGCCCTCGTGGAGCAGATCCGTGCCGCTTGATGCCACGCCGCGAAAGAAGCGCCTCGCCGTCGTGCTGTTCAACCTCGGCGGACCCGACCGCCCGGAGTCGATCCGCCCGTTCCTGGTCAATCTGTTCACCGATCCCGCGATCCTGCGGGTGCCGTTCTTCGTGCGCCCGCTGCTGGCGCGCATCATCGCACTTGCCCGGGTGAAGCCGGCCACGGAGAACTATGCCCTGCTCGGCGGCAAGTCGCCGCTGCTGGAGCTGACCCGCGCGCAGGCCGATGCGCTGCAAGCCGCGCTCGATGATTTCGACGTCCGCTGCTTCATCGCCATGCGCTACTGGCACCCGTTCAGCCTCCAGACCGCCCGCGAGGTGCAGGAATTCGCGCCGGACGAGGTCGTGCTGCTGCCGCTCTATCCGCAGTACTCCACCACCACCACCGGCAGCTCGCTGACCGCCTGGCGCGAGGCCGCCGCCCAGGTGGGGCTGGTCGCCCCGGTGCACAGCCTGTGCTGCTATCACAGCGATCCCGGCTTCATCCGCGCCACCGCCGACCTGGTGCGCGACAGCTACATCGCCGCCCGCGCCGAACTCGACCCGGCGATCCCGCTGCGCGTGCTGTTCTCCGCCCACGGCCTGCCGGAGATCATCGTCACCAAGGGCGACCCCTATCAGAACCAGGTGGAAAAAACCTCGGCCGCCGTCGCCCGCGCGCTGGGCATCGAGGGGCTCGACTGGTCGATCTGCTACCAGTCCCGCGCCACGCCGCAGAAGTGGATCGGGCCCTCCGCCGAGGAAGCCATCGAGAAGGCCGCCCATGACAAGGTCGCGGTGCTGATCGTGCCGATCGCCTTCGTCTCCGACCATTCCGAGACCCTGGTGGAACTGGACGTCGAGTACAAGGAACTGGCGCACAAGGAAGGCGTGCCCGGCTATTTCCGCGCCCCGGTGCAGAACAGCGACCCTGGCTTCATCGCCGCCCTCGCCGGGCTGGTGCGCACCACGCTGGCGCGTGACCCCGGCCTGTGCAGCTTCGTCGGCCCGCGCACCTGCCCGGCCCCGCACGGCGATTGCCCCCATGCCCGCGCCGGCCGCCCGGCGGAGGCGGCGTGATGCCGCACGCGTTCATGCGCCGCCGCCAGGCCCCGCTGCGGCTGGTGATCTACGATTGCGACGGCGTGCTGGTGGACAGCGAGCCGGTGGCCAACCGCATCGTCGCGCAGGAACTCACGGCACTGGGCTGGCCGATGACCCCGCAGGAAGCCGACGGCCATTTCCTCGGCCTGACCTTCACCGACATGCAGCCGCTGATAGAAACCCGCCTCCGCCACCCCCTGGCCGAGGACTGGAAGCAATCCCTGGTGCAGAAGGTGATCGACGCCATGGCCGCCGAGGTCGGGCCGATCGATGGCGCGGTCGCCGCCCTGCATGCCACCTCGGCCCTCGGCCTGCCCTGGCGGGTGGCGTCGAATTCCTCGCATGAGGAAATGACGGTGAAGTTCGCGCGCCTTGGCATTTCGGCGCTGGTGGCCGGACGGGTGCATTCGCATCGTGACGTCGCTCGCGGCAAGCCGGCGCCGGACCTGTTCCTGGCCACCGCCGCCGCCGAGGGTGTGGCGCCGGAGCATTGCGTGGTGATCGAGGATTCGGTGCCCGGCGCCACGGCGGCCCGCGCCGCCGGGATGGATTGCCTGGGCTACGCGCCGCACCATGACGGCAGCCGGCTGGCAGCCGTCGGCGCGGTGCCGTTCCGCTCGATGTTCGACCTGCCGGGCATCCTCGCCATTGGAAGAGGGCCATGACCGTCGATGCGCTGACGCTGGTCTATCCCTGGGTCAAGGCGGGGCATGTCGTCAGCCTGATCGCCTGGATGGCCGGCATGTTCTACCTGCCGCGGCTCTACGTGTACCACACCATGCTCGCCCCCGGCACCACCGAGAGCGAGCGCTTCAAGGTGATGGAACGCCGGCTGCTGAAGCAGATCATCAACCCGGCGATGATCGCCACCTGGGTCTTCGGCCTGGCGCTCGTGCTGACCCCAGGCGTGATCGACTGGGCGCAGGATGGCTGGTGGCATGTGAAGTTCGCCATGGTCCTGCTGATGAGCGGCTTCCACGGCGCGATGTCGAAATGGCGCCGCGAGTTCCTGGAGGACCGCAACCGCCGCAGCCACAAATTCTACCGCGTTGCCAACGAGGTGCCGACGGTGCTGATGTTGGTCATCGTCGTCATGGTCATCGTGAGGCCCTTCTGACCGCCATGTCCGAACTGCGCAACGACCTCGCCCACGGCTATTTCACCTCCGACGACAAGGCGCGGATGGATATTGGCGTCATCCATCGCTGGCTGAGCGAGGAGTCCGCCTGGGCGCGCGGCCGCACCCGCGAGACGGTGGAGCGCAGCATCCGCTTCGCCCTGGCGATCGGGCTCTATGCCCCGGACGGCACCCCAGCCGGGTTTGCCCGCGCGGTGACCGACTACACGCTGAACGCCCGGCTGACCGATGTGTTCATCCTGCCGCCCCATCGCGGCCGCGGCCTGGCGACCGGCCTGGTGCGCGCGGTGCTGGAGCATCCGTCGGTGGCCACCGTCAGGGCCTGGACGCTGAACACTGACGATGCGCACGCGCTCTATGCCAGGTTCGGGTTCGTGGCGCCGAAACAGCCCGAGGGGGAGATGGAATGGCGCCGGCCGGTACCGCCCGCGGTGCGATGAACGCGCGCATGGCTTGACGCAGCGGGAAACCGGTCCTACCAAGGGATCGCGCAGCCTTCCTGGCGCGTCGTCTTTCGACCCTCCCCTCCTCCCGGTTCCCACGCTCGGCGGCCATTTCGGCCCAGCCAGGCACGTTGGTGCAACCACCCCTGCCCCTCTCCTGCCGCCCCCCGCGGCACCGCACGAGGCCACCCCATGCATCTTGCCGAGTTGAAGGCAAAATCCCCC
>JBIPLY010000263.1:0-5852 GCA_044369385.1 Acetobacteraceae bacterium | reverse complement strand
GCGACCTGGTTCAGCATGGCGCGATTCCTGTGACGGCGTTCGCGTAGATGTAGGGCGGCGTCAGGTTGGGCGCCAGATGTACCCCCGGCTCAGCCGGGCCAGACATAGAGGATGTCGGGTTCGCGTTCCTCGTTGGTGGCGCCGTCGGTCATCTGGGCGATGGTGAAGCCGTGGTGCTCGTAAAAGGCGCGGGCGCGGGCGTTGACCTGGAAGCACCACAGGCGCAGGCCGGCGGGGTGGCGGGATTTGGCGTGGGCCAGCAGCGCGGTGCCGAGGCCCTGGCGCCAGTGGCCGGGGCGCAGGTAGAGCTGGCTGACCCAATCGCCGTCATTGTCGCGGTGCAGGGCGAGGAAGCCGAGGATGTCGCCGGCGTGGTCGGCGACCCAGACTTCCTCGTTCGGCAGGAGGAGGTTGGCGGCCCACCAGCGGTCTTCTTCGGGGGTGTGGGCCCATTTGATGGTCGGCATGGCGGTGTGGCGGGCGGTGGTGCTGATCGTGGCGACGGCGTCCGCGTCGGCGGGCGTGGCGCGGCGGATCAGCACCGGTGGGCTCACTTCTTCTCGACGCCCCAGAACACCGGGATGGTGGTGGCGCGCAGGCCGGTGATGTTGGCGCGGTAGGCGGCCAGGGTGCGGAACTGGCCGGCGTTGATGTAGGGGATCGACTGGTAGGCCTGGGTGTGGACGGCATCGAGGATGGCGCGGCGGCGGGCGGGGTCGTTTTCTTCCCACCAGGAGCGGCGCAGGTCTTCCAGCTTCTGGTCGCAGGGCCAGCCGGCCAGGCCGCCCTGGCAGGGGCTGGCGAGGTAGAGATTGGTCAAGGGCGAGCCGCCGTCGAGCACGTTGGCGACGGTCACGAACGCATTCCAGCCGCCCTGGTCGATCGGTTCCTTGCGGTTGCGGCGCTGGGTCAGGGTGGCCCAGTCCATGGTGGCGACATCGACGTTCAGGCCGCCCTGCTTCATCGCCGCGGCCATGGTGAGGGTGACGGCGTTGTTGATCGGGCTGTCGGCGGCGTTGAGGAACACGATCTTCTGGCCGGTGTAGCCGCCCTCTTTCAGCAGGGCTTGTGCGCGGGCGGCATCGGCGGCGCGCAGGCCTGCGGCACCGGCGGTGGATTCGAGCGGGGTGCCGCAGAGGAAATAGGCCGGGCAGTACGGGACCTGTTCGCTGGGGCGGATGCCGGCGGCGTCGAGGTTCTCCTTCTGGTTGATCATGTGCAGCACGGCCTGTCGCACCTTCGGGTTGTCGAAGGGCGGCTGGGCGTGGTTCAGGCGCAGCCAGACCATCGAGCCGACCGGGTTCAGGGCCAGAGTGCGGATCTGGGCGTTGCGTTCCAGCGTGGGCAGGATGTCGGGGCTGGGCTGTTCGATCAGGTCGATCTCGCCGGCCTGGAGTGCGGCCGCGGCGGTGGCCTGGTCCGGGATGGCGCGCCATTCGATGCGGTCGAGCATCGCCACCTTGCCGCCGGCCAGGCCGTCCGGGGCCTCGGCGCGGGGCTTGTAGGCGGGGTTGCGGGTGTAGATGGCGCGGTCGCCGGAGCGCCACTGGTCTTTCTGGAAGATGAAGGGGCCGGAGCCCATCGGGTCGGTGAAGGCGGTATTGGCGGGGGTGCTGGCGATGCGCTCCGGCATCACGAACAGGGCGCTGGCGGTGGGGCGGGCGAGCGCCTCGGTGACCAGGGCGAAGGGGCGGGAGAGCTTCAGGGTGAAGGTCTTGTCGTCGACCGCCTCCATGCTGGCGGTGGCGGCGGCCAGCGCGCGGCCGACCACGTCGCGCTGGGCCCCGCGCTTGATGCTGGCGACCGCGTCGGCGGCGCGGACGGGGGTGCCGTCGTGCCAGGCGAGGCCGTCGCGCAGGGTGAAGGAGTAGCTCATGCCGTCCGGGGATTTGGACCAGGCGCCGACCATCTGGGGCTGGGCCTCGCCCTTGGAGTCGAGGGCGAAGAGCTGGTCGTAGTTCATGAAGCCGTGGTTGCGCACGAAGGCGGCGGTGGAGACCACGGGATCGAGGCTGGCCAGGTCGTTGACCAGGACGATGCGCAGGGTGGACTGGGCCTGGGCGAGACTGGGCAGGGTGGCGATGAGGGCGGCGGCTAGGAGGTGGCGCATGGGGAAGTTCTCCGGAGGCAAGGAAGCAGTTCTTTTTTGAAAAAAAGAACCAAAAAACTTCCATCCATTTGCGCCCGGCGGTGGGGCTGGCGTGTGGATGAAGTTTTTTTGCTTCTTTTTGTTCACAAAAAGAAGATTCTTTCTTTCTTCAACGTCTTATACCAGTTTCGACCGCCTGCGTATAGATATCCTCCAACGCCGTCGCCAGCCGATCGCTGTCGCAGGCCGGGCTGGCACGCAGGCGGTCGCGCATGGTGGCGCGCAGGGCGGCGAGGCGGGCGGGGGTTTCGGGGTTGGCGAGGAGCGCGATGCCCTGGGCGGCGAAGTCGTCGGCCACCCAGTCATCGAGGCCGGCGGCGCGCAGCAGGGAGCGGGAGGTGCGGGCGGCCCAGCGATCGCCGTTGGTGGTCAGGACGGGGACGCCTTGCCAGAGGGCTTCGGTGGTGGTGGTGCCGCCGTTGTAGGGGAAGGTGTCGAGCGCGATGTCGATGGCGCCGTAGCCGCGCAGGAAGTCGTAGTGCTCGGCGCGGCCGGAGAGGGCGATGCGGGGCTCGGCGATGCCGCGGCGGGACAGGCGGCGCAGGAGTTCGGCGCGGTTGCTGTCGTCGTCCAGCGACGGGTTGCCGATGTGCAGCCGGGCGGCGGGGACTTCGCGCAGGATGGCGGCCCAGGCGTCGAGCGTTTGCGGGGTGAGTTTGTAGGCGCTGCCGAGGCAGCCCAGCGTGGGGGCGCCGGTGGCGTGCCAGGGGGAGGGGGCGACGGGGGGCGTGGGGTAGGGCACCTGGAAGGCGAGGTAGGAGCCGGGGACGCGCAGGATCGTTTCGCTGTAGTGCGGTTCCTCTTCGGGGCGGATGACGCTGTCGTCGCCGATCAGGGCGTCGAGGCCGGGGACGGCGGTGGTGGCGAACATGTTGAACCAGCCGAGCTGGAGGCGGGCGGGGCGATAGGGGAACAGGCCGAGGCGGCCGGCCAGGCTGTAGCCGTTGAGGTCGACGAGGATGTCGAGCTCGGCGCGGGCGATGGCGCGGGCGAGCGCGCCGTTGGCCATGCCGCGGACCTGCCAGAGCTTGTCGTCAGGGTGTTCGAGGTAGCCGGCTTCGGCGGCGGGGTCGTCGCCGTCGGAGATCAGGTGGACCTCGAAGCGGGCGCGGTCGTGGTGGTTGATGACCGGGAAGACCGGCTTCATCCAGTTGCGGGCGCCGAAGAAGGCGGAGAGATAGCCGAGGCGGATTCTTCGGCCGGTGGGGGCGGGGCGGGGTGGCAGGGGCTGGATGGCGCCGCCGGCCCGCGTGATCCAGGCGCTGCGGATGGCGCGCACGCGGGCGTGGTCGGCGGCCGGGCTGCCGGGGATGAGCACGGCGAGGCTGGCCAGCGCGCTGTCGCGCACCGCGGGCTCGGCGCGCGCGATGACGCGGCCATAGGCGGCGGCGGCGGCATCGACCTCGCCGAGGCCGAACAGCGCCTCGGCCAGCAGGCAGCGGGCGCCTTCGGCGTGGGGGGCGAGGCCCAGGGCCTGGACGGCGGCGTCGCGGGCGGCGGCGTGGGCGCCGCGGGCGAGCTGGGCGCCGGCCAGGCCGTACCATGCCTCGAAGGACATCGCATCGAGGGCGAGGGCGGCGGTGTAGGCGGCGATGGCCTGGTCGCGCTGGCCGGCGAGGTGCAGGGCGTCGGCCAGGCGCAGGGTGAGCAGGGGGTGGTTCGGGTGGGCGCGCCAGGCGTCGTGCAGGCGGGCGAGCATGGCGGGGTTGGGGCCGTTGGCCAGGGCGGCGGCGGCCTCGGCGGCGAGGCGCTCAGGATCAAGGGGGGCGGGATCGGTCATGGTTTGCGGCCGCGCAGATGGAGGAACAGGGGGGCGACGAGATTGTCGGCCACATAAGGTTCGGCCGCGGCGGTGGCGGCATCCGGGCGGGGTTCGCCGGCGGCCTCCAGGATGAAGCCGGCCGCCGCCAGCAGGTTCAGCCAGTGCGACAGGGTGCGGTGGAAGCGCGGCTCGCGGAAGGGGGGGACGGCCGCGCGGGCTGCGGGCGGGGCGGCGCCGAAATGCCAGGTGTCGACGCGTCCGTCGATGCGGTCGAAATAGCCGCCGACCTCCAGCGCGGTGACCTGGCCGACGGCGTCGCGGATGTTGCGGCGGTGCGGGGGCACGAAGCAGGGATGCAGGATGGAGAACTGCAGGAAGCCGCCGGGGCGCAGGACGCGGTGGGCTTCGGCCAGCGCCTGGGCATGGTGCGGCATGTCCATCAGGGACATGAAGGCGGTGCAGAAATCGAAGCTGGCCGGGGCGAAGGGCAGGGCGCCGGCATCGGCGCGGACGAAGCGGATATGGGGGTGGGCGGCGCGGGCGTGGCGCAGGAAGGTGGGGGCGATGTCGATCGCGGTCATGGCGGCACCGGCGCGGGCCAGATGGGCGGTGTTGGACGCCTCGCCGCAGCCGATGTCCAGGCCGTGCAGCCCGGCGATCGGCGGCAGCAGGGCCAGGAAGCCCGGGGTGTTGACCAGGTCGCGGTACCGGTCAAAGCCGGCGCGGGCATGGGCGGTCCAGGCCTCGGCGTTGGCTTCCCAGTGGGCGGCGGCCCATTGCGGGGACAAAGGCGGCGGTTGCATGGGGCGGGCCTGATCGGGGGCGGTGGAAGGACAGCTTCGCTTCCATCCGCCAGCGGGCCGAATTGCGCAAGGGCGGGGGGGCGATGCAGGGCTGGGCGATGGCGAACGGATTGCCGATGATCCATGTTTCGCAGGTTTGCGCCATGTCGTTCGGTGAGAATCGTTTCGCCGCAGCCGAAACGGATGCCGCGGCCGGCTGGAGTTTTCAGCATTTTCAGGGCGATGGGCTTTTCTGACGTCCCCGGCGGGTCTGAAAAACTCGGGTAAAATCCCAAAAAAAAAGCCCAGCCTGTAATCTGGTCGAAAGAAACATTCTGTAAATTTTGTCTTGCCGCAGAGGAACGCTCCGGGCCGAAACCCAGGGGCACCGAGCGCAGAGAGTGCCGTCAAGCTTCATAAAAACAGAGAGAGATCCGAACATGTTCCAGATCGTGACCCAGATCGTGAAGAGCGCCGCAGCCGACCGTCGTGGCGTGACCGCCATGGAATACGGCCTGATCGCCGGCGTGCTCGCCCTTGGCCTCGCCACCGCCTTCACCGCGCTGACCGGCCGCCTGACCACCGCCTTCAACGCCCTGAACTTCTGATCTGCCGAGACGCGCCGCCACGGCGGCGCGGGACTCTCCAGGTCCGGAAGCAGGCCGCCCCCATCCGAAGCCGCAGGGCATCGGGTGGGGGTTGCGTGTTCTGGGGGGCGGCGGCGGCGTCTTGAACAGAAATCCTTTTCAGATGCTGCGGCACATATGCACCACCGTTCCCGCCGGAACCGTTTCCGTGCGGTCGATCGCATAGCCCAGCCGCGTGTAGAGCGCGATGTTCTCGGCGAAGCGCTGGTTGGTGTAGAGCCGCAGCAGGCGCAGCCCGAGGGTGGCGGCCACCGCCTCGGCGTGGTGCATCAGGCGACGGCCGTGGCCCCGGCCCTGGTGGTCCGGCAGCACGGCGACGTTTTCGATCAGCAGATGGTCGGGCTGGGGGATCAGCTCGACCAGGGCGATGGCTTCGCCTTCGAGGTGGAGCAGGTCGATGCGGTGGTTGCGGATGGCGGCTTCGTAATCGGCGGTCATCGGCCAGGGCTCGCGGCCGATCAGGGGCACCCATTTGGCATAGGCGGCGCGGGAGATGGCGCGGGCCAGCGGGG